>CAKTJM010000009.1 GCA_934567745.1 uncultured Eubacteriales bacterium | reverse complement strand
GCACCTACGGCGACCGCGACCACCAGCCCGTCGCCTCGTACACCGAGGCCCTGGCCGAGATCATCGACGAGACCTTCGCCCGCGGCGGCAACGTCATCATCCCCTCCTTCGCCGTCGGCCGCACGCAGGAGCTGCTGTACTTCATGCGCGAGATGAAGCAGAAGGGCCTGGTCAAGCACGCCCCCGACTTCTCCGTCGTCGTCGATTCCCCCCTCGCCAACGAGGCCACCAAGATCTTCGACGGCGACCTGCACGGCTACCTCGACGAGGATGCCATCGAGCTGGTCAAGGGCGGCGAGCGGCTGTTCACCTTCCCCGGCCTGAGCATGACCACCACCAGCGAGGAGTCCAAGCTGCTCAACATGGACAAGTCCTCCAAGGTCATCATCTCCGCCTCCGGCATGTGCGACGCCGGGCGCATCCGCCACCACCTCAAGCACAACCTCTGGCGGGAGGAGTGCTCCATCGTCTTCGTCGGCTACCAGGGCGAGGGCACCCTCGGCCGTCACCTGCTGGAGGGGGCCAAGCTGGTCCGGCTCTTCGGCGAGGACATCGCCGTGAACGCCAAGATCTACAACTTCAAGGGCCTCTCCTCCCACGCCGACCGGACCCATCTGCTCGGCTGGATCGACCACATCAAGGACCCCGCCCCCAAGCAGGTCTTCGTGGTCCACGGCGACGCGCCCGTCACCGAGATCTTCGCCAACACCCTCCGCGAGCGCGGGATCCACGCCCACGCCCCGCTGTATGAGGAGGTCTACGACCTGGCCGCCAACGTGATGCTCGCCTCCGGTGTCGAGATCGCGCCGAAGAAGCCCAGCTTCGCCACCGAGGGCCACATGTCCTCGGCCTATCAGGAGCTGGAGCGCACGGCGATGGACGCCATGGCCCTCATCCACGGCAGCAAGGAGCACAGCAACAAGGATCTGCGCAAGATGACCGCCCAGCTGCGTGAGCTGATCGCCCGCTGGAGCTGAGTGCGTCCCGCAGCGCTCCCACATACAGACCATACGACGGCCCGGGCGCGGACACCGTGCCCGGGCCGCTCGGACCATAGGAGAACAGGATGAAGACACTTTGGAAACGCTGTCTGGCCCTCGCGCTGGGCGCCGCCCTGTTCCTGGCCCCCGCGGCCCAGGCGCTCACGGCCGACCAGCTCAAGGACCTGCTCCGGACCTATTACATCGAGGAGCTGCCCGACGCCGTCCTCGACGCCGACACCGTCGAGGAGGTCCTGGCCGCCCTCAACGACCCCTACACCGTCTACATGACCGCCGAGGAGTTCGCCTCCTTCCAGGCGTCGATGGCCGACGCCTCCGTCGTGGGCATCGGCATCTCCGCCCTGCCCGCCGACGAGGGCCTGCTGATCGTCGGCGTCTATGACGGCTCCCCCGCGCAGGCGCTCGGCCTCGTCGCGGGCGACACGATCGTCGCCGTGGACGGGACCTCCGCCGCCGGTCAGCCCCCCGAGGTCATCTCCGGCTGGCTCAAGGGCGAGGTGGGGACCGAGGTCTCCTTCACCGTCGCCCACGCCGACGGCAGCCGCGCCGACTACACCGCCCGCCGCGCGAAGGTCGTCATCCCCGCGACGACGACGGAGCTTTTAGAGGACGGCACGACCGGCTACATCGTCTGCACCACCTTCGGCGAGGAGACCCTCGGCCACTTCACCGAGGGCATCCAGGCGTACGACGACGCGAACGTCTGGATCGTCGATCTGCGTGACAACGGCGGCGGCGACGTCTACGCCGTGACCCAGGCCCTCGGCGTCTTCCTCGGCGAGGGCACCATGGTCTACCTGCGCGACGGGAAGGACGAGTATTACCGCTACGTCTCCCAGCAGGACAGCCTGACCCTCTCCCCCGTCATCGCCCTGACGAGCGGCTCGACCGCCTCGTCGGCGGAGATCTTCGCCCTGGCCGTCAAGGACCAGCGCGGCGGGATGGTCATCGGCTCGAACACCTACGGCAAGGGCGTGGCCCAGGTCGTGCTCACGCAGGAGCAGGAGCCGGGCGTCTTCGACGGCGACGCCATCCGCATCACGAGCTATCAGTACTACGACGGGGACGGGACCACCGCCAACTCCCTCGGCGTCGTCCCGGACCTCCTCGTCCCCGCCAAGGACGCCCTCGACGTGGCGCGGCTCTTCTCCTCCGTCGGCCCGACCGACGGGACGAACGACGGCTGGGCCAGGCTGCACCTGGGCGGCTGGCGCTGGTACGTCGATCTCGAGCGCGCCATGGCGCCGGAGCGGCAGACCGCCTTCGCGGAGCTGCTCGCCGCCGTCCCGCCCGGCTGCGCCGTCTTCCTGGGCAGCGGCTCCGATTGGGAGACCTGCACCGCCGCGGACCTCGCGGCGGCGGCCGGTCTGACGGCGTATCGCCCCCGCGCCTTCACCGACGTGGACGGGCTGGACTGCGCGCACGCCGCCAACACCCTGTGCACCTACGGGATGCTCCACGGCTACGGCGACGGGAGCTATCGGCCCGCGAACGGGCTCAGCCGCGCCGAGCTGTGCGCCCTCCTCGTCCAGGCGATGGACCTGACCGTCCCGAAGGACGGCGCGGTCTTCTCCGACGTGCCCGCCGGGTCCTGGTACGCGCCGTACGTCCGGGCCGCGTGCGCCGCGGGCTATCTCGACGGCGTGGGCGGCGGCCGCTTCGACCCGCAGGGGCAGGTGACGCACGAGCAGCTCTTCGCCGTCCTGGGCCGACTGGCCAGCAAGATCAACTCCAACTTCTACGAGGCCGCCAAGGCCGTACCGGACGAGACCGGCGTCCCCGCCGGCTACAGCGACTGGGCGGAGGGCTGGGTCTGGCTCCTGGCCAGCAGCCAGAAGAACATCCTCGGCCAGACGCTCTCCATGCTCTGGGCCGACCCCGCCGACATCGACGCACAGGGCGCGGCCACCCGCGGGGAGACCGCGCAGCTGCTGTACACCATCCTCGTGGCGACCGACGTCGTCCCCTACTGAAGGAGGGCCAGCGCATGGAAGAGAGAAAGAGGATCCTCCTGATCGGCACCGGCGGGACCATCGCCTCGGAGATGACCGAGGTCGGGCTGGATCCGGAGCTGACCGGCGCCGACTTCCTCCAGTACATCCCCTCCGTCGAGCGGCTGTGCCGGGTGGACTGCGTCCAGGTGTGCAACATCGACTCCACCAACATGACCCCGGCGCACTGGCTGGCGATCGCCGCGGCCGTGCGGGAGGGGTACGACGACTACGACGGCTTCGTCATCTGCCACGGGACCGACACGATGGCCTACACGGCGGCCGCCCTGAGCTACCTGATCCAGAAGAGCCCCAAGCCCATCGTCCTGACCGGCGGGCAGAAGCCGATCCACATGGACATCACCGACTCGAAGAGCAACCTGCTCGACAGCTTCACCGCCGCCTGCGACGGGCGGATGGGCGGCGTGCTCGTCGTCTTCGGCGGCGCGGTCCTGCTGGGCACCCGGGCCAGGAAGACCTATTCCAAGAGCTACGGGGCCTTCTCCAGCATCAACTATCCCGTCCTCGGCATGGTGCGGGACGGGGTGCTCGTGCCCTACGTCCTGCCGGAGACGGCCGCGCGGCCGGTCTTCTACGAAAGACTCGGCGGGCGGGTGTCGCTGGTGAAGCTGATCCCCGGCCTCTCGCCGGAGTTTTTGTCCTTCGCCTTCCGCGAGAGCGACGCCGTGCTCGTGGAGAGCTACGGCGTCGGCGGCGTGCCGGAGGGACCGTTCTACGACCACGTCCGCCGCGCCGAGCAAGCCGGGAAGATCGTCGTCGTCACGACCCAGGTGCAGAACGAGGGCAGCGACCTGCTCGTCTACAACGTCGGCCACCGGCTCAAGAGCGACCTGGGCGTGCTCGAATGCTACGACATGACCACCGAGGCCGCCGTGGCCAAGCTCATGTGGTGCCTCGGCCAGACGCGGGACCGGCAGGCCGTGACGGAGCTGTTCTACCGCCCCGTCGCCAACGACATCCTCTGCGCCCCGCAGTGATCTCACGCCCATATCGCGCCCGGCGATCCTTTCGGCCCGCCGGGCGCGCTTTTTCGTCTCTCCCGCTTGACAAGCGGCGAAAAGCCTTTTATACTATCTGGTAAGCGAAATGCAAGGATGGGAAGGAGTACGCGGCGCGCATGGGGCCAAGAGAGGGGACGGTCGGTGAGAGTCTCCCCCCAACGCTGCGGAAGGTCGTCCCGGAGCTGCCCGGAGGAAGGCGTCAGTACCCCGGGCCGGTGTCCCCCGTTACGGGAACGATCGAGTGCGGGCCGATCCGGCCCGAAGCCAGGTGGTACCGCGGAACACAGCTCCGCCCTGGGTCCCTATGAGAGAGGGATCTGGGGCTTTTTTCGTCCCATCATCCAAAAAGGAGGCGCATCTTCATGGAAGAGTCCCTGTTCCCCTTCGTCAACCGGACCGTATACGACCAGCGGGCGCTCGTCGCCCTCAACCGCCTCGCCGAGGCGAGCGTGCGCAAGGAGAAGTCCCGCCGCACCCGCGCGCTGTGCTATGTCTGCGGCGTCGCCGGTCTCGTCGCCGGGGCCTTCGTCTACCGCTACCAGGCCATCGTCGGCCAGCTGCTCCTGCTGTACGGCGTGCTGCTCCTGCTCGTCGCCATCTCCTGGCGGTCCTTCCAGCTGCGCTCGTCCAAGCGGCAGCTCCAGCGCGGCGTCACCGACTGCCGGTATGAGTTCGACGAGGACGAGATGCTCTGCCACACCGCCGCCGGGACGGAGCGCTATCCCTACGACCGCATCTACGCCGTCGTCGCCGACAGCGAGTGGTACGCCATCTTCCTCGACGAGAGCCATGGCGTCATCCTCGACAAGCAGGGGTTCACCACCGGCGACCCCCTGTCCTTCAAGTCCTTCATCGGCATGCACACCAAGCTCCCCATCCAGGAGCTATAAGACCACATCCACACAGGAGGAGATCATATGAGAAGAGAACTGTCCAAGGTCTACGAGCCGCGCGAGGTCGAAGGCCGCATCTATGCCCAGTGGGAGGAGAACAAGTGCTTCGCGGGCATCCGCGACGCGAAGAAGAAGCCCTACACCATCGTCATGCCGCCCCCCAACGTCACCGGTCAGCTCCACATGGGCCACGCCATGGACTGCACCCTCCAGGACATCCTGATCCGCTTCAAGCGGATGCAGGGCTACGCCGCCCTCTGGGTCCCCGGCACCGACCACGCCGGCATCGCCACCCAGATCAAGGTCGAGGAGGAGCTGCGCGTCAAGGAAGGCCTGACCCGCTATGACCTCGGCCGCGAGCGGTTCCTTGAGCGCGTCTGGGACTGGAAGCGCCTGTACGGCGACCGCATCGTCGAGCAGCAGAAGAAGCTCGGTGCCTCCTGCGACTGGGACCGCGCCCGCTTCACCATGGACGAGGGCTGCTCCAAGGCCGTCCGCGAGACCTTCTGCGAGCTGTATGAGAAGGGCCTCATCTACAAGGGCAGCCGCATCATCAACTGGTGCCCGCACTGCGCCACCGCCCTGTCCGACGCCGAGGTCGAGTACGTCGATAAGCCCGGCCACCTCTGGCACATGCGCTATCCGCTGACCGACGGCTCCGGCTACCTCGTCGTCGCCACCACCCGCCCCGAGACCATGATGGGCGACACCGGCGTCGCCGTGAACCCGAACGACGAGCGCTATCAGCACCTCGTCGGCAAGACCTGCATGCTGCCGCTCATGGACCGCGAGATCCCCATCGTCGCCGACGACTACGTCGAGATGGACTTCGGCACCGGCTGCGTCAAGATGACCCCCGCCCACGACCCGAACGACTTCGAGGTCGGCCTGCGCCAGGGGCTGGAGACCATCAAGGTCATCGCCGACGACGGCACGATCAACGAGCAGGGCGGCAAGTACTGCGGCATGGACCGCTACGAGGCCCGCAAGGCCGTCGTCGCCGACCTCGACGCCCTCGGGCTGCTCGAAAAGACCGAGGACTACAGCCACAACGTCGGCACCTGCTACCGCTGCCACAACGACGTCGAGCCGCTCATCTCCGCCCAGTGGTTCGTCAAGATGAAGCCCCTGGCCAAGGAGGCCATCCGCGTCGTCGAGGACGGCGAGACCCGCTTCGTCCCCGACCGGTTCTCCAAGACCTACCTCAACTGGATGGAGAACGTCCACGACTGGTGCATCTCCCGCCAGCTCTGGTGGGGCCACCAGATCCCCGTGTGGTACTGCGACGACTGCGGCCACATGACCGTCTCCCGCACCGACGCCACCGTCTGCGAGAAGTGCGGCTCCGCCCACATCCACCGCGATCCGGACGTGCTCGACACCTGGTTCTCCTCCGCCCTGTGGCCCTTCTCCACCCTCGGCTGGCCGGAGAAGACCGACGACCTCGGCTACTTCTACCCCACCGACGTCCTCGTCACCGGCTATGACATCATCTTCTTCTGGGTCGCCCGCATGATCTTCTCCGGCTGCGAGCAGACCGGCCGGACCCCCTTCCACACCGTCTTCATCCACGGCCTGGTCCGCGACGACAAGGGCCGCAAGATGTCCAAGTCCCTCGGCAACGGCATCGATCCGCTGGAGATGGCCGACCAGTTCGGTGCGGACGCCCTGCGCTTCAACCTCGTCACCGGCAACTCCCCCGGCAACGACATGCGCTTCTACACCGAGCGGTGCGAGGCCATGCGCAACTTCGCCAACAAGATCTGGAACGCCTCCCGCTTCCTGATGATGAACCTGACGATCGAGGACGATGCCCTGCCCGAGCGGCTGGAGCTGGAGGACCGCTGGGTCCTCTCCCGCCTGAACGCCCTCGTGCGGGACGTCACCGAGAACATGGAGCGGTATGAGCTGGGCGTCGCCGCGCAGAAGCTCTACGACTTCATCTGGGACACCTACTGCGACTGGTACATCGAGATGACCAAGGCACGGCTCCAGGGCGACGATGCCGCCGCCAAGGAGCAGGCCCAGCGCGTGCTGTGCTACGTGCTGACCGACCTGCTGAAGCTGCTGCACCCGTTCATGCCCTTCCTGACCGAGGAGATCTGGCAGGCCCTGCCCCACGAGGCGGGCTGCACGGACAGGTTCCTCATGCTCACCGACTGGCCGGTCTATCGCGAGGACCTGTGCTTCCCCGCGGAGGAGAAGGCCGTGGAGCTGCTGATGGACGCCGTGAAGGCGATCCGCGCGCGCCGGTCCGAGATGAACGTGCCGCCGTCCAAGCGGGCGCACCTGACCATCGCCACGGCCGAGGGCGACGTGTTCGCCGCGGGCGTGCCGTTCCTCAAACGCCTGGGCTACGCCAGCGACGTGACCGTCACCGGCCCCGACGGGCTGGGCAGCGACAAGGAGGAGGCGGGCCGCGGGGTCGTCACCCTGGTCACCCACGCCTGCCGCATCGGGATGCCGCTGGCCGAGCTGGTCGATCTCGAGAAGGAGAAGGCCCGCATCGCCAAGGAGCTGAGGAAGCACACCGGCGAGCTGGAGAAGCTCACGAACAAGCTCAAGAACCCCGGCTTCCTCGCCAAGGCCCCCGAGGAGATCGTCCGCACCGAGCAGGAGCGCGCCGACAAGCTCACCGCGCTCATCGCCAAGCTCCAGGAGCAGGCCGCCTCTCTCTAATAGGAACCTCTGACCAAATCGCCTGCGGCGGACGACGGATCTTTTCCGCCGATCCTTCGGCTTGGGCCCCTTGAAATACACAAAGTATTCCTGCGTGTCCCAAACCTCGTCTCGGCGAAAAATCTCTCGCCGTCCACTCTTGTCGATTCGGTCAGAGCTTCTCTGGCTATCCTTCATCTTACCAAGGCCCCTACCGGATGGAGACCGTCCGGCGGGGGCCTTTTTTGAAACGTTTTTCAAAAAAACGCGAAACTGTGTGAGGAAATGGCCCCCTGGGCCGTATATAGAGACAGAAAGGTGGATGTCCCGATGCTCCCACTGCTGCTGGCCGCCCTTGAGACCGAGGAGGACAAGGCCCGCTTCCTCCAGTTCTATGAACGGCACAAGACCGGCCTCTTCCGCGACGCCCTCGCCCTGCTGCCCGACCGGGCGCTGGCGGAGGAGGCGGCGCAGGAGGCCTGGGCGAAGTGCGCCCAGCACGCGGACACCTTCTTCGCGCTCGACCCGCCGGGTCGGCTGCCGTGGCTGCGGGTCGTGCTGCGGCACACAGCGTGGGACATCCTCCGCAAGGAGGCGCGGCACCAGCCGCTGCCGGAGGACTGGGACGCGCCCGCGCCCGCCGAGGGCCGGGTGGACGGCATCGTGGCGGTGATCCGGGCGATGCCGGAGACGTACCGCCAGGTGCTGGAGCTGAAGTTCGTCCTGGAGTGGACGGACCGGGCGATCGCCCGCCACCTGGGCCTGTCGGTGACGGCCGTCAGCACGCGGGTGAGCCGGGGGCGGAAGCTGCTCCAGGAACGACTGATCGAGGAGGGATATGAGCCATGAGGGACGAAGATCTGCGGGCGGCGCTGCTGGCCGCATCGGAGGCGGACTGGGCGGCACGGCCCGGGCCGGAGGAGGTCCCGGCGTTCTCGCCGCGCTATCAGCGGTGGGAGCAGCGGTTCCGCCGCGACCCGCGGCGGGGCGGACGGACGGCGTGGGGGCCGGTCGCGCGGCGCGCGGCGTGCTTCCTCCTGGCCGCGCTCCTCACGGGGGCGCTCGTGCTCGAGTGCAGCCCCGCCGCGCGGGCGTGGGTGCGGCAGATGGACCCTATCTCGCAGGTACTCCAGGATGGCGCAGACCGTCCCGCTCCGCAAGATCAAGCGTCACCCCATCCATCGTCGGATGCGGGCCGTGAATGGTGGTGACACCCTTTCGACCCGCATCAGAACACAGTTGCATCAGTTCCCCTAAGGAAAGGAGCTTCAGATGAAAAGACATATCTCCCTTTTCGTTGCCTTTCTTCTCTCTGCAACGATCCTCACCCCAGTCGCTTTCGCCTATTCGACGGAATACTCGAATGGGCCAACCAACACAGGCTACGACAGATATTCCGCCCGCAATTATCTCAACACGTATACGTATCTGCCCAACCCCAATTACTATGATTATACCTACAGCGGCGGGGACTGCACGAACTTCATCTCCCAAATGCTCTATGCCGGCGGAATGAGTATGACCGCACGATCCACGAGTCCCACGACGGCCCATTGGTACTATTACGGGCCCAGTATCCCAGACAGGACGCCCACCTGGACAGGGGCCCATTTCTTCCGGCAGTATTGGGGCGTGGTGAATGGCATTGGGCAGAGAAAGGCCAACGCGATGTACAAATACAGCCAGAACGAGCTGGCGAATACGAGCGGGAACTCTTATGCTAACTTGGTCTCCCGTTGTGAGCTTGGCGATGTCTTGCAGTTCGTCCGCTCGAATGGGACGACCTCTCACAGCATGGCGGTCCAGCGCGTTTATATAGAAAATGGCGTGAGAAAGGTCACTGTCTCACAGCACACGGCCAACGAGTACTATCATCTGACCGAACGGGTCAGCCGCATCCCTGCCAACGGGTGGCTTTGCCTTTTGAAAATGAAGCCCCCTGCCAGCGGGAGCAGCTCGTTCACGATCGAGGATCTGATGTCGTTCGCCTCAAAGGAACAGATCGCATCGCTCTTGGCCAAAGAGGTCTCTGCCCTCGACGTTTCGCTTTCGATCGACGCTCTCTCTTCGGCGGAGCTCGAATCCCTGTATAACGGCCTGACAGAGATTCCGACCAAAATGGGAGAGACGCGGGATCGGCAGCATGCCATGATCAACAGGATCGGGGATATCTGTGATGCTCGCTTCGCCGCCGATCCCAATGCGGTCCAGCCGCTGGAGCTCCTCACGAGAGACGTCCTCCTGAAGAACATCGATGAGATCGGCTATTCGTGCCGCTCCATGCTGTGGGCCTCCGATCTGGTCGGGACCCCCTCGGTCCAAACGGCCGCAGAGGATGCCCGTCTCTCCGCGAGCTTGGCCGCTCTGCCCGCGTTCCGGGCGGAAGCCGAGGCGAACGCCGTGACTCCGGATCAGGTTTTCTCCTATTGGTGCAAGTCCTGGGCAGAGCTCCTGGACCAGGCCCCTCCGGCCACCTACTATGATCAGGATAGCGGCAACTACTATTACACCTATGTCTTTCATGGGAAGCCGATCCCCGATGGCTACGTCAGGGTCGCTTAGCTCCGCGAGGATAGACAGGCCCCGGACCGCTCGGCCCGGGGCCGTCCTGCGTTTCGGGGCCCGCACGAAAAAAATTCAAAAATTGGGGCTCGGCGTGTCACATTTTGGCCCGTTCCTTCGTTATCTTCGTTATCAGAGATAGAGACACCGAAAAGGCGCGCCCGCGCCCCTCGCCTTAAGGACTTCTTAATAGGTTCCCCCCTTTTTCCTTAAGATGAGTCCTGCTATGATAGAGACGAGAGAGACAGATCCCGCCCCTCTCGGAACGAACCAGAACGGACACAGAAAGAAAGAGGTGCTTCTCATGACACGATCCCTCCTGCCCACCCTCGTCTCCGCGCTCCTTCTCCTCACCGCGGCCGCCTTCCTGGGCTGGCTGGTCCTGAGTGACTCCACCGGCTCCCTCGGGCGGATCGCCTGCTTCGCCGCGGTGGCGGTGCTGTTCCTCCGCGTCCGGGAGAAGGACATCGCGGCCCACGGCGCCAGGCCCGCCGCCCTGGTGGACCTCGCCGCGCTCGCCGTGCTGGCCGTCGCCCTCCGCTTCTCGCTCTTCAGCTATCCGGAGGGCTACCTCATCCATGGGCGCGACGATCTGGTGCTGGCCAGCTTCTATCTCTGCTGCGCCGGGGCCATCATCGGGCACTACTTCCGCGCGGAGTTCCTCCCCCGGCCGGGGCGGGCGCGGGCCTGACCGCATGATCCCCTTTATTTTACAAGGCTTTCCTTGCATTTCCCCCGCTCGTCTGCTATGATGGAGCCAGAGACCATAGTCCCTGGCTCCATTGGCCTTCCCGACCACCACGACCGACCTTGGAGGTGCTCAAATGATCATCTACCGCCCGACCCAGGCGCGCAAGCGCGACGCCGTCATCGCCGCCGTCGTGCTCGTCGCCCTCAGCATCGCCGCCGCGCTCCTCCCGTTCACCAGTGTCCCGGAACGTGTGCTGACGACGATCTCGACCATACAGCTCGTCTGCTCGATCTATCTCGCGATCGAGCTGCCCCGGCTCCTCCGGGCGATCCCGGCGGAGGAAGCGCCGTCCGACGGCGCAGCGTCCCCCGCGAGGGAGCCGTGAGTCCCCTGTTTTCCCCACAGTTCGCCCCCGTATGACCACCATACGGGGGCTTTTCGCATCCACCGAAAAATTTTCCCGCCCGCCGCGATGAGAAAGCCGCCGCGGCCGACTATGCGGCCGCACAGGCGACCGAGGACGTCCGGTCCTCCCCCGCCTATGGGCGCTGGGCGGAGCGGCTGCGGCGCGACCCGCTCGCGCTCCGCCGCCGGAGGTGGGGGCGGCAGCTCCTGCACACCGCCGCGGGCTTCCTGCGCACGGGCCTCGCCGCCGCCGAGCCGGGCGTGGGGGAGGTCCGGCTGCCCCGGTAAGCCTCGGGCGAGACGTCTCAGCGGAGCGTCTTCGTCTTCTTCCCCGCCTGCGCGGGCTATGTCGAGCTGAGCTGGGACGGCCAGCCGCTCGGGTACGAGCTGTTCTCCTCGCCGGAGGACATGGCGACCTTCCGCGACGCCGCCAGCGCCGCGCTGCCGCGCTGACCGCCCATTTTTTCTCTTGTCCCGCCGATCTGGCAGGATCCTCCCCGTCTAGGACGTATGATGACCGTGTACCGCCTTTCCTGCGGTACACGGTCAATTTTTCTTCCCCGCCGCGGGCCTGCGCGCCCGCTTTGGACTACACGAAAGGGGGGCCATCGATGCCTGCCACCTATGCCGTACACAACCGTTCCCTGACCGTCTCCCTGTCCGGGGAGCTGGACCACCACCGCGCCCGCGGTCTGATCGACGACCTCGACCAGGAGCTGGACGAGCTGCTGCCCCGCGAGGTGCTGGTGGACTGCGCCCACCTGTCCTTCATGGACTCCTCCGGGATCGCCGTCCTGCTGCATCTGCTGCGCCGGATGCAGGCCCTCGACGGGCGGCTCGCCGTCACCGCCCTGCCCGAGCAGCCCGCGCGGGTCCTGCGCGCCGCCGGGCTGGACCGTCTCATCCCCATCGAATGAAAGGAGCCGCTTACTTATGCGCACCATCAAGTACACGAACCAGGTCGCCCTGCGCTTCCCCTCGCGCTCGGCCAACGAGTCCTTCGCCCGCACGGCCGCCGCGGCCTTCGCCGCCCAGCTCGACCCGACGCTCGACGAGCTGGGCGACGTGAAGACCGCCGTGAGCGAGGCCGTCACCAACGCCATCGTCCACGCCTATCCGGACACCCTCGGCGACGTCGAGATCAAGCTCCGGCTCTACCCCGGTGGGGAGCTGGAGATCGTCGTGCGCGACTGGGGCGTGGGCATCGCGGACGTGGAAAAGGCCCGCACGCCCCTCTTCACCACCGGCAACGAGGAGCGCGCGGGCATGGGCTTCACGATCATGGAGAGCTTCATGGACAGTCTCCGCGTGCGCTCGGTCCCCGGCCGGGGGACCACCGTGACGATGCGCAAGCGCTTCGCCCAGCGGTGCGGCGGAGGGACGGCGACGTGAACTCACCGGAGATGCGCGCCCTGTTACAGGCCGCGCGGGACGGCGACAACGACGCCTGCACCCGGCTCCTGGAGGAGAACGCGGGGCTCATCTGGAGCATCGTGCGGCGCTATCTGCGGCGCGGATCGGACCCGGACGACCTCTATCAGCTCGGCTGTCTGGGCTTTTTGAAGGCCGTGCGCGGCTTCGACCTGGCCTTCGGGACGCAGTTCTCGACCTATGCCGTGCCGAAGATCGCCGGGGAGATCCGGCGCTTCCTCCGGGACGACGGGATGGTCAAGGTCGGGCGCGGGATGAAGGAGACCGCCGCGGCCATCGCCAGGGCGCGGGCCGCGCTCACGGCCCGGCTGGGCCGGGAGCCGGTCCTCTCGGAGCTGGCGGCGGAGACGGGCCTGACGCCGGAGGACATCGCGGCGGCGGACCTGGCCACGGCGTCCGCGTCGGTCGCGTCGCTCCAGGCGGAGAGCAGCGAGACGGGCCTGCCGCTCGAGGGCATCCTCGGCAGCGAGTGCCCGGAGGAGGGGCTGGTCGAGCGCGTGGCCCTGCGCACGGCGATCGACCGTCTGCCGGAGCGGGAGCGGAAGCTGATCCTGCTGCGCTATTTCCGGGGCCTGACCCAGGACCGGACCGCCCGGATCCTGGGCATCAGCCAGGTGCAGGTCTCGCGGCTGGAGAAGAAGGCGATCGGCTTTTTGCGCTGGGAGCTGTCCGACGGGGACTAGGCCCCGATCGGGACGATGTCAGTCGTCCCAGACGACCACCCGGTCCTCCGTGCCGACGCGGTCCCAGGAGAACGACGCGACCAGCGCCTCCGGCCGGACCGGCTCCGGCCGCTCCCGCAGACCGGCCAGCCAGGCGAGGCGGCCGACGACCTCCGCCGGCCCATGGCGGGCGCGCAGCGCGCCCATGTCGAGGTCCCGGTCGCGCTTGGCCAGCCGCCGCCCGTCCGGCGCGCACAGGAGCGGGACGTGGCGATAGGCCGGACGGCGGTAGCCCAGCCGGTCCATCAGCCAGAGCTGGCGCGGGGTGGAGCTGAGCAGGTCCCGGCCGCGCACGACGCGGTCGATGCCCATCGCGCCGTCGTCCGCCGCCACAGCGAGCTGATAGGCGTAGACCCCGTCCGACCGGCGGACGATGAAGTCGCCGCAGTCCGCGGCCAGGTCCTCCCGCTGGGGGCCGTAGCTGCCGTCGGTGAAGGCGACGACCTCCGCCGGGACGCGGACCCGCCAGGCGGGGCGGCGGCCCGCCCGCTCGTGGGCCAGACGCTGCTCCGGCGTGAGCGCACGGCACCGCCCGTCGTAGACCCGCGCCCCGTCGCCGGGGTGCGGGGCCGAGGCCGCCAGCAGCTCCCGCCGGGTGCAGTAGCAGGGGTAGACCAGGTCGCCCAGGCGCGCGAAGCACTCGGCGTAGAACGCCGTGCGGGCGCTCTGGCGGTAGGTCTCCGCCGAGCCGTCCGGCTGCCAGCCGAGGTCCCAGTCCAGCCCCAGCCAGCGCAGGTCGTCGGCGAGCTGGACGGCATAGTCGGCCCGGCAGCGGTCCGGGTCGAGGTCCTCCATCCGCAGCAGCATCTCGCCCCCCAGGCTCCGCACGTCCAGCCAGGCCAGCAGCGCGGAGAACAGGTTCCCCAGATGCATCCGCCCGCTCGGGCTGGGCGCGAAGCGCCCCCGTGTCCGTGCCATGTCCCCACCTCCTCGTTTTTTCCATGATACCACAGATGGACAAACGGCGAAAGATGGTGTATCATGGTCTGCGAAAAATCCGCAGGCCACACCTGCTCGCAAAGGAGACGTTTCCCATGTCCATCGCAGCCGTCCGCGCCTATTTCGACCAGTTCGGCATCGCCGACCGCGTCATCGAGTTCCCCGTGTCCAGCGCCACCGTCGAGCTGGCCGCCGAGGCCGCCGGGGTCATCCCCGCCCGCATCGCCAAGTCCCTCTCCTTCGCCGTGGGGGACCGCACGATCCTCATCATCGCCGCCGGGGATGCCAAGGTAGACAACGCCAAGTACAAGGCCGCCTTCCACACGAAGGCGAAGATGCTCTCCCACGACGAGGTGCCCGAGCGGATCGGCCACGCCGTCGGCGGGGTCTGCCCCTTCGCGCTGAAGGACGGCGTCGAGGTCTATCTCGACGAGTCCCTGCGCCGCTTCACCACCGTCTTCCCCGCCGCCGGGTCCGCCAACAGCGCGATCGAGCTGACCTGCGACGAGCTGGAGCGCTACGCCCAAAACTGCCAGGGCTGGGGCGACTTCTGCAAGGGGTGGCAGACGGAGGGGTGAGCACGCCCCGCATCATCGCAAACACAGGGAGATACAGCCACAGGGGCCACCCTCTGTGGCTGTGTCCCTATCGGGGAGAAAGGAGGGATCCTATGATCCGACGCTTCCGGGCGCATGATCTGCCCGCGGTCCTGCGGATATGGCTCGATGCCAACCGGGACGCACACCGCTTCGTCCCGGCGGACCACTGGACGGACCATTTCGAGGCGGTGGCGCGGAGCTGCGGACGCTTTGGCACAGATAGGCCAGAACGGCCCGGACAGGATGTCCGGGCGGTTGAGACTGTCGAAAAACCCCTGCGGGGTTTTCCGACAGTCTCCGCCCGCCCGGTGCCGTGTGCACCGGGCGGGCGTTCTTTTCGTTCACTCCTGCGTCGCCTGGTCCGCGATCGTGACGCGGACGGTGAGGGTCATCGGGCCGGTGGCCATCTCCTCCGGCTCGTCCGGCGCGCGCGTCGTGCGGCTGTCGTCGATGGTGTACGTCGCCGTGACGTCCGCCCAGTGCGCCTCGCCCTCCTTGCCCTGGTCCCAGTCCGGGAGCTCGCTCAGCAGGGTCGAGACGTTCCGCACCGTCGTCTCCGGCCGCGACGCCGCCAGCACCAGATAGGCCAGCTGCCCGTTCGTCGAATCGGCCATCAGGCGGATCGCGTCGTCGGCCGTCTCCGTCGTCCAGGTCACGCCCCGGATGACGTCGCCGTCCAGGTCGAAGGTGAAGGTCCCGCGCTCCTCCTCGCCCCAGGGCCAGGCGATCGTGATCGTTCCGGTCGTCGATCGTCCGGCGGGGCGCTCCTGCCACTGGGCCTGCCCGTCGAGGTACCAGCCGTCGTCGTCCAGGTCGAGCTGCTTGCGATAGCTGTTGAAATTTTCCGCGAACTGCGCCACGGTCAGGTCGCCCTTCTCCGGCGGGAGCTGCCCGCCCAGCACCATGAGCGCCGTGAGCGCCACGACGGCGGTCCACACCACGACGAAGAGGACCGGTCCGGCCGCGCCGCGCGGCTGGAATCGCTCGACGGAGCCCTCCTCCCAGCTGCGGACCTCACCGCGCAGATACGCACGGTAGGAGACGATGTTGCAGATGAGGTCGACGATCGGGATGCCCGCGCCCGCGCCGACGATGAAGACCTGTAGGGTCCGCCCGACGGCCGCGCCGTAGCCGATCCGCCCGCCGTCGAAGCCCTCGACCCGGATGCCGAAGATCCACTTGCCGGGGGTCGTGCCAAGGCGGCAGATCAGGATCGGCTCGACGATCAGCACCACCAGCCAGCTCAGGAAATAGGCCACCCAGGAGGACAGCTCCACGTGCAGCCCGAGATAGCCCACGCCCGACACGACCAGGCCCGCCAGGCCCACGTCCAGCCCGCGCGCGAAATAACGCAGCCACGGGTGCGGCTCCGGCTCGTCCGACCGGATGGGCCGCGCCGGACGGGCGAGCTGCTCCAGGTAGTGCGGCGCGTCCAGGCTCGCGTAGTCCGGGACCTCGCGCTCGATGGTCCGGCAGAGCTCCTGGGCCGTCGCCAGCGCGGCGCTCGCCTCGGCCAGCGCGCGGGACCGCTCGGCCATCGCCGTGGGCAGGGACAGCGTCCCGTCCTGGAGCCTCCGGATGTCCTCCAGCGAGAAGTCCAGGCTCCGCAGCAGCTTGACCCGCAGGAGCGTCTGGGCGTCCTCCTCGGAATAGCTCCGGTAGCCGTTCTCCTTGCGGCCGGGCGAGATCAGGCCCTCCTGCTCATAGAATCGGAAGTTGGCGCGGGTCATGCCCGTGCGGACCTCCAGCTCCTTCGTCGTCATCCGATCAGCTCCTTTCTGGGTCCAGTATAAAGGGTGGACCAGGGTGACAGTCAAGCCTTTTCTGTTATTTCCCCGATCTTTCTCCCACGAGCCGCCGTGCGAGCGGCCCGAGCAGGCGCGCATAGGCCCGGATGATGTTCCCGACGAGCAGGGCGGAGATCAGCGTCCCCTCCCGCACCCCGACCAGGGCGTGGAGGGCGGCGAGGCACATCGCCGCCGCGATGGCGGACATGGTGACGTCGGAGACGACGCGGACCTTGCCGAACTCGATCCCGGTCACGCGGGCCAGGACGCGGGTGAAGGCGTCGCCGGGGAGCATGACCACGTCGGCCACGACCTCCAGCCACGCCCCGAGGGCCAGGACGCAGCAGCCGATCAGCAGCAGGCCGACCTTCTCCGGATAGACCCCCGGCACCACCGCCCGCAGCGCGGTCAGGGCCACGTCCACGAGGGAGCCGAAGCCGAGGGTGATGACCGACTGGAGCGCGAGGTCGCGCCAGTCGGCGGCGCAGCTTCTCCTCGGTGACGTCCACGTCGCGGTCGGCCAGGAAGGCGGCGATCTCGCCGAGGGGCATGTCGAGGGCGCGCAGATAGCGGATGGTGTTGAGCGTCTCGAACTGGCCCGGCCCGTAGTAGCGGCAGCCCGTCGCGGGGTCGATCCGCTCGGGCCGCAGCAGGCCAAGGGCCTCATAGTGGCGCAGGCTGCCCACGCTCAGGTGGAACATCCGGGCGACCGCGCCGATCTGGAACAGACGGTCCATCACAGCGCCCCCTTCGTCCGGAGCTGCCGCGTCATCAGCCGGAAGGCGATCAGGCAGATGGCGATGGACAGGAGCGACCCGGCCGGGGCCGCCAGGCCCATGGGGAAGAGACTGTCCGTGCAGTACTTCGCGGCCAGCCAGGAGAGCGGCACACGCAGGAGGACGACGGACAGGACGTTGTGCAGGAAGGAGATCCAGGACTTCCCATACGCGCAGAAGTAGCCGCTGAAGCAGAAGTGGAGCCCCGCGAAGATGCAGTCGATGGCATAGCTGTGCATGTACTGCCCGCCCATGGCGATGACCGTCGCGTCCTTGGCGAAGAGCCATACGGCCCCCTCGGCCCAGAACTGCATCGCCACCGCGCAGACCGCCCCGTAGGCGACGGTGATCATCAGCGCGTAGCGCAGGGTCCGCCGCGCGCGGTCGTGCTTGCCCGCGCCGATGTTCTGCGCGGCGAGGGCCGAGACGGTCGAGAGCATGGACGACGGGACGAGGAAGAGGAAGCCGATCAGCTTCTCGACGATACCGACGGCCGCGGCGTCGTTCAGGCCGCGCAGGTTCGCGAAGACGGTGATGAGGAGGAAGGAGATCTGGATGAAGCCGTCCTGCGCCGCGATGGGCACGCCGACGCGGAGGATCGCGCCGAGCATCGGCTTGGAGGGCCGCAGGTCCTGCCGCGTCAGGCCGGGGATCATGCGCCGTCTGCGGACGACGGCGACGGAGAGGACCACGCTGAGCGCCTGGGAGAGCGTCGTGCCCAGGGCCGCCCCGGCGGGGCCGAGCCCGAGCGCGCCGATGAAGAGGAGGTCGAGGGCGATGTTCGCCACGCAGGCGATGGCGACGAACCACATGGGGCTGCGCGCGTCGCCCATGCCGCGGAAGATGGCGCTGATCAGGTTGTAGGCCGTGATGAACGGCACGCCCGCGAAGCAGATCGTGAGATAGACGACCGTCCCGTCCACGGCGGCCTCCGGCGTGGACATGATCGACACGATGGGCCGCACGGCCAGCAGGAGCACGGCGGTCAGGGCCACGGACAGGAGGAGGAAGAAGGCGATCGACGTGCCGATGGACCGGTCGGCCTGCCGCCGGTCGCCGCCGCCGACGGCGTGGCCGATCTTGACGGTCGCGCCCATGGCCAGGCCGACGAGCATGACGGTCAGCATGTGCATGACCTGGCTGCCGATGGAGACGGCGGTGGTGCTGTCCACGCCGCAGTATTGGCCGATGATGAAGAGGTCCGCCATGCCGTAGAGGGTCTGTAACAGGTAGGAGAGCAGGAACGGCAGGGCGAAATAGAGGATGCAGCCGAAGACGCTTCCGGTGGTGAGGTCTCGTTTCATCGCGGGAGGCTCCTTCGTGAGACTGTCGAAAAACTCCTTCGGAGTCTTCCGACAGGGGGGATGCAGCCCCCTGCGCGCACTCGCTGTTCGCCTTTGGCGGACAGCTCGCACACTTGTGGGCTGAGAAGTATTTTCTTCGGCGCACATGTCACCGAAGAAAATGACTTGATCTTATTTCGCGCTTCCGAGCGCGAAACTCTGCGAGGCTTTTGCGAGGCTTTTTTGATCCGTTGCTTCGTTTCGTTTGGCTCAGCTTAGACCCTACAACAGTTGTAGAGTCAAGTCCAAAAATGGACCGGCCAAAGGGCCGGTCCATTGGGGGATCTGTCAGAGACGATCGGGCCGTCGTCTGGCTCAGGCCAGGGCGGCGGTGATGATGGCCATCTTGTAGACCTCGTCGGCGTCGCAGCCGCGGGAGAGGTCGTTGATGGGGGCGTTCAGGCCCTGCAGGATGGGGCCGTAGGCCGCGAAGCCGCCCAGACGCTGGGCGATCTTATAGCCGATGTTGCCGGACTGGATCTCCGGGAAGATGAAGGTGTTGGCGTGGCCGGCGACGGCGCTGCCGGGGAACTTCTGCTGGCCGACGACGGGGGAGACGGCGGCGTCGAACTGCATCTCGCCGTCGATGGCGAGCTCGGGAGCGGCGGCCTTGGCCTTGTCGCAGGCGTTCTTGACCTTATCGACGGCCTCGCCCTTGCCGGAGCCCTTGGTGGAGTAGCTCAGGAAGGCGACCTTCGGGTCGATGCCGAAGACCTTGGCGGTCTTGGCGCACTCGAGCGCGGTCTCGACCAGGGCGTCCTCGTCGGGATCGATCTGGATGGCGCAGTCGCCCATGCACAGACGCTCGTCGACGCCGTCCTTGTCGCGCTGCAGGATGAAGCAGGAGCTGACGTTCTTGTTGCCGGGCTTGGTCTTGATGAGCTGGAGCGCGGGACGCACGGTGTCGGCGGTGGAGTAGGTGGCGCCGCCCAGCAGGCAGTCGGCCTCGCCGAGCTTGACCAGCATGGTCCCGAAGTAGTTGCCCTTCATCAGGTTCTTGCGGCAGTCCTCGGGGCTCATCTTGCCCTTGCGGAGCTCGACCATCTTCTCGACCATCGCGTCCATGCCCTCATAGGTGGCCGGATCGACGATGCGCACGCCCTCGATGTCGAAGCCGCCCTTTTCGGCAGCGGCCTTGACCTCGGCCTCGACGCCCACCAGGATGGGGGTCAGGAAGCCGTCCTTCTTCAGACGGTCGGTGGCGGCCAGGATGCGGGCGTCGCTGCCCTCGGTGAACACGAGGGTGCGGGGGTTGGCCTTCAGGGTCTCGATCAGCTTTGCAAACATGATGATGTTACCTCCAAACATGAGACGAAACGTCTCGATATTCCTCTTTAGAATCAATTCATTTTATCACCATTGAAACTGGCTTTCAAGCCCCTCTTGCCCTCAGCAGGGCCAAAGAGCCTCGACGCGGTCCTCAGTTTTCTGTCAAGATCGCCCGAGCCAGCCGCTCGACGGCCTCCGGGACCTTCTCCGGGTCCAGGCCGGAGTAGTTCATCACCAGCACGTGCTGGCGGCGCTCCTGCGCCTCGACGTAGTATTGGGAGACGAACGAGATCCGCAGGCCCTCCCGCTCGGCGGCGCGGACCAGCTCCTCGTCCGGCCGGTCGGTGTCCACCTCCATGAGGAAGTGCAGGCCCGCGTTCTCCTCGCTGATCCGCACCCGGTCGGCCAGCGGGCTGCGCCGCAGGGCGGCCAGCAGCTCGTCGCGCAGGCCGCGGTAGTGGTTGCGCATGCGGTTGATGTGCTTCTCGAAATAGCCCTCGGCGATGAACTTCGCGAGCGTCACCTGCTCGAAGCAGGAGACCGTGCCGGAGTAGAACCCCAGCGCGTCGTAGAACCGCGTGACCAGGTGCCGCGGCAGGACCAGATAGCTGATGCGGAACGCGGGCGCGAGGCTCTTGGAGAAGGTGTTGATGTAGATGACCTTCTCCATGACGTCGATGCTCTGGAGCGTCGGGATCGGCCGCCCGGCCAGACGGAACTCGCAGTCGTAGTCGTCCTCGATGATGTAGCGGTCCTCGCTCTTCGAGGCCCAGCTGAGGAACTCGTACCGCCGCGAGACCGGCATGACGATGCCCGTCGGGAAGTGGTGCGACGGCGTGATGTGCAGGATCTCCGCCCCGCTCTCCTCCAGCCGCGCCGGGACGATGCCCGCCGCGTCCATCGGGATGTGCCGGACGGTGACGTCGTTCTTCTCATAGATCTTGCTCAGGCGCAGATAGCCGGGGTCCTCGACGGCGTAGCTGCGGTCCCGGCCCAGGAGCTGGATCAGGACGCTGTAGAGATACTCCGTCCCCGCGCCGACCACGATCTGGTCCGGGTCGATCGTCATGCCCCGGAACTGGTAGAGATGGTCGCAGATCGCCTGGCGGAGCTTGAGGATCCCCCCGGCGGAGGTGTCCATGAGCAGCTCGTCCTCGTCCTCCCCCGCCGTCACGTCCCGCAGGAGCTTCACCCAGATGGAGAAGGGGAACATGTCCCGCGCCACCGAGCTGCCCACGAGGTCCGCCCAGTGGTCCCGGCGCTGGGGGCGGCGGGGCGTCGGCGCGGGCTTCGGCCGCGGCGCGGCGGGCGCCGGGGCGGGGGCCGCCTCCCGTTCGAGGTCACAGACGTAGTAGCCCCGCTTGGGCAGGGTGTAGAGATAGCCCTCCGCCACGAGCTGGGCGTAGGCGCTCTCCACGGTGATGGTGCTCACGCCCAGGTTCTTGGCGAAGGTCCGCTTGGACGGCAGCTTCTCCCCGGCGCGGAGCTTCTTCTGGAGGATGTCCTGCTTGATGCACCGGTACAGGTGCTCGTACATGCTCTCGGAGTCGATGTCCTCGAAGGAATAGGTCAGCACGGCGGCGTTCTCCTTTTCTCGTGTGATCAGACGAAACTGGCGATGTCCGTCCGGCGCAAAACGCAGGCCCAAGCATCGCCAGGACCATTATAGAGCCTTTTTCCCCCGCTGTAAACCCGTCCCCGCCGCCTTCCTGCCCCGTCGAAATGACAAATTTTCCTGCATGGCCCTCCGCGCTTTTGGCATCCGTGCCCCTCAGGCCAGTTTTTGGGCCGTTGAGCGGCCCCGTTTTTGTCGAAAGTCCCCTGTTGTCCATGCAGGGATCCCGCCATTTGGGCGGGTTTTGCCCCATCCGCGCCGGGAAAGGTATTTGCAACGGCATTGTGCCCAGATCGCAGGGAGTTTTTCCCACGTTCCCCTCTCTTTCGGTCACTTGCCATGGTTTTGCGATCCGTGTATAATGTAAGTCGAATAGAAACATTTGTTCTTGGAAAGCGTACACCGGGCCGGGTGGCTCGGGCAGGACGGTCGCTTCCGCCTCTGTCATCAAGAAAAGAAGAAATCGATATAAGGAGACTGCTATCATGAGTGAAGTACGCATCAAGCCCTTCAAGCGGGTCCTGGTGGCGAACCGCGGCGAGATCGCCATCCGCGTCTTCCGCGCGCTGGCCGATCTGGGCATCACCTCGGTCGCCATCTATTCCAAGGAAGATAAATATGCGATGTTCCGCACCCTGGCCAACGAGGCCTATGAGCTCAACCCCGAGAGCGGCCCCATCGACGCCTATCTCGACATCGACACCATCATCAAGATCGCCAAGGACCACAACATCGACGCGATCCATCCCGGCTACGGCTTCCTGGCCGAGAACCCCAGCTTCGTCGAGGCCTGTGAGAAGAACGGCATCACCTTCATCGGGCCGACCGTGGCCAGCATGAACGCCATGGGCGACAAGATCTCCTCCAAGCAGATCGCCATCGCCGCCGACGTGCCCATCATCCCCGGCGTGGACCACGCCATGAAGACCGCCGAGGAGGCGAAGACCATCGCCAAGCAGGTCGGCTATCCCGTCATGCTCAAGGCGTCCAACGGCGGCGGCGGCCGCGGCATGCGCATCGTCTACCGCGAGTCCGACATGGACAAGGAGTTCAAGGAGGCCATCGACGAGTCCAAGAAGGCCTTCGGCGACGACCAGGTCTTCATCGAGAAGTACCTGCGCGGCCCCAAGCACGTCGAGGTCCAGGTCCTCGGCGATAACTACGGCAACATCGTCCACCTCTACGACCGTGACTGCTCCGTGCAGCGCCGTCATCAGAAGGTCGTCGAGTACGCGCCCGCCTTCTCCGTGCCGGAGAAGACCCGCAAGATCATCTTCGAGAGCGCGCTGAAGCTCTGCCACAAGGTCGGCTACCGCAACGCCGGTACCTGCGAGTTCCTGGTCGATCTGGAGGGCAACCCCTACTTCATCGAGATGAACCCCCGCATCCAGGTCGAGCACACCGTCACCGAGCTGGTCACCGACGTGGACATCGTCCGCGCCCAGATCCTGATCGCCGAGGGCTATCCCCTCAACTCCCCGGAGATCAGCATCACCTCTCAGGAGAGCATCGTCTGCCACGGCTACGCCATCCAGACCCGTGTCACCTCCGAGGACCCCTCCAACAACTTCATGCCCGACACCGGCAAGGTCAGCGTGTATCACTCCGGCTCCGGCAACGGCATCCGTCTCGACGGCGGCAACATCTACACCGGCGCGGAGATCCTGCCCTATTACGACTCCCTGCTGGTCAAGATCAGCTCCTATGACCGCACCTTCCAGGGCGCGGCCCAGAAGTCCCTGCGCGCCCTGCGCGAGATGAAGATCCAGGGCATCAAGAACAACATCTCCTTCCTCATCAACGTGGTCAACAACCCCACCTTCCAGGAGGGCCGCTGCTACACCACCTTCATCGAGGAGACCCCGGAGCTGTTCACCCTGTCCCACAACCTCGACCGCGCGTCGAAGATCCTGGACTTCCTCGGCGACAAGATCGTCAACGTCTCCAAGGGCAACAAGCCCTATTTCGAGGACCGCGTGCTGCCCAAGTACGACGAGACCGCTCTCGTCCACGGCGCGAAGGACGAGTTCAAGAAGCTCGGCGCGAAGGGCTTCACCCAGAAGATCCTCGGCGAGAAGCGGCTGTACGTCACCGACACCTCCATGCGCGACGCACAGCAGTCCCTGATCGCCACCCGTATGCGCACGAAGGACATCGTCGGCGCGGCGAAGGCCTCCAACGTCATCTTCCAGAACGCCTTCTCCGTCGAGGCCTGGGGCGGCGCGACCTATGACACCGCCTACCGCTTCCTGAAGGAGTCCCCCTGGAAGCGTCTGGAGATCCTGAGCGAGCGCATGCCCAACACCCTGATCCAGATGCTCCTGCGCGCCTCCAACGCCGTCGGCTACAGCAACTATCCCGACAACCTCGTCAAGGAGTTCATCCGCATCTCCGCCATCAAGGGCATCGACGTCTTCCGCGTCTTCGACAGCCTGAACTGGATCGAGAACATGAAGATGCCCATCGAGGAGTCCCTCAAGACCGGCAAGATCGTCGAAGGCTCCCTCTGCTACACCGGCGACATCCTCAACCCGAACGAGGTCAAGTACACCCTCGACTACTACGTCGAGAAGGCGCACGAGCTGGAGGACATGGGCGTCCACATCCTCGCCATCAAGGACATGGCCGGTCTGCTCAAGCCCTATGCGGCCCACAAGCTGGTCACCACCCTCAAGGACGAGCTGCACATCCCCATCCACCTGCACACCCACGACACGACCGGCGCCGGCGTCGCCACCGTGCTGAAGGCCGCCGAGGCCGGCGTGGACATCGCCGACCTGGCCATCGAGTCCATGAGCTCCTGCACCAGCCAGCCCTCCCTCAACGCCGTCGTCGAGGCCCTGCGCGGCACCGAGCGCGACACTGGCCTGGACTTCGAGGGCCTGGATGAGCTGAGCCGTTACTACGAGCACGTCCGCAAGGTCTACGCCTCCAACGAGAGCGGCATGAACGCCCCCAACGCCCAGATCTACAAGTACGAGATCCCCGGCGGCCAGTACTCCAACCTCCTCGCCCAGGTCACCGAGATGGGCTCCAAGGACGAGTTCGAGAAGATCAAGGAGCTGTACCGTCAGGCCAACCACATCCTCGGCAACCTGATCAAGGTCACCCCCTCCTCCAAGGTCGTCGGCGACCTGGCCATCTTCATGCTGAAGAACGATCTAAACCAGGACAACATCCTCACCGCCGGTGCGGGCCTGTCCTATCCCGACTCCGTCGTCGATTTCTTCAAGGGCATGATGGGCCAGCCCGAGGGCGGCTTCCCGAAGGAGCTGCAGAAGATCGTGCTCAAGGACATCGAGCCGATCACCGTCCGGCCCGGCACCCTGCTGCCCGACATCGACTTCGAGGGCATCAAGGCCCACCTGCGCGAGAAGTTCGACATGGAGGGCTTCTCCGACTTCGAGATGGAGCAGAAGGCCGTCAGCTACGCCCTGTATCCGAAGGTCTATGAGGACTACTGCACCCACTTCGAGGCCTACAACGACGTCACCACCCTGGAGAGCCACGTCTACTTCTACGGCCTGCGCAA
>CAKTJM010000008.1 GCA_934567745.1 uncultured Eubacteriales bacterium | reverse complement strand
TGTTCGCTCGACTGCGACGTTGGGTGTTCCCACGCACAGCCTCCCTTGCGTAAAGGGAGGTGGCTCGGCGCCAGCCGAGTCGGAGGGATCGTGGCGTTGGATGCGCAGGG
Organism: uncultured Eubacteriales bacterium; assembly: GCA_934567745.1. Lineage (GTDB taxonomy): Bacteria > Bacillota > Clostridia > Oscillospirales > Oscillospiraceae > Evtepia. The sequence continues at coordinate 25,532 of CAKTJM010000008.1, read as the reverse complement.
ACGTCGCGTTGAACGGGCGGTCTTCTGAGCTGAGGCCCAGCGGGCCTCGTCAGAGAGATCCACCGAACGATGGGCATCCCCCGTCATTTTTTCAATCTTGCCACGGCGTAGTCGAGGAAGCGCTTCGCCGCCGGGGCCAGGTGGGCCAGGTCCGGCACCGCCACGCCCAGCGTCACCTCCTGCGGCGGGTCCAGCGGGAGCTTGACCACGTCGCACTCCCACCGCTGGGTGATGATGTCGTTCATCACGCTCATCCCCAGCCCCTGCTCGATCATCGCCAGGGCCGAGAGGTTCTCCAGCGTCGAGACCTTGATCTGCAGCTCGATCCCCGCCCGCGCGAGCATCTCCACGATGTCCACGTCCCGGCCCTTCGCGGGCATGATGAACGTCTCCTCGCGGCACCGCTCCAGCGGATAGCGCTCCGCGCCCGCCAGCGGGTGGTCCCGCGGCAGGATCGCCAGCATCGGGTCCTTCGTCAGCTCCACGAAGTCATACGGCATCGGCTCGGCATAGCTCATGAACGCCATGTCCGCCCGCCGCTCGCCCACCATCTGGTGCAGCTCCTGCCAGATCCCCTCGACCACGTCGATCCGGATCTGGGGGTAGTCCGCCCGGAAGGCCCGGATCACCTCCGGCAGCCAGCGGCGCGCGATGCTCGCATAGGTCGCGATCGTCACGCTGCCCATCGCCAGCCCCTTCAGCTCCGCCGCCTGCTCGCGCAGGCGCTGCTCCTGCCGCAGCATCTCCCGCGCCGCCGGGAGCAGGCTCTCCCCGCTCGGCGTCAGCGCGACGCCCCGCTTGCTGCGGGAGAGCAGGCTCACGCCCAGCTCGTTCTCCAGTGCGCTCACCAGCTGGCTCACCCCCGAGGGGGTGTAGCCCAGCAGCTCCGCCGCCGCCGAGAAGCTGCCGCTCTCCGCCGCGGTCAAAAAGGCCCGGCACCGTGCCGTCTCCATCGTCTCGCCTCCTGTCCAAACCCATCAGTATCTCTTATCACTGTTGAAAGCTTCCCTTATCATAAGTAAAACTTATGTTAGATACAACGAACCGTCGCTTTACTTTTTCCCGAAATAGTCGTACCATACAAGTAGAAAGAGGGACGGCCATGAGGCCCGAGACTCTTTCCCATGCGTCCAAGCGAGGAGGACCGACCACGGGATCCCCTTTCCCCCGGTCACTTCGCTTTTACGATACTTCTCTTCTTTTTTCTTTTTCTTTCTTGAAAGACGGCGACCGGATCCGGCCGCCGTTTTTTCATGCCCCGCGCGCGGCGGGCACGGCGGAGCGGCTCAGTCCGCCGCCGCCGTCTCCTCCACGATCCCCTCGGGCAGGGCCGCCCGCACCGCCACGCAGCGGTGGATCGGCACGCCCTGGCTGTGGAACTTCTCCTCGTAGTCCGTCATGATGCCCCGCGGCCCGTCGGCGTGCAGATCGTCCGTGACGTCGTGCAGCTCGTACCCCGCCGCCGGGAACTCCTCCAGCGAGAAGGCGAACAGCGGCGCGTTGTCCGTCTTGAAGTGGATCTCGCCCCGCTCGCACAGGACCGCGCGATAGCGCAGCAGGAAGCCGCGGTGGGTCAGGCGGCGCTTGGCGTGGCGCTTGGTGGGCCACGGGTCGCAGAAATTGATGTAGATCCGGTCCACCTCGCCCGGCGCGAACAGGTCCGGCAGGAGGGCCGCGTCCGCGTCGAGGAAGAAGACGTTCCGCAGGTCCATCTCCTTCGCGCGCTCCATCGCCATGACCATCGCGTCCGGGACGCGCTCGACCGCGACGAACAGCACGTCCGGATGCGCCTTCGCCGTCTCGCAGGTGAAGCGGCCCTTGCCGCAGCCCAGCTCGACGTGCAGCGCCGTCGCCGACGGCATCAGCGTGCGCCAGTGGCCCCGGCGGCTGGCCGGGTCGGCGATCTGCCAGGCCGCGCAGGCCTGCATCCGAGGGATCAGGTTCTTCTTCCTTCTCATTCGCATGACGGTGTCCTCCTGGCCCGGCGCTGGGCCGGGCGTGGTCGTTTTTGGCTATCTTACCACATCCCGCCGCGTTTGTCAGCGGATTTCCCGATTTTTCCGCGCGCCCGGTCCAACTCGCTCTTGTCTCAGGGCGAAAAAAGCGGTAAGATAAGGGATGCGGTATGACCCGATACGATCCGATCCGACCATAGGGAGAAGTGTAGGAGGAGGATGCACCATGGCGAACCACGACGGCCACAGACAACGCTTGCGGCAGGAGTTCCTCATGAACGGCGGCGCGGCCTTCACCGACCTGCGCGCGCTGGAGCTGCTGCTGTGCTACGCCCGCCCGCGCGGCGACGTCAACCCGCTGGCGCACGAGCTGCTCGACCGCTTCCACTCCCTCGCCGGGGTCTTCGACGCGGACATCGAGGAGCTGCGCCAGATCCCGGGCGTCGGCGACAGCACCGCCATCCTCCTCAAGCTCATCCCCACGCTGGGCGGCAAGTATCTCGCCGCCCGCTGCGACACCGTCGAGATCGTCCGCGGCAGCAGCGACCTGCGCACCATCTTCGCGCCCCACTTCTACGGCGCGCGCAACGAGATGGCCTTCCTCGCCTGCTTCGACGCCAAGCTCAAGCTCCTCGGCGTGCGCAAGCTCAGCGAGGGCGCGCCGAACGGCACCGACATCGTCGTGCGGAACATCGTGGCCGCCGCGCTGTCGTTCAACGCCTCCGTCGTCGTCCTGGCCCACAACCACACGAGCGGCGTCGCCACCCCGTCGGACGACGACCTCTTCACCACCCGCCACCTGCGCCAGGTCCTGCCCCAGATGGGCATCGACCTGTACGACCACGTCATCCTCGTCGATGACGACATGGTCTCCCTGCGCGACAGCGGCTATTTCCGCACCGGCTTCTGAGCCGGACCATCCCGATCCCAACAGGAGGTGTCCCCCATGCCTGAGTTCCAGGTCGTCAGCAGCTATGCCCCCTCCGGGGACCAGCCGGAGGCCATCGACGCCCTCGCCCGCGGCGTGGAGCTGGGTCTCGACGAGCAGACCCTCCTCGGCGTCACCGGCTCCGGCAAGACCTTCACCATGGCCAAGGTCATCGAGCGCGTCCAGCGCCCCACCCTGGTCCTGGCCCACAACAAGACCCTCGCCGCCCAGCTGTGCGCGGAGTTCCGGGAGTTCTTCCCGAACAACGCGGTCGAGTATTTCGTCAGCTACTACGACTACTACCAGCCGGAGGCCTACATCCCCCACACCGACACCTTCATCGAGAAGGACAGCGCGATCAACGACGAGATCGAGCGGCTGCGCCACTCCGCCACCTCCGCCCTCTTCGAGCGGCGGGACGTCATCGTCGTCGCCTCCGTCTCCTGCATCTACGGTCTGGGCGACCCGATCGACTACGCCAACATGGTCATCTCCCTGCGCACCGGGCAGGAGCGCCCGATGCACGAGCTGCTGGCGAAGCTGACCGAGATCCGCTACGAGCGCAACGACGTCGCCTTCGACCGCAACCGCTTCCGCGTGCGCGGCGACACCGTCGAGGTCTTCCCCGTCTATGCGAAGGACCGCGCCATCCGGATCGAGTTCTTCGGCGACGAGATCGACCGCATCAGCGAGGTGAACGTCGTCACCGGCGCGCCCGTCCGCGTCCTCGACCACGTCGCCATCTATCCCGCCTCGCACTACGTCGCCTCGCGGGAGAAGCTCGCCCGCGCGATTTCCGAGATCTACCGCGAGATGGAGGACCGCGTGGCGTTCTTCCAGCGGGAGGGGAAGCTGATCGAGGCCCAGCGGATCGCCCAGCGCACCGCCTACGACATCGAGATGCTCCAGGAGCTGGGCTACTGTCCCGGCATCGAGAACTACAGCCGCGTCATCGCCGGGCGGGCCCCCGGCTCGCCGCCGATGACCCTGCTCGACTACTTCCCGAAGGACTTCCTCCTCTTCGTCGATGAGAGCCACGTCACCCTGCCCCAGGTCCGCGCCATGTGGGCCGGGGACCGGGCGCGGAAGACCTCCCTCGTGGACTACGGCTTCCGCCTGCCGTGCGCCTTCGACAACCGGCCGCTCAACTTCGAGGAGTTCGCCGACCGGATCGACCAGGTGATCTACGTCTCCGCCACGCCCGGGCCGTATGAGCGCACCCGCTCCGGCCAGATCGTCGAGCAGGTCATCCGGCCCACCGGTCTGCTCGACCCCATCGTCCAGGTCCGCCCCGTCGAGGGGCAGATCGACGACCTGATCGGCGAGATCAACGCCCGCACCGCCAAGAAGGAGCGCGTCCTCGTCACCACCCTCACGAAGAAGATGGCCGAGGACCTGACCGCCTATCTCCAGGGCGCGGGGACCCGCGTGAAGTACATGCACCACGACATCGACACCATCGAGCGCATGGAGATCATCCGCGACCTGCGCCTGGGCGCCTTCGACGTGCTCGTCGGCATCAACCTCCTGCGCGAGGGCCTGGACCTGCCGGAGGTCTCGCTCGTGGCGATCCTCGACGCCGACAAGGAGGGCTTCCTCCGCTCGGAGACCGCCCTCATCCAGACGATCGGCCGCGCCGCGCGCAACGCGGAGGGCCTCGTCATCCTCTACGCCGACACCGTCACCCCCTCCATGGCCGCGGCCATGGAGGAGACCCAGCGCCGCCGCGCGATCCAGTCCGCCTACAACGAGGCGCACGGGATCGTCCCCAAGACCATCGTCAAGTCCGTGCGGGACCTCATCGAGATCTCCCACGACCCGGACGGGAAGCCGCTGCGCGGCAAGCCCGCCGCCAAGACCGAGAAGGAGCGCGCCGCCCTCATCGCCCAGCTCGAGAAGGAGATGAAGGAGGCCAGCCGCCGTCTCGAATTCGAGTACGCCGCCGTCCTGCGCGACCAGATCATCGAGCTGCGCGGGCAGGACACGAAAGGAGGGGGCGCGTCATGACCCTACAGCACCACCGCTCCCTGAAGGTCCTGTTCTTCCAGGCCCTCCACTGGCCCGGCGGGCGACCGTCGTCCATGTCGATCCACGATCCTACCTGAAAAACGAATCTGTGAAAGGAACGGTAGCCATGAACGATATGCCCACCACCACCGCCCACGACGCTGGCAACGGCACCGACAAGCGCAAGCAGATCCTCGCCATCGCGTGCATCCTCGCCGCCGGGAGCTTCTGGGGCTGCATCGGCCTCTTCAACCGCGGGCTGTCCAGCATCGGCATCGCGCCGATGACCATCGTCCTCCTGCGCAACCTCGGCGCCTGCATCATCCTCGCGATCTTCTTCCTCTGCCGCGACCGGAGCATCTTCCGCATCCGTCTGCGCCATCTGCCCATCTTCCTCTGCTCCGGCCTCATCAGCATCCTCTGCTTCACCATCTGCTATTTCTACAGCCAGCAGGTCTCCTCGCTGGCCGTCGCCGCCATCCTGCTGTACACCGCACCCGCCTTCGTCGTCATCTTCTCCTCCCTGATCTGGAAGGAGAAGATCACGAAGCGCAAGCTCGCCGCCCTCATCATCGCCTTCCTCGGCTGCTGCTTCGTCGCGGGGATCCTGAACGGCTCCCTCGCCATCTCGCGCCAGGGGCTGATCGTCGGCATCGGCAGCGGTCTCTTCTACAGCTCCTACACCATCTTCGGGCGCTTCGCGCTGAAGCATTACCAGCCCTTCACCGTCACGTTCTACACCTTCCTCATCGCCGGGATCGGGTCCCTCTTCCTCGTGGACTACGGCGACGTCGTCCGCACGGTCCACGACGGCCACGCCGTCCTGCTGGCCCTCGGGCTGATGCTCTTCGCCACCGTCTTCCCGTACATCCTCTACACGAAGGGGCTCTCCGACCTCGGCGACAGCGGCAAGGCGTCCATCCTCGCCAGCATCGAGCCGGTCGTCGCCGCCATCGTCGGCATCCTCGCCTTCGGCGAGCCGATGACCGTCGGCGTGGCGCTCGGCCTGCTGTGCATCCTCACCTCCGTCTACATCCTCAGATAAGGAGACACCATGTCCAAGCATCCCCATAAAGAGAAGGACGAGAAGACCAACGTCATGCGGCTGCTCGACGCCGCGGGCGTGGCCTACGTCCCCCACCAGATCCCCCTCGGCGGCGGCGACCCGCTCGACGGCGTCACCGCCGCCCGCCGGATGGGCAAGGAGCCGGAGGAGGTCTTCAAGACCCTCGTGGCCCAGGGCCCGCACGGCGAGCACTTCGTCTTCGTCATCCCCGTCGCGGAGAGCCTGGACCTGAAGAAGGCCGCCCGTGCCGCCGGGGTGAAGTCCATCGCCATGCTGCCGCAGAAGCAGCTCCTGCCGCTGACCGGCTACGTCCACGGCGGCTGCTCCCCGGTCGGGATGACCAAGCCCTTCCCGACCTTCTTCGCCGAGGAGGTCGTCCTCGTCGATACCATGACCTGCTCCGCCGGGAAGATCGGCCGACAGATCGAGGTCCGGCCCGACGATCTCATCGCCTACGTCGGCGGCACCGTCGCCGACCTGACCGTATCCTGACCCCAGGAGGCAGAGATCCCCATGCAGACCCATATCTACGTCAAGGGCGCGCGCGCCCATAACCTGAAAAACATCGACGTGTCCATCCCCCGCGACAAGCTCGTGGTCATCACGGGCCTGTCCGGGTCCGGCAAATCGTCCCTGGCCTTCGACACCATCTACGCCGAGGGCCAGCGGCGCTACGTCGAGTCCCTCTCGTCCTACGCCCGGATGTTCCTGGGGCAGATGGAGAAGCCGGACGTGGACTACATCGACGGCCTCTCCCCCGCCATCTCCATCGACCAGAAGACCACCTCCCGCAACCCCCGCTCGACCGTCGGCACCGTCACGGAGATCTACGACTACCTCCGTCTGCTCTGGGCCCGCGTCGGCGCCCCCCACTGTCCCAAGTGCGGCAAGGAGATCCGCCAGCAGTCCATCGATCAGATCATCGACCAGATCATGGCCCTGCCGGAGGGCACCCGGCTCCAGGTCCTCGCCCCCGTCGTGCGGGGGAAGAAGGGCGAGCACGCCAAGGTGTTCGAGAACGCCCGCCGCTCCGGCTACGTCCGCTGCCGCGTGGACGGCGCGCTCTACGAGCTGAGCGAGGAGATCGCCCTGGAGAAGAACAGGAAGCACAGCATCGAGATCGTCGTCGATCGGCTCGTCGTCCGGCCGGACATCACCCGGCGGCTGACCGACTCCGTCGAGACCGCCGCGGGCCTGGCCGGGGGCCTGGTCCTGATCGACCTCGTCCAGGAGGGCCGTGAGCTGAGCTTCTCCCAGAACTACGCCTGTGAGGACTGCGGCATCTCCATCGAGGAGCTGTCCCCCCGCATGTTCTCCTTCAACAGTCCCTTCGGCGCGTGCCCCGTGTGCACGGGCCTCGGGAGCCAGATGAAGGCCGATCCCCTCCTCGTCGTGCCGAACCAGAGCTTATCCATCCTCGACGGTGCCATCGCCGTCTCCGGCTGGCAGAACGTCAAGGAGGACTCCATCTCCCGGATGTACTTCGAGGCCCTGGGCAAGAAGTACGGCTTCCAGCTGACCACCCCGTGGCGGGACCTGTCCGAGGACGCGAAGGACGTCATCCTCAACGGCACCCGCGGGGAGAAGCTCAAGCTGACCTATCAGCGCGCCGACGGGCGCGGGACCTTCCAGCAGGCGTTCGAGGGCATCCTGCACAACGTCGAGCGGCGCTTCGCCGAGACGCAGTCCGACTCCTCCCGCAAGGAGCTGGAGGAGTGCATGAGCCAGTGCCCCTGCCCCGCGTGCCAGGGGCGGCGGCTGAAGAAGGAGGCCCTGGCCGTCACCGTCGGCGGTCTGCCCATCGACGCCTTCTGCGACCTGCCCGTGACCGAGGCGCTCACGTTCGTGGACGCGCTCACGCTCACGCCCACCCAGGCCCAGATCGCCCAGCAGATCCTCAAGGAGGTCAAGGCCCGTCTCGGCTTCCTGCGCAGCGTGGGCCTGGCCTACCTCACCCTCAGCCGCCAGGCCGGGACCCTCTCCGGCGGCGAGAGCCAGCGCATCCGCCTGGCCACCCAGATCGGCTCGTCCCTCATGGGCGTGCTGTACATCCTGGACGAGCCGTCCATCGGCCTGCACCAGCGCGACAACGACATGCTCCTGGCCACGCTCAAGCACCTGCGCGACCTCGGCAACACCCTCATCGTCGTCGAGCACGACGAGGACACCATGCGCGCCGCCGACTACATCATCGACATCGGCCCCGGCGCGGGCGTCAACGGCGGCCGCGTCGTCGCCGCGGGCACCGTGGAGGACATCATGGCCACGCCGGGGTCCCTCACCGGGCAGTATCTCTCCGGCGCGAAGCGGATCCCCGTCCCCGCCGTGCGCCGCCGCGGCAACGGCCACACCCTCACCGTGCGCGGCGCGGCGGAGAACAACCTGGCCGGGATCGACGTCAGCTTCCCGCTCGGGACCTTCACCTGCGTGACGGGCGTGTCCGGCTCCGGCAAGTCCTCCCTCGTCAATGAGATCCTGTTCAAGCGCCTGGGTGCGGACCTGAACCGGATGAAGCTCCACCCCGGCCGCCATGCGGACATCGAGGGCGAGGAGCTCCTCGACAAGGTCATCGCCATCGACCAGTCGCCCATCGGGCGCACCCCGCGCTCGAACCCGGCGACCTACACCGGGCTGTTCGGCGACATCCGCGAGCTGTTCGCCGCCACGCCGGATGCCAAGGCGCGCGGCTACGGCCCCGGCCGGTTCTCCTTCAACGTCAAGGGCGGCCGCTGCGAGTCGTGCAGCGGCGACGGCCTGATCAAGATCGAGATGCACTTCCTGCCCGACGTCTACGTCCCCTGCGAGGTCTGCAAGGGCAAGCGCTACAACCGCGAGACCCTTGAGGTCCGCTACAAGGGCAAGAACATCTGGGACGTCCTCGACATGACCGTGGACGAGGGCGTGGCGTTCTTCCAGAACCTCCCCAAGCTGCGGCGCAAGCTGGAGACGCTCGCGTCCGTCGGCCTGGGCTATCTCAAGATCGGCCAGCCGTCCACCACCCTCTCCGGCGGCGAGGCCCAGCGCGTCAAGCTGGCCACCGAGCTGTCCAAGCGCTCGACCGGCAAGACCATCTACATCCTCGACGAGCCGACCACCGGTCTGCACGCCGCGGACGTGCACAAGCTGCTCGAGGTCCTCGACCGCCTCGTCGAGGGCGGCAACACCGTCGTCGTCATCGAGCACGACCTCGACGTCATCAAGTGGGCCGACCACGTCATCGACCTCGGCCCCGAGGGCGGCAGCGGCGGCGGACACATCGTCTGCACCGGCACCCCCGAGGAGGTCGCCCGGTCCACCGTGTCCTACACCGGCCGCTACCTGCGCAAGGTCCTCGACCAGGCCCAGGCTCCGATCCCGGAGGAGTGACCGCCCCCCGCCCCGCCGCATAGGATGGGGCGGAGGTGAGCGTCATGAGCATCGTCTGGGAGGCCGCCGTCGCCTTCCTCTGCGCCGCGGCGGCCCTGTGGGCTTGGCGGCGGCTGTTCGCGCGGCTCGCCGCACCGGAGGACGGCCCGGTCCGCTACGCCGTCGTCCCCGCCCGCGGGGACGGGCCGGGGCTGGAGCAGAGCGTGCGCCAGCTGCGGCGGCTCAACGACGAGGCCCGGGCGGGACTCGTCATCCTGATCGTGGACGTCGGCCTGACCCAGGCCGGACGCGCCGCCGTGCGCGCCCTGCGCCGGCAGCGGGACGACCTGATCCTCTGCTCCGCGCAGGAGGCCATCGAACGATTCAAAAGGAGCGACCCTCATGGACGACCGATCCCCTGAACTGGCCCTGGTGGAGGGCACCGTCTCCGCCGTCCTCTATCGCAACGAGGAGGACGGCTATACCATCCTGCACCTCGACACCGCCGAGGGCGACGAGGTGACGGTGGTCGGCATCCTGCCCGGTCTCTCCGCGGGCGAGGGGCTGACCGTCCACGGCACGTGGACGGTCCACAGCACCTACGGCCCCCAGCTGCGCGCCGAGGCCGTCGAGCGCCGCATGCCCACCGGCGAGCGCGCCGTGTACGACTACCTCTGCTCCGGGGCCGTCAAGGGCGTCGGCCCCGCGCTGGCCCGGCAGCTGGTGGACGCCTTCGGCGCGGACGTGCTCGACGTCATCCAGAACGACCCGGAGCGTCTCGGCCAGGTCCGCGGCATCTCCCCCAAGCGCGCCCGCGGCATCCACGAGTCCCTGCGCGACCAGCTGGCCATGCGCCAGCTGCTCGACTTCCTCACCGCGCACGAGCTGCCGCTCCCGCTCGGGATGCAGCTCTTCCGCCAATACGGCGACATGGCCCTCACCGTCATCCGCGCGGACCCCTTCCTGCTCGTCGAGGAGCCGTTCTCCGTCCCCTTCCTGGCCGCCGACCGGATCGCCGTGGAGGTCGGGATCGAGCTGAACGACCCCCTCCGGCTGGAGGCCGGTCTGCTGTTCGTCCTGTCCCACAATCTGGCCAACGGCCACGTTTTTTTGCCCTACGGCAAGCTCCTGCCCGCCGCGCAGGCCCTGCTCCGGTGCGACGGGGACGCGCTCGCCGCCGCGATGGACACGCTCACCACGTCGCGCAAGGTCGTGCGCGAGGAGATCGCCGGGCAGGACGCCTGCTACCTCGCCAAGCTCTACGACTGCGAGACCTACGTCGCCAACGCCCTGCTGGCCATGGACGCCGCCGACCTCTGGCCGCCGGACGACCTGGAGGTCGTGCTCGACGAGATCCAGCACGCCCAGGGCATCACCTACGCCCCGCTCCAGGCCGAGGCCGTGCGCACCGCCGCGCGGCGGCAGGTCCTCCTGCTCACCGGCGGACCGGGCACCGGCAAGACCACCTCCCTCCGGGGCATCCTCGCCCTGTTCGACCGGCTCGGCCTGCGCACCGCGCTCACCGCCCCCACGGGGCGCGCCGCCAAGCGGCTGGCCGAGACCTGCGGGGCCGAAGCCTCTACGATCCACCGGCTGCTGGAGACCCGGTTCGACCACCGCACCGGCGCGCTCGCCTTCGCCCACGACGAGCAGGCCCCCCTCGACGCCGACGCCGTCATCCTCGACGAGGCGTCCATGGTGGACATCGTCCTCATGCGCGCCCTGCTCGCCGCCCTGCCGAACGGCTGCCGCCTCGTCCTCGTCGGCGACCCCCACCAGCTCCCCTCCGTCGGGCCGGGGAACCTGCTGGGCGACCTGCTGCGGTCCGGGCGGCTGCCCACCCTGCGGCTGACCGAGATCTTCCGCCAGGCCGCCGTCTCCGCCATCGTGCGGGGCGCGCGGGCCGTGGACGAGGGCCAGTGCCCGCCCCTCGTCAACGCCGCCGCCGAGGACCTCTTCTTCCTCCGGCGGACCGACCCCGAGGCCGCCGTGGCCACCATCGTCTCCCTCTGCGCCGAGCGGCTGCCCCGCAACATGGGCATCCCCCCCGACCAGATCCAGGTCCTCTCCCCCACCCGGAAGGGACCGGCCGGGACCCGCGCGCTCAACCAGGCGATCCAGGCCGCCGTGAACCCCCCCGCCCCGGACAAGGCCGAGCGGAGCTTCGGCTCCGTCGTCTTCCGCGAGGGCGACCGCGTGATGCAGATCAAGAACGACTACGACCTCCTCTGGGAGAGCGACGACGACGTCGGCATGGGCGTCTTCAACGGCGACATCGGCACGATCGTCTCCATCGACCCCGCCGCCGGGCTGCTGGTCGTCGATTTCGACGGCCACCGCGCCACCTATACCCCCGACCTGCTCGACCGGCTGGAGCTCGCCTACGCCGTCACCGTCCACAAGGCCCAGGGCAGCGAGTACCGCGCCGTCATCCTCTCCGCCGTCCAGGCCGCGCCCCTGCTCCTCACCCGCGGCGTGCTGTACACCGGCATGACCCGCGCCCGGAGCCTGCTCATCCTCGTGGGGGACGAGCATGTCCTCGCCCGCATGGCCGCCAACGACAGGCAGCAGCGCCGCTACAGCGGTCTGCGCGCCCGGCTGGCCCAGGGGTGACGCGATGGGCTTTTTGACCGACCTCCTCTTCCCGCCCCGCTGCGCCCTGTGCGGGCGGCCCGGCGGAGAACGATCCGCCCCGTGCCGGAGCTGTCAGGCCGACGCGGCCCTCTGGCTGACCGGGCCGGATGCCGTGCGGCGCGGGGCCGCATTCTCCCTGTGCGTGTGCGCCGGGGCCTATCAGGGCGTCCTGCGGGACTCCGTGCGGCGGTTCAAGTTCCTCGGCCACCCGGAGTACGCCCAGGTCTACGGCCCGATCCTCGCCGAACCCATCCGGCGCACGCTGGCGGGGCGGTACGACACGATCGCGTGGATGCCCGTCTCCGCCGGGACCTTGGCCACGCGCGGCTACGACCAGGCCCGCCTGCTGGCGGAGGAGACCGCCGCCGCGCTGGGCGGCCACGCCCGGCCGCTCCTGCGGAAGGTCCGGGACACCGCCGCGCAGTCGTCCCTCGGCTCCGCCGGGGCGCGGTGGGGCAACGTGGCGGGCGTCTACGCCGTTTTGGACCAAGAGACGGTCCGGGGCCGCCGGATCCTGCTGATCGACGACATCCTCACCACCGGCGCGACGCTGGAGGAGGGCGCACGGACCCTCCGGGCCGCCGGAGCGGCCGAGGTCGTCGCCGCGACCCTCTGCCGGGCCATGCCCCGGACCCACAGAGAACCAAGCTGACCGCCAAGACCGGCCGCGGACCTGCTCCGCGGCCGGTCTTTCTGCTTGCGTTCTCTGACAGGATGAGGAAGGATATGAAGAAACGATGGCTGGGGATCCTGCTGACGATCTGTATGGTCCTGACGCTGCTGCCGACGGCGGCGTGGGCGGAGGGAGAGACGGGGACGGTGGCGGAGGTCGGCTCGGCGGCGGACCTCAAAGCCGCCATCGAGACCGGCACGGCATCCACCGTCAAGCTGACGGCGAACATTACAATTAACGGGGACCTGAATGTTGACCGCTCGGTTATGCTCGATCTGAACAATTGCACGCTGAGCGCGACCAGAATCAAGATCGGTCATAGAGCGAGTTCCGATGTCGTATTTGCCGCGACGGGCGGCACGATCGATGTTCCGGTCACCAATACAGCGGCAGGCACTATCAGAGGCGGCACGTTCTCAGGTTATGTACTCACAATAATGTGATTTCCGGCGGCACATTCCGCGGTACGGTAGAGGACTTCAGAATTGGCGCTCGAGAATATACGGGGAGCCAGATCACCGGCGGCAGCTTTCACGGCAAGGTGACCAATATGTATCATGGTATGATCAGCGGCGGCGACTTTTACGGCGAAGTGGAAAACAACTCGACAGTCGATAAAGATTTTTCCGGCATTACGGGCGGCACGTTCTACGGCGATCTCACCGACAACAGCACCGGCGATGATGTCCAGACCTGGACTGTGACCTATAAATACGGGGAGTTGGGCGGGACCTATGCCGAGCAGATCGTCCTGAACAACGGAACGGCGACCGCGCCCGCAGTTCCCACCAAGGCAGGGTACCCCTTCGACGGCTGGGGACCGACGATCCCAACCACCATTACGGAGGATCTTACCGTCAAGGCAAAGTGGACCATAAAACCGTGCATCTGCGAAGCAAGCTGTTTCCCTGCTGGAAACGCAGCTTGTCCCCGTTGCTGTGACGACAATAAGCTGTGCGAGCTTTTCAAATCCCCCACCGATGGCAGCGCTTTCTCTAACGGTGACGCGATCCCCGTACGCTGGGGCCTGTATTCCAATATCCAAATCGGAGATACGATATCGCTCGACCTGCTGAATGAGGCCGGTGAAAAGCTATCCAATTGGACTTCGGATAAAACAGCTGAATTAAACCCTTCTTTGCACAGTGCAGATCCCATATCGTCCCTCTCAGCTCCCGGTAGATACACCCTGCGGTGCACCCTGAACCGAGCGGGAACGGCTGGAAGCACACAAGAAGTCATCCGATGGGAAACATCGCTCCTGCTGAATGGCGCAGCCGTTTTTGCAAAAGACAAGAGCATTGAATATCTCTCCGGGATGACTGTTGATGTTTCGGAACTATTCCTATTTGCTCATACCTCTTCCCATGATAAAATAAGCTATACCGTTACCGGTGGGACAGGCGAGGGGACGCTCGTCGAAAACACGCTCAGCATCACAAAGCCGGGGACCTTTTCGATCACGGCAACGGTCGATCGAGATCCTGGATTGCAATGGGATCCCAAACAGGACCGCGATACCGCGATCCTGACGGTGAACGCTTTTTCCATCACCTATGATTTGGACGGCGGCGAGGTGTCCGGTGATCCTGACTATTATTCCAGCAAGACCCCAACCTTCACGCTAAATGCCCCCACCAAGTCCGGCTACACCTTCATTGGTTGGAGTGGCACGGACCTTGACGGCAACGAAAACAAGACCGTTACCGTCACGATCGGCAGTACCGGTGACCGCACCTACACCGCCCACTGGACCCGCAACAGCTCCGGCGGTGGCGGCGGCGGCGGCACCACCACCTACACCCTGACCTTCGACACCAACGGCGGCAGCGCCCTGTCCGCCCTGCGGCTGGCGCGCGGCAGCACGGTCGATCTGGCGCAGTACGTGCCGGAGCGCAGCGGCCACGTCTTCACCGGCTGGTACGCCGACGCGGCCCTGACGCAGCCGATCGAGCGCGTCACCCTCTCCGCCAGCACGACCGTCTACGCCGGTTGGCGGGCCGAGACCGGCGAGCTGCCCTTCACGGACGTGGGCGCGGACGCCTGGTACCGTGACGACGTGCAGTACGTCTACGACAAGGGCCTGATGACCGGCATGACCGCCGACCGCTTCGCGCCGAACGAGGGCATGACCCGCGCGATGCTCGTCACGGTCCTGTGGCGGCAGGCGGGCAGCCCGGTGGTGAACTATGCCATGGACTTCTCCGACGTGGCCGAGGGCGCGTGGTACGCCGAGGCGGTCCGCTGGGCGGCGGCCCGGTCGAGCTGGCCGACTGGCTGCGGCCCTACGCCGACGCGGACCAGATCAGCGCCCACGCCGCGCCCGCGATGCAGCGGGCGGTGGGCCGCGGGGTGCTCAAGGGCGACGGCGACCAGCTCGACCCGCAGGGCGCCGCCACCAGAGCGCAGGTCGCAGCCATGCTGCACCGGGCGTTGGAGCTGTGAGAAAAAAAGCCTCCCTCTGACGAGGGAGGTGGCGAAACCGAAGGTTTTGACGGAGGGAGAGACCGACGCACGCGGTCGTTCCGACCAAGGCGCACATCGTCTCTCCCTCCGTCCGCTGCGCGGACAGCTCTCCCAGAGGGAGAGCTCCCTGCGGGGCGGTCCGCTCCGACGCAGCAGGCGAGAGCCGCGCAGCGAGCTCCCCCTCTGGGGGAGCTGGCACGGCAACGCCGTGACTGAGAGGGCGCTCTGGCGGAACAGCGCCCCTCGACGCAGTGTGCGGAACATCCTCTCAGCAGAGGGCGCGGCCCCCCTCCGCTTTCCGCCCCACTCTCCCCCTCTTTCGTGCCTCATCGCGCCGTACATTGGGTATACTGTACCCAAACGACCTGGGAGGGATGGACATGGGACAGTGGGGCAGCGCGGCGGCGCTGGATCTTGGCGGGACGCAGACGCGGCTGGCCATCCGCGGCGCGGGACTGGTGCTCGACGAGCCGTCCGTCGTGGCGGCGGACCGGGACACGGGCGAGGTCCTCTCGGTGGGCCAGGCGGCCCGGGACGCGCTGGGGCTCGGCTCCGGCGCGCGGGCCGCGCTGCGGCCCCTGCACGGGGGACGGATCGCCGACGGCGCGGCGGCGGAGGCGCTCGTGCGCGCCCTCCTGCGGCGGGCCCGGCCGGGGCCGCTCTGGCGGCCGCGGCTGCTGATGAGCGTCCACACCGGGGCCACGGACGTGGACGAGCGCGCGCTGATCGACGTGGGGATGCAGGCCGGGGCGCGGCGCGTCTGGCTGATGGAGGCCCCGCTGGCCGCCGCGCTGGGCGCGGGGCTGGATGTCCGGGCCGCGGAGGGTCGGCTGGTGGTGGACCTCGGCAGCGGCGTGGCCGACGCGGCGGTGATCGCCCTGGGCGGGGTGGTGGCGTCCGCCTGTACGACAGATGGCGGAGGGGACGCCTTCGATGCCGCCCTCATCCGCCATGTGCGCAAAACGTATCCACTTTTGATCGGGGCGCGGACCGCCGAGACGGTCAAGTGCACCATCGGCACCGTCACGCCGGGGACGGACGGGCCGGACCGTGCCGTGCAGGGCCGGTCGCTGGAGACGGGCCTGCCCCGTTCGCTGGCGCTCGCCCCCGCCGAGACGGCGGTGGCCTATGCCCCCGTCGCCGAGACGGTGGCGGAGACGATCGCGGCAGTCCTCGCGCGGACGCCGCCGGAGCTGGCCGCGGACGTGGGCCGGACCGGGGCCCTGCTCACGGGCGGCGGGAGCCGCCTGCGCGGGCTGGACAGCTTCCTCGCCGCGCGGCTGGAGCTGCCCGTCACGGTGGCGGAGGAGCCGGAGCTGTGCGTGGTCCGCGGACTGGAGGCGGCCCTGCCGTCGCTGGCGCGGCGGCAGGACGGGCCGTTGTCCCTCGCCCGGCGGCAGGCCGGGGCGTGAGATTCAGCGCTGATACTCGAAGTCGAGGTCGTACAGGCTGACGAGGTCGCCGTCGTGGATGCCCATCTCCTCCAGCCGGTCGAACAGGCCCGCGGAGCGGAGCATCCGGTCGAACCAGTTGCGGGACTCGTAGTTGGAGAAGTTGACGTTGGCCATGATCTTTTGCAGCCACGGGCCCTCGACGATCCAGACGTCGTCCTCGTGCCGGATGGTGAGCGGCTCGGAGGTGTCCACCTGCGGCGGACGCTCGACGTATTCCGGCTCGTACACCCGCACGGGCGGCAGGTGGGCCAGCTCCCCGGCGGCGGCGCGCATCAGCTCCCGCACGCCCTGATGCGAGGCGGCGGACAGCTCGAAGAACGGCAGACCGAGGCCCTCGACGTGGGCGCGCAGGCGCTCCAGCCCGTCGCGGTCCTGGGCGATGTCGAGCTTGTTCGCGGCGACGAGCATCCGGCGGCTGGCCAGATCGGGGCTGTAGGCCTGCAGCTCCGCGCAGATGGCCTCGAAGTCCTCGACGGGGTCGCGGCCCTCCAGCCCGGAGACGTCCACCAGATGGATCAGCAGACGGCAGCGGTCGATGTGCCGCAAAAAGTCGTGGCCGAGGCCCGCGCCGTCGGCCGCGCCCTCGATGATGCCGGGGATGTCCGCCAGGACGAAGGACACGCCATCGTCCACGAACACCACGCCCAGGTTCGGGAAGAGGGTGGTGAAGGGGTAGTCGGCGATCTTCGGCCGGGCCTTGGTCGCCACGGACAGCAGGGTCGATTTCCCCACGTTGGGGAAGCCGACCAGGCCCACGTCCGCGAGGAGCTTCAGCTCCAGCAGCACGACCCGCTCCTTGCCGGGCAGACCGGCCTTGGCGAACTGGGGCGTCTGGCGCGTGGGGGTGGCGAAGTGCTTGTTGCCCCAGCCGCCGTTGCCGCCGCGGGCGAGGACGAAGCTCTCGTCCCCGGACATGTCGCAGATGATCTCGCGGGTCTCCGCGTCGCGCACGACGGTGCCGCGCGGCACGCGGATGACGAGCGGTGCGCCGTCCTTGCCGGTGCAGCGCTTGCCCGCGCCGTTGCCGCCGTTCTCGGCGACGTATTTGCGCTTGTAGCGGAAGTCCATCAGCGTGGACATCCGCTCGTCCACCTTGAGCACGATGTCGCCGCCCCGGCCGCCGTCGCCGCCGTCGGGACCGCCGGCCGCGACGTATTTCTCCCGATGGAAGGCCACCGCGCCGTTGCCGCCCGCGCCGGAGCGGACGGTGATCTTCGCGGTGTCGATGAATGTGTTCGCCATAAGTCACCTCATTCCTGGCAGTAAAAGCCCCGAACGGTAAGGCCGTTCGGGGCTTTGGATCGTTACTCCGCGATGGCCTCTACGATGGAGACCTGCTTGCGGTCCTTGCCGAGCCGCTCGAACTTGACGCGGCCGGTCTTCAGAGCGAACAGGGTATCGTCGCTGCCGATGCCCACGTTGGTGCCGGGATGGATGTGGGTGCCGCGCTGGCGGACCAGGATGTTGCCGGCCAGGACGAACTGCCCATCGCCGCGCTTGACGCCCAGGCGCTTGGACTCGGAGTCACGGCCGTTACGGGTGGAGCCAACGCCCTTCTTATGTGCGAAGAACTGAAGTCCGATATGAAGCATAGGTTACACCTCCATGACGATGATGTTGTCGGGGTACTCCTCCTGCAGCTGCACGAGGTAGACCATCAGCGACGCCAGAAGGGTCTGGCAGACGCTCTCGGCCTCGCCCTCGAGGGCGCGGGGGAGCTTGAGTGAGACAGCCGCATCGGTCTCGTCCACATGCACGGCGGCGCCCAGGCCCAGCACGTCGTTGATGGCGCACTCGGTCAGACGCACGGCGCTGGTGACGGCGGCGCAGAGGATGTCCTCTCCGCTGTCGGCCAGACCGCTGTGCCCGCGCACGGTGAAGCCCGTGAGTCGGCTGCCGTCAGATGTGAAGGATGCGGTGGTCATCAGGCGTTGATCTTGCGGATCTCGACCTTGGTGTAGGGCTGACGGTGGCCCTGACGCAGACGGTAGCCCTTCTTCGGCTTATACTTGAAGACGACGACCTTCTTGCCCTTGCCGTTCTTCACGACGGAGGCATCCACGGAAGCGCCCTCCACCACGGGAGCGCCGAACTTCGGCTCGTCGCCCAGGATGGCGAGGACCTTGTCGAAGCGGACCTCGTCGCCGGCCTCATGGTCGAGCTTTTCGATGAACAGCACATCGCCCTCGGCGACCTTGTACTGCTTCCCACCAGTCTCGATGATTGCATGCATGTCGATTGCACCTCTTTCCTTTAGTACGGGCTCGCTCTCCTGGGCGGGGCCGGGGATCGGTCCACTTGTCACCCATTCAAAGCGGCTTTAAGATTATATCAGCCTGTCCCCCATCTGTCAAGCCCTCGCGGGGAGGATCGGCGCGTTTTTTGCGCGGTCAGGGGGCGGTCCCGACCCATTTCGTCGCGGTCGCGCCCGTTTGGGCCGTGATCTTGACGAACTCATACGCCGTGTCCGTCCCGGCGCCCCGGTGGGTGCAGGTCCAGACCGTGGGGCCGGTCACCCGGATGCCGTCCCGGGTGATCCAGTAGGGCTGGAAGGTGAGGGGCGTGCTTTGGAAGCGCGTGAACTCGCTCTCATTCAGGACGTGGCAGCCGATCTGGCCGGTGGAGGTCCCTTTCAAATCGGAAGTCAGGAGACCGCCGGTCACGACCAGCCGATTGGTCAGCGTGCTCCCTTGCTTGACCATCACCGTGTCACAGAGGGATGCTTCGGGATCCTTCTGCCCGCCCGTGGCGAAGCCGACCGCGTGATAGTCCGTGCCATCGACCGTCGTCAGGAGACACAGCCCGGTCACGGTCTTCTGTCCCCCATCGTTACGCCACACACTGTAGACGTAGGGCTGTAGATAGGTCGCAGGGACCTCGCGGATCGTGTAGGTCGCGTTCGGTGTCGGGTGGAAGCTGACCGCGCTCTCCCCGTCAGGGAGCGCCGTGTCCGATCCCAGCCCGCCGTAGAGGTAGTTGGAGGAGACCTTGATGGTCAGGTCATCCGTTCGGTCTTCCAGGATGTGGTGTGTCGTTGTCTCTGCGGTCGTCCCGTCTGCCCGTTGGTGTACGACGGTGTAGGTGCCCCCGGTGAACGTCACGGACGGCCGCTTGAAGGCTTCAAGCAAATCATCCTTGAAGTAGACACCGGAAGGAACCTTCGTATCCTTGACGATGATGCTCTTCTCCCCGCTCGTCTCACTCCATGTGAGCGGGATCTCCGCGACGAGCCGGGAGCCGTGCAGGCCGATATCATCCTTGTAAACAGCGTTCGCGATGTAGTCGAAGCCCGTGACGATGACGGTCTGGCCAGAGACCGCGATGTCATAGCCGGTCAGCAGGGTGCGCTCCTCCCACTCCGCCGGTGTCTCTCCGGAGAACCGGATGCACTCCTCCGCACGGACCCGGATCTGGTCGGCCTGCGGCGCATCGAAGGCATCGGAGAGCGTGACCCTCAGCTCCGCCGCCGCGTCCGGGCGGTACACGGTGCCGCCCATCTGGCGGACGATCTTCGTGAGGACCGCGGTGAAGTCCCCGCTCACGCTCAGGTCGGTCGTCTTGTTGAAGTGGCCGGTCGAGAGGGCCGCGGCGAAGGCGGTCTGTGCTTCGGTGGGCGTCCCGGTAGCATAGTCTACGCAGAAAAGTTCGACGCCGTCGGCTTTTAGGACCTTTGCCGCCGCGATCGCGGCGGTGCGGGCCGCGTCGGTGATTGCGCTGCTGTCGTAGAGGAGGATGACGATCTGGTTGCGTTCGGCAGGATCACTGTTCGCAAGCTGCGTTTGTGCTTCGGTCAGAGCTGTCGCTATATTGGGGCTGCCATCCAACACGCGGAGGATGCTCCTGTTCAGCTTACTCTGCGCTTCACTCGCATCCATCAAAGCAACGTTCTCTTTTACGGCGCTTGCATAGGAGAGAACAGCGATTCGGTTCATCTCCTTCGTCTCCAATGTCGCCACACCGGAAACAAAGCTCTCGACCGCCGTCTTCACTTCCGCGAGATATGCCGCGCCATTCGTGTTCATTGTAGAAGAGGTATCCAACACCAAAATGATGTCAGAATCCTTCCCGCTCTTGACCGTCACGGTATCGTCATCAGCATAGGCGGTCAGGACCAGCTTCCCCGCGTCGTACTTCGCCTCCGTGACCATCCCCACCGCCGACGCGGACACCGGCAGGAGCGCGAGCAGGAGGAGCAAGAGGAGCGGGAGACGACGCTTCATCACAGATCAACTCCGATCGTTGGTGTTGGGGGGACGCTGCAAGGCGATTGTACCCCGCACGGGAGGGGACGTCAATGGGAAGACCTATATTTCCCGCGCCAATTTCGATCTTCCTATTCCTTGGCCCGGATGCTCTCTGCCGCCTCCGGCAGGGTATAGCGCTTCCCTCGCTTCGCCTTCCCCGCGCAGACCGGGCATCCACAGCGCTCCGGTCCTGTGCGGGAATACACGGCCGTTTTCCATACGTGTCCATCCTGACAGATCCACCAGACGCGTTTCCGGCTCCCGGGCGTCACCATCGTCGGCTCAAACTGCCCGTTGAGCGTCGGCTCCCACTGGGCCGCGATCTCCGGCTTGTCCTGGTGGACGGCCAGCCTGCTGACCGTCCCCGGCGTGGAGACCGAGGTGTTCCCGGCGCAGCGGGCCGTGATCTCGTTCTCGCTCTCATCGAACGCCTTGGCGGAGATCGTCCCGGCCGCATACGTCACACAGAAGGTCGCGTACAGCGCGCTCGAACCGGAACCGGCCACGGCCGTGCAGACGCTGCTGTCGCCGCTCTGTACGGAATAGGTGTGATACTGGTGGCCTGCGTTGGTCGCATGGACCGTGCGGGTCGCCGTCCCGATCTTCGTCCCGTTGCGATACAGCTCCACCCTGGCCGCGTTGGAATAGATCACGACAGGGGTCTTGCCGCTGGTCGTGTACTGGTTGTCGCTGTCCCAGGCGGTGACCAGGTGCAGGGTTTCCTCGGTCCTGGCCCACTGAGAGCGATAGAGATAATAGGTGTCCTTCTCGAACCCGGCGGTATCGATGATGCCGAAATAGGAGCTATTCGGATATGCACCGCTCCCGATGACAGAGCCACTGCCCACCCCGTTCCACGGCGTCGGCTCGCCGATGTAGTCGAAGCCCGTCCACACGAACTCGCCCGCCACATAGTCCTTCGTCATCGTGTTGTAGAGGGAGTCATGCGCCGTCATGCCCCAACCGACCGCCGAGGTGTCGTAGGAGGTCAGGTGATACTTGCCGTCCGCATTGGCATTGTTCTCCTGACTGGAGCAGATCCCCCGGCTGTTCGTCGCGGAGGAGGTCTCCGCGCTGTAGATCTTCCAGTTGGAGTGGCCGCTGTACAGCCTGGACAGCTGGGAATCGCTGCAATAGTTCAGCCCGACCACGCCGCCGTTGTTCGCGATGACGTTGCAGACGCTGATGTAGATCGAAGTGCCGTTCTTGGCGTTGTTGTCCCCGATGGTGGCCGGACGAGTGGCGTCCTCATCCTTCATCCAATCGATCAGATTTTCGGCGATCGTGGGATAATCCGACCCGATAGACCCGCCACCGCTGCAGCCCTCCAGGATCTCATTGCCCAAGGACCACATGATGACGGACGGATCGTTCCGGTCGCGCTTGACCGCGTTCCGCAGGACGAACTCCGCCCAGGTCATGGAGCTGCTGCCGCCGTAGATGCCATTGCTGGCGGAGAGACTCATATCTCTCATCCTCAGCAGCACGAAACCGGATGCATCGAGGAGAAAACGCCCGCCGCGGATCGTATGTCCGCGGCGGGCGTGCTGTTTTCCTCTGTTCGTCCGGTCAGTAGTGGAACCGCTTGCGCTTGCCCACGAGGAAGAGGGCGGTCAGGCCCACCGACATGCACTCGGCGAAGACGATGGAGATCCACACCCCGTCGATCCCCCACAGGCGCGGCAGGAGCAGGACCGCGGCGGACTGGAACACCAGCGTCCGCAGGAAGGAGATCAGCGCGGAGGTCAGTCCGTCGTTGAGCGCCGTGAAGAACCCGGACCCGAAGATCGAGAAGCCCATGAGCAGGAAGGCCAGCGAGAAGATGCGGAACCCGGAGACCGTCAGCGCCATCAGCTCCGCGTCGTACCCCACGAAGAGCCGCGCCAGCGGGTGGGCCAGCAGCTGCGCCGCCGCCGTCATGCAGACCGCGAAGATCAGGATGAGGATCAGGCTCCGCCGAAGCAGGCCGTGCAGCTCGTCGTGGTGCTGCGCGCCGAAGTGATAGCTCACGACCGGCGCGGTGCCGATCGAGTAGCCGATGAACGCCGCGGCGAAGATCATGCTCACGTACATCATGACGCCGTAGGCCGCCACGCCGTCCTGACCGGCGTAGTGCATGAGCTGCACGTTGTACAGCATCCCGACCAGGCTCATGGAGACGTTGCTCATGAACTCCGAGGACCCGTTCGTGCACGCCTTGCGCACCGCGCGGCCGTCCCACCGCGTCTTCCCCAGGCGCAGGATGCTGCCGTTCTCTCGGAGAAAGTACACCAGCGGGACCGCGCCGCCCACGACCTGGCTCATCGCCGTGGCGATCGCCGCACCGGCGAGCTTCCACTCCTGCGGGAGCAGGATGACCAGCACCGCGTCGAGGACCATGTTCGTCACGCCCGCCCCGACGGTGACGGCCAGGCCGAGGTGCGGCTTCTCCGCCGTGATGAGGAAGCTCTGGAACAGGAGCTGGAGCACATAGAACGGCAGCGCGGCCAGGATGATCCGCGCGTAGACGACGCAATTTTCCAGCAGCGCGCCCTCGGCCCCCAGCGCGGCCGCGAAGGAACGGATCCCGAGGATCCCGGCGATGCCCAGGACGACGCCCAGGCCGAAGGCGACATAGACGAACAGCGAGAAATACCGCTTCGCCCGGTCCGGCTCGCCCTCGCCGAGGGTCTTCGCGACGATCGCCGAGCCGCCCGTGCCGAACATGAACCCGACCGTGGCGAAGATCATCAGGAATGGCATGATGAAGTTCACCGCCGTGAAGGGGACCTTGCCCGCGAAGTTCGAGACGAAGAAGCCGTCCACCACGCCGTAGATGGAGGTGAAGACCATCATCGCGATCGACGGCACCGTGAACCGCAGCAGCCGCCCGTAGGTGAAGTGGTCGGAGAGCTGGATCTTCATCGTGCCGCCTCCCCGCCCAGTGTGTCGAGCTGACGGCGGAAGCCCTCGACGTACCGCTCCGTCAGCCGGACGTACTCCGCCATCTCCTCCGGGGCCCACGCCGCGTAGACGGCCGCCTCGGCGCGGACGAGACGGCCGACCGTCTCCTCCGCATAGCGCACGCCCCGCTCGGTCAGGCGGACGCGCTTGCGCTTGCCCTCCTGCTCCAGGACCACATGGCCGTCCCGCTCCAGCCCGCCGATCGCCGAGTGGACGGTCTGCTTGCTCGCGCCGGAGCGGTGGTAGATGTCGCGCAGCGGACAGTCGCCGCCGTGGTCGTGGAGGTGGTAGAGCACGAGCATCGCGCTGTCGGTCAGGCCGAGCCGCAGCGCCGCCTGATGGTAGAGGGCATCGACCTCATCGTATAGATAGTTGATCTGGTGGATGCGGTCCAGGATGGACGGGTCCATGCGATCATCTCCTTCGTCCGAAATCGTACGATAAAAGCGTGCCCGGCCAGTATAGTACGGATCCAGACGAAAGTCAACCGAAAGCTGCACGAA
This sequence comes from uncultured Eubacteriales bacterium, assembly GCA_934567745.1. GTDB lineage: Bacteria > Bacillota > Clostridia > Oscillospirales > Oscillospiraceae > Evtepia. Next base: position 1,314 of record CAKTJM010000008.1, on the reverse strand, counting down.
GCGATGGGGAAAGCCCGGTCCAAGGGCCGTGCAAAATAGTGACCATTGGTCACTACCGCGCCGCCACCCGCCGGCGTATCCTAGGGGACGAGATGGCAGCTCTTTGCCCAAGAACGAGAAGGAAGGTGGTCTATGATGACGAGCCCGCCCATCAGATCCGTCGCCGCCCGGCACGGGCACATGCTGAGGGTGGTGTGGGACAACGGCAGCATCACGCTGCTCAACATGCGACCCAAGCTGAAGTCGCCGCGGTTCTGTGTGCTGCGCGACGAAGAGGTATGGCGGTCCGTCTCCACGGACGGCCACACCATCCGCTGGACCGACCGGCGCGGCTTCCCCTATGAGATGGCCGAGTACGAGGTGAACCAGTTCGCCAGCGGACTGTGAACGAAAAGGAGGAAGATGATGAAAGAAAAGCGAACGTGCAAGCGCGCGCTGTCGGCGTTTTTGGCGCTGGCCATGTGCCTGAGCCTGTTGCCCGGCACGGCCTTCGCCGCCCAGACCGGCAGCAGCGACAGCAGCCGCACGGTGTTCGACGCGCTGGGGTTCGATACCAAGGCCCCGGAGGGCTACCAGCAGGAGGAGGGCATCACGGACACCCCCTTCGGCAAGACCTTCGCCACACTGGCGGAGGTGGATGAGCTGTTTGTGCTCAACGCAAACAGCAACCATAAGGACGGCAAAAGCGACCAAGACCCCTCTAAGTCCGCCGTGTCTCTCTTTGGCAACGGCGCGCCCACCGGAGGCAGTCTCAGTAGTTTCTTCAACAGTGCCACTTCCAAAGACCCCAACCTCTTCGGCGACGCCATGCTCGCCGTGGAGGGCAACTTCTCCACTGAGAACAATGGTCTGAAGAAGGACGTAGCCCTTCTTACCTACTTTAGCCGGTATCAAAGTTCATACACCAACCATCTGTGTCTCTACACCGCGGATCCGGTGAACGATCGGTATATGGGAAAAACTATTAGCGGGCTCTCCGGCGCCATCGGAAACAACGATGACAAAACGGACAACCACTTCACGGAGCCTTACACGCCCTATAACTATCTGGATCTGGCCGTGGGCGACTTTGACGGCGACGGCATCGACGAGATCGCTGTGTATGACGGCAATTACCTGACCCCCGCCGTCACCGTCTGGAAGCTGCAGAAAACCTCCGACGATGCGTTCCTGACTGCCGGCAACTGGAAGAAGGCGTGGACGCGCGACCTGCCCAAGACCGACGGCCTGGTTCCCAACATGGTGAGCCTGGCGGCGGCGGACATCGACAAGGACGGCATCGATGACCTGGCCATCTCCTACGGCTACTATAAG
>CAKTJM010000007.1 GCA_934567745.1 uncultured Eubacteriales bacterium | reverse complement strand
CCCCGAAGGAGAAGGCCCCGCCGTTGCAGCACAGCAGGAACAGCCCCACCACCAGCACGAGCTGGATCGGCAGGCTCCGCCGGTCGTACGGCCGCCGGAGGTACAGCGCCGACAGGATCGGCGCGAACAGGACGGACAGGGACATCAAAAAGCCCACGCTCGTCGCCTCCGTCAGCGACAGCGCGACGTTGATCGCCACGAAGGCCCCCGCACAGCAGAACCCGGACGGCAGCCACAGCCGCCAGTCGGTCCGCCGCAGACAGGCCACGATCCGCCGCCCGAAGAGCAGGGCCAGCAGGACCAGCGCCATCCCATACCGCACGACGAGCAGCCACAGGGGCGTGATGCTCTCATACGCGACCTTGGTCAGGGGATTGCCGATGCCGTAGATCACGCTCTGGAGCAGGATGAAGCAGATGAAGAGGCCGGTGCCGCGTCTCGTCACACCATCGCCGCCTTTCTCTCTTGATACCTATATAATATCGATATTATAATCCATGCGCCAGAGAGATACAAGGCCAAAGCCGCGTGAGGCGTGGACAAAAGAAGGCCCCGATCGAGGGGGATCTTTGGCACGCCTGCGGGCGCGAAACTCTGGCGAGGCCATCTCACAAAAAAAGAGGCCCCGCACGCCTTAGCGTGCGGGGCCGTCTTACGCATGACAGTCGCATCGTGGGGAAAAAGTCAGTTGAGGGTCAAAAAGAGGGGCGTGGATCAGACGCGAGCCTTCTTGGCGTCCTTGGCAGCGTCCTTCGCACGGGTCTCAGCCAGCCCGTCACGGACGGCCTTGACATAGATGTCGATGCCTTCCTCGACGTTGGCGCGACGCTCCTCGCGCTTCATGCCGATGACTTCCATGAACAGGCAGAGGATGATGCCGACGAACAGACCATAGGACGGGTTGGCGCAGGTGGCGATGGCGCCAGCGGTGATGCCGGCGACGCCGCGCTCGACGTTGGTGCGGCACATGTTGATGCCGACGTAGAAGGAACCGAAGGCCTGGATGATCAGGGTCTGAGCCATGGCCAGCGGCAGGATCGGCTTGATGAGTGCCATCAGGGGCACGATCAGCTGGCAGATCCACTTGGTGGTGTTGAAGGTGCAGGAGCCGCCGAAGATGGAGTACATGTTCTCCTTACCGGTCTTGTAGCGCTCGGCCACGGACACGGTCATAGCGGACCACAGAGGACCAGACATGGTGCAGGTGGGGCTGAAGAAGGCCTCGATGAGGTTACGGAAGCCGCAGCACATGTTGGTACGGTCGGGGTTGACGTCGATGTGCTCGTCCTGACGATAGCGCTTGGTGTCTTCCAGGAAGGCAGTACCGCCGACGATATCGCCGAACGCGATGACGTAGCACATGATGGCCATCGGGATGGTCTGGACGAGGATGCCCATGTCGATGCCGATGCCGAGGATGGAGAAGTTGCCCCAGACCCAGGTCAGACCGGGGATCGGGTTGAACCAGAAGCTGGTGACGGAAGAGAAGTCAGGCTTGGCGCACTCGCCGATGACCATGGCGATGATGCCGCCGAGGATGATGGAGGGAACGAAGCCAGCCTTGGTGAGGAGCTTGATGAACGGGTTCTTGCTGTGGAACTTCACCTTGCCGAAGCCGTTGGAGAAGAGGAGCACCAGGCCCAGGGTGCAGCCGATGGACCAGGAGATCGGATACATGAAGAAGCCCTTGCCGCCGTCAGCCAGAGACTTGAAGCCGTAGGGGCCGCAGCATGCGGCGAAGCCGGATCCGATCAAGATACCTGCTTTCAGGGACTGCGGGCAGATGTCGATCAGCTTGGTGGCGATGCCGGTCACACCGAGGATGACGTACATCAGGCCGAGCACCAGCTCCATGCTGGTCAAGGCATGCATACGATCGACGCCCTCGAAGTTGAGCAGGAACGCCGTGATCAGCGGGACGGCCGGGGTGATCCAGCCGCCGATCAGCGGGTCGCCCAGGGTGTTGTTGACCATGTACAGGAGCTCATGGACGAACACGATGGAAAGGGCCATTTCAAAGGTGAGACCGAACAGGTCTTGGAGATACGCCGTGGCGGCGGAGCCGGTCATGAAGACCACGCAGGCCTGGATCATCTCGGGGATCTCCCATTCATAGTGCACGAACGGGATACGGAGATCGAACTTCCAGATCTTGATACAGGGCTGCTTCCCGCCTTCCTCACGCCGTGCGCTCGGAAGCATGAGATTCATTTCTTTTCCTCCTTCGATTACACTTACACTTACTTGACTTGCGCTTGACTTGAAGTTTCCTCCCGGTCGTCCGACTTGCAGGACGGCCTTCATTCTTACGACTTCTCTCTTGATGCAAGACCATTATAACGCGTTCACAGCAAATTGCAATATTTATTCATTCGGCATTTTTAACAAATCTATCTTATTTGCACAGGAAAGTTGCCCATTTTTGCCGCAGTTTCACCATATTTTGTCCAGATAAATGTCCTCAATGCGGAGTTTTCATTACGAAACTATGAACGTCACGGATTTGTAACCGATTTTTTGTGGATTTAGCGAATATTTCGTGCGAAATCATTTCATCTGAAACTATCTAAAATGGCATTTTTGTGCGGAACGACCATGACGGAAGGTCATGACGCTCCTTCATCAAAAAGCATAAAAACAGGAGAGACCGGTTGGTCTCTCCTGTCAGATCCATCCAGATCCGCGGCCCGTCAGGGGGCCTGGAAGATGTTCAGGTCGTCCAGCGTCAGGGGCGTGGTGTAGGGGTTGACGGTGGCGTTGATGACATCGAGGCTCTCCTGGGGGTAGAGCTCGTAGCACCAGCGCGTGCCCTTATAGGTCACGCTGCCGTCGCCGGGCAGGCCGCTGCCGGTGACGCCGGTGTCCAGATCGACGTTGAGGAACTGCCCGATGAACCAGGTGATGTTCGAGGCCGTCAGATCCGTCTCGACGTTGCGCTGGAGGATGTCGAAGTAGTTCGTGATCTTCACGATGTTGTTCAGGGCGAGGACCTTCTTCGCGACGGTGATCATCATGTTCCGGGTGGTCTCGCTGCGCTGGATGTCACCGAGGGGATAGCCGGTGCCGTCCGCGTTGTGGCGGAAGCGGCAGACCTCCATGGCCTGCTGGCCGGTGAGGTGCTGCATGCCCGGCTGGTAGAAGATGTTCAGGTCCTGGGTGGGATCGTTGTAGTACATCTCGATCGGGACGTCGAAGTCCACGCCGCCCACGGCGTCCACCAGCTCCACGAAGCCATTGAGATCGATCTCCACGTAGAAGTCCAGCGGGATGCCCAGCAGGTCGGAGACGACCTCCTGGAGGTTCTCGATGCCGCCGTGCATGGAGGAGTTGATCTTGGGGTTCTTTTTGTTCACGAGCGTGTCGCGCGGGATGGACAGCATGCCGAGCTTCTGGTTCGGCACGTCGTAGGTCACGACCATGATCGCGTCGGCGTTGCCGCTGGCCTGGTCCGGGCAGGCCAGGAGGAAGGTGTAGGTCTGCTCCTTCCGCTGGTGCTTGCCCGCGGTCTGGCCGGGGGCCGGCTCGGTGTCGGTCTGGGTGGCCGCGTTCGGGTCGGGATCGACCGAAACATCCGGCGCGCGGGCGGAGAGCTTCAGCGCGATGAAGGCGACCACGATGATCGCCGCGAGGATCACCACGGCGGCGTAGATGCCGCGCAGGATCCGATACTTCCGTTTCAGCTTGCGCTTCTTCTTTTTCTTCGGCGGCTGGCCGGGGGGACGCTGCCCCGCGGGGCGCTGTCCGCTGGGCCGCTGCCCGGCCGGACGCGGTCCGGCGGGACGGGGCCGCCCGTCCGGCGTGGCCGGTGTGCGTCGCTGCATATGATCGTCCAAGGCGTCGTGCCTCCTTACCATGGGGATATGGCCTCGCCGCGCGAGGTCATGGGTATCTGTTAGTATACATGATCCGACCTCGTTCGGCAAGTCCTCCCGCCCGAACTTTTCCCGTTTTGGGGCGTTTTTAAGAAAACCTTTACGATCTGTTCAGATCTTTTCGTGCGAAACGGTCCCCCATCGGAAAATCATCTTCAAAAACCCCTTGCATTATGTACGATAGAGTGGTATGATATGGCTGTATGGAAAGGTAATGTGAGAGTGGGGCTTGCCCCGCTCTTTCTTTTATGGAAGGAGGACACCCCGTATGTCCAAGGTCATAGACCTCGTCACCGCGCTCGCCCGCCCCGCCGTCGAGGAGGCAGGCTGCACCCTGTGGGACGTGGAATACCTCAAGGAGGCCGGGAGCTGGTACCTGCGTCTCTACATCGACAAGGAGGGCGGCGTCGGCATCGACGACTGCGAGCGCATCAGCCGCGCGGTCGATCCCCTGCTCGACGAGGCCGATCCCATCCCCGATGCCTACACCTTCGAGGTCTCCTCCGCCGGGGCCGACCGCGCCCTCAAGCGTCCGGAGCACTTCGCCGCCTACCTCGGCGCGCCCGTGGACGTCAAGCTCTACCAGCCCGTCGACGGCAGCAAGCTCTGCACCGGCACCCTGCTCGCCTATGACGACGGCGACGTCACCGTCGGCGCCGCCGCCGGGCCGGTCACCTTCGGGAAGAAGGACGTCGCCCTGGTCCGGCTGCACATCGACTTCTGAGCACGCAGATACCTATTTTAATATATCACGTCACCAAGACACCACGGCGCGGCCGCGGCCGCACCGCCAGGAGCAAGGAGAACATTTGGCAATGGCTAAGAGAACGACCAAGAACACCAAGAGCAACGAGCTCGACGGCAAGGAATTCTTTGCCGCCATCGCCCTGATCGAGAAAGAGAAGGGCATCCCAAAGAGCTATATGCTCGAAAAGATCACCCAGGCCCTCATCTCCGCCTATAAGCGCGACCACGAGGGCATCACCGACAACGTCGTCGTGGACGCCGACGAGGAGCGGGCCACCGTCCGCATGTTCGTCAAGAAGGAGATCGTCGAGGAGGTCGACAACCCCTACACCGAGATCTCCCTGGATGAGGCGCGCGCCAGCCTGCCCTCCGCCCAGATCGGCGACATGGTCCGCATGGAGATCAAGCCCCGCAACTTCGGGCGCATCGCCGCCCAGACCGCGCGGCAGGTCATCATCCAGGGCATGCGCGAGGCCGAGCACAGCATGGTCTACGACATGTTCAGCTCCAAGGAGCACGAGATGCTCCTGGGCACCGTCACCCGCATCGACCCCCGCAACGGCGGCGTGACCCTGCGCATCAGCGCCGGGGGCGAGGCCACCGACGCCTATCTCGCCCCCTCCGAGCAGGTCCGCGGCGAGACCGTCCACGAGGGCGACCGCCTGAAGGTCTACGTCGTCGAGGTCCGCCGCTCCAACCGCGGCCCGCAGGTCCTCATCTCCCGGACCCACCCCGGCCTGGTCAAGCGCCTGTTCGAGCTGGAGGTCCCCGAGATCTACGACGGCACCGTCGAGATCCGCTCCATCGCCCGCGAGGCGGGCAGCCGGTCCAAGATCGCCGTCTGGTCCGCCGACGAGAACGTCGATCCCATCGGCGCCTGCGTCGGCCCGAAGGGCGCGCGCGTGAACAGCGTCGTCGCCGAGCTGGGCAGCGAGAAGATCGACATCATCAAGTACAGCGAGGACCCCACCGCCTTCGTGGCGGCGTCCCTCTCCCCCGCCGACGTGCTGTCCGTCACCGTGCTCGACGGCACGAAGAGCTGCCGCGTGGTCGTGCCGGACGACCAGCTCTCGCTGGCCATCGGCAAGGAGGGCCAGAACGCCCGCCTGGCCGCGAAGCTCACCGGCTATAAGATCGACATCAAGTCCGAGTCCTCCGCCCACGAGTGGGCCGAGGAGGACGCCCGCGCCGCCGAGGAGGCCGCGCAGGCCGCCGCCGAGGACGACTTCGACGACTTCGACGACGAGCCGTTCGACGACGAGGCCCCGGCCGAGGAGACCGCCGAGGAGGTCCCCGCCGAGGACGTGCCCGCCGAAGCGGCCGACGAAGGGCCCGCCGAGGACTGATCCGGTCCGCACCACGAAAAAGGAGGTGGCCTCGTGCCCAAGAAGATCCCCCTGCGCCAATGCCTTGGCTGCCGGGAAATGAAGCCGAAGCGGGAGCTGATCCGCGTCGTGCGCGCGCCGGACGGCGCGATCGCCCTGGACTTCCACGGGAAGGCCCCGGGCCGCGGCGCCTACCTCTGCCCGGACCCCGCGTGCCTGCGGAAGATCCGGCGCTCCCGCGCGCTGGAGCGGGCCTTCTCCCAGCCGATCCCCGAGGAGGTCTACGACGCGCTCACGCGCGAGCTGGAGGGGGGCGGCACGGATGGATAGCATCCTGTCCTTCCTCGGCCTGATCTATCGGGCCGGGCGGCTGGCCGTCGGGGAGGAGCCTGTCGGGGCCGCAGCGCGGGCGCACAAGGCGTACCTGCTCCTGCTGGCCAGCGACGCGGCGGACAACACCATCCGCCGGGCCGACCACTTCTGCCAGGCCGGGAAGACCGTCCGTCTCATCGTCCCCTGGACCCGGCAGGAGCTGGGCGGGGCCGTGGGGCGCACCGCCTGCGCCATGATGGCCGTGAGCGACATCGGGTCCGCCGCGGCCCTGGCCGAGAAGCTCGCCGCGCGCGATCCGGAGCGCTTCGGCGAGGCCCGGGACGCGCTCGTCCCCAAGGCCGCCCGCGCCAAGCGCCGCCGCGACGAGACGCGGGCCCACAAGAAGAACGTCCGCAGCGGGAAGACATCCGCCGCGCGCAGAGAAAAGAGAAAGCAAGACACGGACCAGTGAGGGACCTCACGGTCCCCGCAGTCCCGATGGAGGTGGCTTTATTTGAGCTTTGAATCGAAATATCGTGTCCACGAGGTGGCCAAGGACTTTGGCAAGTCCAGCAAGGAGATCGGTCAGATCCTGACCACCTATGCGACCGCACCGAAGAACCACATGCAGGTGCTCACGGACAGCGAGCTGTCCCTGATCTTCGAGTACCTGACCCAGCACAACCAGATCGCCGATCTGCAGTCCATCTACGCCGCCGCGCCGGCGAAGAAGACCGCCCCGCAGCAGCCCCGCAACGACGCCCCCCGGGGCGACGGCAAGGGCGGCGACCGCGGGAACAGCAACGGCAAGCCCCGCGGCGACCGCAACGGCAGCCAGCAGGGCGGCGGCCGCAGCGGCGACCGTCCGAACAACGACCGCCGCGGCAGCGACCGCAGCGCCGGTGCACAGGGCAGCAAGAACGGCGCGCCCCAGGGCGGCAAGCAGCAGCCCGCGCCCCAGCAGCAGGGCCAGCAGGCGGCCCAGCCGCAGAAGCCGACCACCCGCGTCCCCGAGAAGAAGCTCGTGGACACCCGCAAGGGCGGCGCGGTGAACCTGGAGAAGTACGACGAGCATCTGGAGACCCTGGCCCCCGAGCGCGCCAACCGGATGCAGGGCGGCAAGCAGAAGGTCCAGCGCAAGACCGACCAGCGCAAGGGCGGCGGCTTCGGCAACAAGCGCCGTCAGGAGGAGCAGGAGAAGATGCGCCGCCTCCAGCTGGAGATCGCGAAGAAGACCCCGCTCACCGTCAAGATCCCCGACGAGATCGGCGTCGGCGAGCTGGCCTCCCGCATGAAGAAGACCGGCGCGGAGGTCGTCAAGTGCCTGATGAAGAACGGCGTCATGGCCTCCCTGTCCGAGATCATCGACTTCGACACCGCCGCCATCATCGCCGAGGAGCTCGGCTGCAAGGTGGAGAAGGAGGTCATCGTCACCATCGAGGAGCGCCTGATCGACACCACCGAGGACAAGGAGGAGGATCTCAAGCCCCGCGCCCCCGTCGTGGTCGTCATGGGCCACGTCGACCACGGCAAGACCTCCCTGCTCGACTATATCCGCCACGCCAAGGTCGCCGAGGGCGAGGCCGGCGGCATCACCCAGCACATCGGCGCGTATCAGGTCGAGGTCAACGGCTCCCCCATCACCTTCCTCGACACCCCCGGCCACGAGGCCTTCACCGCCATGCGCGCCCGCGGCGCGATGATCACCGACGTGGCGATCCTCGTCGTCGCCGCCGACGACGGCATCATGCCCCAGACCGTCGAGTCCATCAACCACGCCAAGGCCGCCGAGATCCCCATCATCGTGGCCATCAACAAGATGGATAAGCCGACCGCAAACCCCGAGCGCGTGAAGCAGCAGCTCACCGAGTACGGCCTCGTCACCGAGGAGTGGGGCGGCGACACCATCTGCTGCCCCATCTCCGCCAAGACCGGCGAGGGCATCGACACCCTCCTGGAGATGGTCGTCCTGACCGCCGAGATGCGCGAGCTGCGCGCCAACCCCGACCGCTCCGCCCACGGCGCGGTCATCGAGGCCCGCCTGGACAAGGGCCGCGGCCCCATCGCCACCCTCCTCGTCCAGAACGGCACCCTGCACCAGGGCGACGTCATCATCGCGGGCACCGCCGTCGGCCACGTCCGCGCCATGACCGACCACATGGGCCGCCGCATCACCTCCGCCGGTCCGTCCGTGCCCGTCGAGATCACCGGCATGGGCGAGGTCCCCGGTGCCGGTGACGACTTCCACGCCGTCGCCGACGAGCGCATGGCCCGCGAGCTGGTCGAGCAGCGCAAGCACGAGAACAAGATGGCCGCCTCCGCCGCCACCCAGAAGGTCACGCTGGACGACCTGTTCTCCCAGATCCAGCAGGGCGAGCTGAAGGTCCTGAACATCATCGTCAAGGCCGACGTCCAGGGCTCCGCCGAGGCCGTCAAGGCCTCGCTGGAGAAGCTCTCCAACGAGGAGGTCCGCGTGCGCGTCATCCACTGCGCCGTCGGCGCGATCAACGAGTCCGACGTCATGCTCGCCGCCACCTCCAACGCGATCATCGTCGGCTTCAACGTCCGCCCGGACAGCAACGCCCGCGACACCGCCCACCGTACGAAGGTCGATATGCGCATGTACCGCGTCATCTACGACTGCATCAACGAGATGGAGGCCGCCATGAAGGGCATGCTCGCGCCCAAGTTCCGCGAGGTCGCCCTCGGCCAGGCCGAGGTCCGCGAGGTCTACAAGATCACCGGCGCGGGCATCATCGCCGGCTGCTACGTCACCGAGGGCCGCATCACCCGCAGCGCCCAGATCCGTCTGGTCCGCGACGGCATCGTCATCCATGAGGGCATCATCTCCTCCCTCCAGCGCTTCAAGGACGCCGTCAAGGAGGTCGCCCAGGGCTACGAGTGCGGCATCGGCATCGAGAAGTACAGCGACATCAAGGTCGGCGACGTCATCGAGGCCTTCGTCATGGAGCAGATCGAGGTCTGACCCCCCACCTATTGAAATAGACATCCATCCACCAACGGAACGAAAGGAGGGTCATCGGTATGGCCTCGAATCGGATCGGACGGATCAACGAGGAGATCCAGCGGGAGCTGTCCGCCCTGCTGCGCACCGTCAAGGACCCCAGGGTCCACGGGCTGGTCTCCCTCACCCATGTGGAGACCACCCCGGACCTCCGCTATGCCAAGGTCTACGTCAGCGTCCTCGACAAGAGCGACGTGAAGGACGTCCTGCGCGGCCTGCGCTCCGCCGGGGGCTATCTGCGCCGGGCATTGGGCCAGGCGCTCTCCCTGCGGTACACGCCGGAGCTGGTCTTCGAGGAGGACCGCTCCATCGACAAGGGCGCGCACATCCTCAAGCTCCTCAACGACATCGAGCAGAAGGAGGGGCACCATGACGGAACGTGAGGCCGCGGCCGCTCTCCTGGCCATGGACCGGATCCTCCTGCTCACCCATCGCCGCCCCGACGGCGACACGATCGGCTCCGCCGCCGCCCTCTGCTGGGGGCTGCGGCAGCTGGGCAAGGAGGTCTGGCTCCTCCCCAACGAGGACGCCCACGGGCTGTTCGACCCCTACTTCGCGGGCGTCCTCGCCCCGGACGGCTTCGTCCCGGACCACGTCGTGGCCATCGACACCGCCGCGCTGGGGATGCTGCCCGAGAGCGCCGGGCGCTATCGGGACGAGATCGCCCTGTGCATCGACCACCACGGCTCGAACGAGGGCTACGCCCGGGCCACCTGCCTCGACGCGGGCTGCGCCGCCTGCGGGGAGCTGATGCTCCGCGTGCTCGACGCGCTGGGCGTGCGGCTGGACGAGCGGATCGCGATGCTCCTGTACATGGCGATCGCGACCGACACCGGCTGCTTCGTCTACTCCAACGTCACGCCCGACACCCACCGCGCCGCCGCCCGGCTCATGGAGCAGGGCTTCGACGCCGCCTGGGTCAACAAGCGGCACTTCCGCGTGAAGTCGCTCCGGCGGCTCCAGGTCGAGAGCCGTCTCGTGCGCGAGATGGAGCTGGCGCAGGGCGGGACCATCGTCTTCGCCTATGTGACCCTCGCCCTCATCCGCGACCTCGGCGCGACCGAGCAGGACCTGGAGGACATCGCCGCCTTCATCGGCCAGCTCGAGGGCGTGGAGACCGCCGTGACCATCCGCCAGCTCGCGCCGCAGGAGTGCAAGATCTCCCTGCGGACCGACGAGCGCAGGCTCGACGCCTCAGCCGTCTGCGCCCTGCTGGGCGGCGGCGGCCACCCGGCGGCCGCGGGCTGCACCCTGGCGATGGGCCCCACCGAGGCCAAGGCCGCGATGCTCGAAGCCATCGAGCGGGTGCAGCATGGCTGACGGCGTCCTCATCATCGACAAGCCCGCCGACTGGACCAGCCACGACGTGGTGGCCAAGCTGCGCGGGATCCTCCACCAGCGGCGCATCGGCCACGCCGGGACGCTCGACCCGATGGCGACCGGGGTCCTCCCCGTCTTCGTCGGGCGCGCCACCCGCGCCGTCGAGTTCGCCGCCGAGCGGGAGAAGGAATACGTCGCCAGGCTGCGGCTCGGCGTCACCACGAACACCCAGGACATCACCGGGACCGTCCTCGCCCAGGCCCCCGTCACCGTCGGCCGCGCCGAGGTCGAGGCCGCCCTGGCCGCCTTCCGGGGCGAGATCCTGCAGGTCCCGCCCATGTGGTCCGCCGTCAAGCACAAGGGGCGGAAGCTCTACGAGCTGGCCCGCCGCGGGCAGGAGGTCGAGCGCGCGCCGCGCCCGATCACCATCTACGCCCTCGACCTGGTCGAGCAGACCGGCCCGGCGGACTATACCCTGCGCGTGCTGTGCTCGAAGGGGACCTACGTCCGGACGCTCTGCCACGACCTCGGACAGGCCCTCGGCTGCGGCGGGACGCTCAGCGCCCTGCGGCGCACGCGCTCGGCGGGCTTCGGCCTGGCCGACGCCCTGACGCTGGAGCAGGTCCAGGCCGCGCCCGATCCGCTCGCGCTCCTGCGGCCGGTGGACGGGTGCTTCGCCGACCGGCCCGCGCTCACGCTCGACGATCCGGCGCTGGAGCAGAGGATCCGCAACGGCTGCGCCGTCCCCACCGCCGCCCCGGACGGGGTCTACCGCGTCTACGGGCCGGAGCAGCGCTTCCTCTCCCTCAGCCGCGCCGAGCAGGGCACGCTGACCATCATCAAATCATTTTTCGAGGTGTGATCGAATTGGATAAGAAAAGAGTCATCGCACTGGGCTTCTTCGACGGGGTCCACAACGGCCACGGCGCGCTCATGCGCCGGACCGCCCAGGTCGCGAAGGAGCTGGGCGCTGTCCCCTCCGCCTTCACCTTCGACCCCCATCCCCAGGACGTCATCCTCGGGCGGCCCACGCCCCTGCTGACCGCCCCGGAGGACCGCGCCGACCTGATGCGCAGATACTACGGCATCGTCGATGTCATCGTCGAGCCGTTCACCCCCGAGCGGATGCGCCAGCCCTGGCAGGACTTCCTCGCCGACACCCTCGTGCGCGACCTGCACGCCGTGCACCTGGTCGCCGGGCACGACTACCACTTCGGCTACAAGGGCGAGGGCAACCCCCAGCGGCTCCAGGATTTCTGCCGTGCGCACGGCATCGGCTGCGACATCATCCCCCGCGTCGAGCAGGACGGCATCACCGTCTCCTCCACCTATATCCGCACCCTCGTCGCCCAGGGCGAGATCGAGCGCGCCAACGAGTTCCTCGGCCACCCCTACACCATCAGCGACCACGTCGCGCACGGGAAGAAGCTCGGCTCCACCCTCGGCTTCCCCACCGTGAACCTCCGCCCGAAGGAGCACGTCCTCGCCCCCGCCAAGGGCGTCTATGCCACCAAGGTCATCCTGGAGGACGGGCAGGAGCACCTCGCCGTGACGAACGTCGGCACCCGCCCCACCGTGGACGACAGCGACCAGCTCACCATCGAGGGCTTCATCCTCGACTTCCACGGCGACCTCTACGGCCAGAAGGTCCAGATGGAGTTCTACAAGTACCTCCGCCCCGAGCGGAAGTTCCCCTCCTTCGACGCCCTCAAGGCCGAGATCGCCCACAACGTCGATCAGACCCGCGACTACTTCGCGGCGCGCTGAGCGATCATACAGACACGCAGGACGCCCCCATCCGGATCCCGGATGGGGGCGTTCCTCCGGCTCCCTCTGACGAGGGAGCTGTCCGCGGAGCGGACTGAGGGAGAGACGATGACCTGCCGCGCCGGTCGAGCGCAGGTGCGCATCGTCTCTCCCTCCGTCTCGGCTTCGCCGAGCCACCTCCCTCGTCAGAGGGAGGCTATTTTATCTCTCTTCGTTCTTGACGACCTCGGCGTACTGGATGCACACGCCCTTGATGCAGGTCTGGAGCGCCTTGCGCAGGTGCCCGTGGTAGCACCGCGCCAGCTCCTCGACCATCGGCTCCGGTCCGCGGCCCAGGTCGTAGCCCACCAGCAGCTCCCGGATGAAGCTGCGGCCCAGCTCCGTCGCCATCGTGCAGTCGGCGTCCAGGATCCGGCCGCCCGGGATCTCCGTCGTCACCACCAGGACCAGGTGATCGTACAGCTTCCGCGCCGTCGTGTTGTCCGGCAGCTTCGCATAGCCGGACAGGAAGACCTTGCGCATCGGCCCACCTCCCTCTCTGATCGCTCACTTTTCATAAGCATCTCTTATATGTTCATAAGAACGACTTTCATCATAGCATGCCCCCAAAACCTTGTCAAGAGCGCACAAAGCGGGTAAGCAGTTGCTAACTGGGCCAAAAAGTGACGGTTAGTGGAATCTAACACCGTATTCTCATGACATTTTTACAAGTCGGGAGCGATATTTTCTGTGAAAAAGATGGAAAAGCACAAAAAATCGCACTTCTCTAGTTGACATTCTTCGCGCCGCGTACCATAATAGTGTCGGAAAAAGTAAGACCCCCTCGCAAAGCAATAGAAGGATGTGATATACGTTATGCAGCCAAAAGATCTGGTCAAAGAGCTCCGGGCGATCCTGCCCGGCACGGACTGCAACGGCATCGGCGGCTGTGGCTTCGTCACTTGTGACAAATGCGCACAGGCCATCGCTTCCGGCGGCCCTGCAAACCTATGTCCCGCTTGCACCGACGAGGACGTCGCTGCCATCGTCGCCCTGACCGGCGGTGAGCTCGTCCCCGCCAAGAACGAGACCGCGTTCATCAAGTGCTCCGGCAGCGCGGCCGGCAAGTCCCGTCTGAAGGTCTACTCCTCCTGCGACGAGGCCGTCAAGAGCGGCTTCCTCGCCGGCGAATGTCAGTTCGGGTGCGTCGGCGCCGGTTCCTGCGTCAAGGCCTGCACCTTCGACGCGCTGTCCATCGTGGACGGCGCCGTCACCGTCGATAAGGCCAAGTGCAACGGCTGCGGCGCCTGCGCCAACGCCTGCCCGCAGAAGCTGGTCCACATGGTCCCCGACGACGTGACCAACTTCGTCCCCTGCTCCAACCACGACCCCGAGGACGTCGCGCTCCGCATGTGCGGCCACAGCTGCATCGGCTGCGGCGACTGCGCCGAGGCGTGCCCGCAGGAGGCCATCACCATCGTCGACGACTGCGCCGTCATCGACTATGAGAAGTGCGTCGGCTGCGCCGCCTGCACCGTCTCCTGCCGCAAGAAGATCATCGTGGACACCTTCCACGACCTGACCAAGCTCAAGTCCACCGTCGCCTTCGTGCAGTGCCGCGGCGGCTGGCACAACCATGACGTCTACGTCAAGGCCGGCGCCACCAACTGTCGCGACGCCGCGGCCCGCGATCTGTCCGGCCACTGCAGCTATGGCTGCTGCGGCTTCGGCGATTGCGTCCAGGCCTGCCGCTTCGACGCCATCTCCATCGTCGAAGGCACCGCCAAGGTCGATCCCGACAAGTGCGTCGGCTGCGGCGCCTGCGTCGCCGTCTGCCCGCAGGGCCTGCCCGTCATCACCCCGTACAAGGGCGCCAAGATGGTCCCGTGCTCCTCCAAGGACGATCCCGAGGTCCGTAAGCAGCTCTGCTGGGTCTCCTGTATCGGCTGCGGCGACTGCGCTGCCAACTGCCCGGACGGCCTGATCCACCTCGAGGACGGCCGCGCCGTCATCACGCCCGACCGCTGCGAGGACTGCAACATCTGCACCTACGTCTGCCCGAACCACGTGATTGCCGGACGCGAGATGCCCGAGTTCACTTACATCCAGGTCCGTGCCATGGCAGCACAGAAAGGAGGCGTTGCAAAATGATCGTCAAGGATAACAGACCTTTCAAGAGCATGGACGCCAACGCGGCTGCCGGTCATGTGGCATACGCCTTCACCGAGGTCGCTGCGATCTACCCCATCACCCCCTCCTCCCCCATGGCTGAGCATGTGGACGAGTGGGCCGCCCAGGGCCGCAAGAACGTCTTTGGGCACAAGGTGAACATCGTCGAGATGGAATCCGAGGCCGGCGCCGCCGGCGCCGTGCACGGTTCTCTGTCCGCCGGTTCTCTCACCTCCACCTTCACCGCCTCTCAGGGCCTGCTGCTGATGATCCCGAACCTGTACAAGATCGCGGGCGAGGGCCTGCCCGGCGTCTTCCATGTCGCCGCGCGTACCCTGACCACCCACGCGCTGTCCATCTTCGGCGACCACCAGGACGTCATGGCCTGCCGCGGCACCGGTATGGCGATGCTCGCCGCCGGGACCCCGCAGGAGGTCATGGACCTGGCTCCTGTCTCCCATCTGTCCGCCATCCAGGCCAGCATGGGCTTCATCAACTTCTTCGACGGCTTCCGTACCTCCCACGAGATCCAGAAGCTGCGCACCTGGGAATATGACGATCTGGCCGACATGCTCGATTGGGACGCCGTCAAGCGCTTCCACGACGAGGCCAACACGCCGTATCACCCCTATCACCGCGGCTCCAACGAGCCCCCCGAGACCTTCTTCCAGCACAGAGAGGCCTCCAACACCATGTATAATGACCTCGTCGACATCGTCGTGGGCAACATGGAGAAGGTCAACGCCAAGATCGGCACCAACTACAAGCCCTTCAATTACTACGGTGCGCCCGACGCCACCGACGTGATCGTGGCCATGGGCTCCGTCTGCGGCACTCTGGAAGAGGTCGTCGACGTGATGACCGCCAACGGCGCCAAGGTCGGCGTCCTGGAGGTCCACCTGTATCGTCCGTTCTCCGCCAAGCACATGCTGGCCGAGCTGCCCGAGACCGTCCAGCGCGTCGCGGTCCTCGACCGCACCAAGGAGCCCGGCGCCTTCGGCGAGCCCCTGTATCTGGACGTCGTCTCCGCCCTCAACGAGGCCGGTAAGAACGACATCCGCGTCATCGGCGGCCGTTACGGCCTGTCCTCCAAGGACACCACCCCCGACGACATGTATTCCGTCTTCCAGCATCTCGCCAAGGGCGGCCACAACCACTTCACCGTCTCCATCGTCGACGATGTCACCCATCTGTCCGTGGAGAAGTGCCACATCGAGATGCCCAAGGCCCCCGGTCAGGCTTCCGTCAAGATCTGGGGCATCGGCTCCGACGGTCTGGTCGGTGCGTCCAAGAACACCTCCAAGATCATCGGCGACCACACCGACAAGTACGTCCAGGCGTACTTCCAGTACGACTCCAAGAAGTCCGGCGGTCTGACCATCAGCCACCTGCGCTTCGGCCCGACCCCGATCCGCTCCTCCTACTATGTCGGCGACGCGGACTGCGTCATCTGCGGCAACCCCGCGTACATCGGCAAGTACGACATGGTCAAGGACGTCAAGCCCGGCGGCATCTTCATGCTCAACTGTGACTGGGACGCCGAGGAGATGGAGCACCGCCTGCCGGCCGACATCAAGCGCGCCCTGGCGAAGAACCACATCCACTTCTACACCTGCGACGCCGTCAACATCGCCCGCAGCCTGGGCCTGAAGGGCCGCATCAACACCATCATCCAGTCCGCTTACTTCAAGCTGGCCAACCTCATCCCGCCCGAGCAGGCCATCGAGTACATGCATCAGGGCATCGTCAACGACTACGGCGCCAAGGGCCAGAACATCGTCGACATGAACATGCGTGCCGTCATGGCCGGCCAGGAGGCCGCGAAGCCCTTCGAGGTGCCCGCCGCCTGGGCCGACGCCGTCGATGAGACCAAGGCCGAGCTGAAGCTCGATACCGTCAACGCCGAGCAGGACGCCTATGTCCGCAACATCCTGATCCCGACCAACTGCCTGGCCGGCGACGACCTGCCCGTCTCCACCTTCCTGCCCTACGTCACCGGTAAGGTCCCGTCCGGCACCTCCGCCTTCGAGAAGCGCGGCATCGCCGTCGACGTCCCCGTGTGGGATCCCACCAAGTGCACGCAGTGCGGCTGGTGCTCCGCGGTCTGCCCGCACGCCGTCATCCGTCCCTTCGTGCTCAAGCCCGAGGACGCGGAGAAGATCGGCGCCGCCACCATCCCCTCCAAGACCGACCCGGGCAAGCGCTTCCTGATCGGCGTCTCCGCCTGCGATTGTACCGCTTGCGGCTCCTGCGTCGAGATGTGCCCCGCCCGCGGCAAGGCCCTGTCCATGCAGCTCGCCCACGAGATCATGGAGCGCAGCCAGGAGGTCTTCGAGTTCGGCAAGAAGTACGGTGTCCAGAAGGGCAGCGACAAGAGCGTCAAGGAGTCCCAGTTCCTCAAGCCCTACCTCGAGTACTCCGGTGCTTGCCCGGGCTGCGGCGAGACCCCCTATGCCAAGATGGTCACGCAGCTCTTCGGCGACCACGCCGTCATCGCCAACGCGACCGGCTGCTCCTCCATCTGGGGCGCCAGCGTCCCCTCCATGCCTTACGTGATCGATGAGAGAGGCCACGGTCCCGCTTGGGCCAACTCCCTCTTCGAGGACAACGCCGAGTTCGGCTACGGCATGGCCGTCTCCCTGCGCACCCGCCGCAGCGCCATGAAGTCCGTCGTCGAGCGTCTGGCCAAGGACCGCGCCTTCGCCGGTACCGCCAGCGCCTGGCTCGAGAAGATGAACACCAAGGACGCCGAGTCCCTCGGTGAATACCTCGTCGCGCTGTGCAAGCTGCACCCCGAGGACCCCGACTGCAAGTACGTCGTCGACAACGCCGACATGCTGCCGCATCACTCCATGTGGATCTTCGGCGGCGACGGCTGGGCCTATGATATCGGCTACGGCGGCCTGGACCACATCCTGGCCTCCCGCGAGAACTTCAACGTCCTCGTCTTCGATACCGAGGTCTACTCCAACACCGGCGGTCAGTCCTCCAAGTCCACCCCGACCGGCGCCGTCGCGCAGTTCGCTGCCGCCGGTAAGCCCACCGGCAAGAAGGACCTGGCCCAGATCGCCATGACCTCCGGCCACGTCTACGTCGCTCAGGTCGCCATGGGCGCCAACCCCGCTCAGACCATGAAGGCCCTCGTCGAGGCCGAGAGCTATGACGGTCCGTCCCTCATCATCGCCTACGCTCCTTGTATCAACCACGGCATCAAGGCCGGCATGAACCGCTCCATGGTGGAGATGAAGAACGCCGTCCGCGCCGGTTACTGGAACCTGCTGCGCTACGATCCGCGCAAGGCCGAGGCCGGTCTGAACCCGCTGAGCATCGACAGCGCGAAGCCCAACGAAGACTACAAGAAGTTCATCAAGGGCGAGGTCCGTTACGCGTCCCTGTCCATGAAGAATCCTGAACACGCGGCGCAGCTCTACGCCGAGTCCGAGAAGAATGCGCTGGGTCGTTACGACTCCCTCATGCGTCGTAAGGACAGTCTGGAACCGAAGGAGGGACAGGCGAAATGATCAACAATGTCAGAGTGAGGAACCCCATGCCCGAGCAGGACCGCGCTGTCCGCTGCACCAACTTCAAGGAAGTTGCCCTGGGCTATACCGAGGCCGACGCCATCCGTGAGGCCATGCGCTGCCTGAAGTGCCGCAAGAAGCCCTGCACCGTCGGCTGCCCCATCCATCAGCAGATCCCCGAGTTCATCGCCCGCGTCGCGGAAGGTGACTTCGAGGGCGCCTATGAGATCATCACCGTGCGCAGCTGCCTGCCCTCCATCTGCGGTCGTGTCTGCCCGCAGGAGCAGCAGTGCGAGAAGAACTGCGCCCACGCCCTGCGCGGCGAGGCGGTCGGCATCGGCCGTCTGGAGCGCTTCGTGGCCGACTGGCACGCCGCCCGCACCCCCGTGGCCGCCGAGGCCGTCGAGAAGAAGGGCAAGAAGGTCGCCGTCATCGGCTCCGGCCCTGCCGGCATCGCCTGCGCTGGCGATCTGGCCAAGCTCGGCTATGATGTCACCGTGTTCGAGAAGCTGTCCTATGCCGGCGGCATCCTGACCTACGGCATCCCGCAGTTCGTGCTGCCCAACACCGTCGTCGATCGCGAGATCGAGACCCTCAAGGCCTACGGTGTCGAGATCGTCACCAGCAGCCCCATCGACAAGGACAAGAGCATCGACGCTCTGTTCGCCGATGGCTATGAGGCCGTCTTCGTCGGCAACGGCGCGGACGTGCCCCAGACCCCCCGCGGCCTGGACACCTCCCTCAAGGGCGTGTGGTCTGCCAACGACTACCTGACCGAGGTGAACCTCAACACCGAGGACCTCGACGCCAACATCAAGGGCGCCAAGCGCACCCTGGTCGTGGGCGGCGGCAACGTCGCCGTCGACGCGGTCCGCTGCGCACGCCGTCTGGGCGCGGAGACCATCATGGTCTATCGCCGCACCCTGGCCGAGGCCCCCGCCCGCCGCGACGAGATCGAGCACACCCGTGAAGAGGACATCGAGATCCGCGAGCTGACCAACCCCGTCGAGTGCTACGGCAAGGACGGCGTCCTGGTCGGTGTCAAGTGCGAGAAGATGGCCCTCGGTGAGCCGGACGCCTCCGGCCGCCGCAGCCCCGTGGGCACCGGTGAGTTCTTCGACGTGGAGTGCGACAACCTGGTCATCGCCACCGGTACCTCCTACAGCGACGCCGTCGTGGACACCACCACCGGCATCGACAAGGATCGCTGGGGCGGCATCGCCGTGGACGACGATGGCAAGACCAGCCGTCCCGGCGTCTTCGCCGGCGGCGACGCCGTCACCGGTCCTCAGACCGTCGTCAAGGCCATGGGCGCGGGCAAGCGCGCGGCCGTGAGCATCGACGCCTACCTCTCCGCGAAGTGAGCCTTCCCCACTGAGCATCCAAACGAACCAAAGACGCGCGGCAGGAGCCTCCTGCCGCGCGTTTTTCCTGTCTCCTCGTATCGGACCCCTCTTGACACGGGCCGTGGGGCACGGTAGGATGGGGACGGCAGGGATAAAAACACGTCCCGGTAGGTAGTCCGGGAGTCCCCGCGGGGATCAGTAACCTTCCTCCTTTGGTCGTCCGTTCCCTGTCAGGATCACACGAAAAAGGAGGCGCTGTCCATGTCCATCGCGACAGCAAAGCTCACGGTCCTGTTCGACCCGCCCTTCTGGGTGGGTCTCTTCGAGCGACAGGACGAGGGAAGGTATGAGGCCTGCAAGGTCGTCTTCGGCGCGGAGCCGCGGGACGCCGAGGTCTACGCCTTCCTCCAGCGAGACTACCGCACGCTCCGGTTCAGCCCGTCCCTCGCGGCCGCGGACGCCGAGGAACGACGGGTCAGCCCCAAGCGGATGCAGCGGCTGGTGAAGCGCCAGCTCGCCCAAGCCCAGCACATCGGCACCAAGGCGCAGCAGGCCCTCAAGCTCCAGCAGGAGGAGGGCAAGCTGGCCCGCCGGACCCGGTCCCGCGCCGAGCGCGAGGCCGAGCAGGCGCGCAAGCGCGCCCTGCACCGCGCGAAGCAGAAGGAGAAGCACAAAGGGCATTGACCCCCCTTCTCCGCCCCAAAAAAGAGCGCCCGCACCGGTGTTTCGTCCGGTGCGGGCGTTCGCTGTCCCAACAGCAGTATGTCATCGTATGGTATCGTTGCCGTGGATCAGAAGAAGTCGGTGATCTGCGCGTAGAGCACGACGACCATGATGATGGGGACGATGACCTTGAAGCAGACGTCGAAGTACGGCTTGAACTTGAACGGATGACCGCTCTGCTCGCACTCGTCGTAGATGTACTTCGGACCGATCGCCCAGCCGAAAATCATGCTCATGATCAGGGCGCCGAGCGGCATGAGGATGCCCTCAGCGATGAGGTCATAGAAGTCCAGCCAGCAGTCGTTCCACATGGCGTAGCCTGCGCCGCCGGCCTCGATGCCCATGAGCTCGTAGGGGGCCTTGACGAGCGCGCCGCCGGAGCCGAGCGCGTCCAGCGCGATGGGCAGACCGAGGACGAAGATGCACAGGGTGAAGATGCCGGCCGCGGTCTTGCGGCGCGGGGTCTTGCCCTTGGCGATCTGCTTGTCGATGACGGTCGCGGAGCAGGCCTCCAGCAGGGAGATGGAGGAGGTGATGGCCGCGATGAAGACCAGGAAGTAGAACAGGAAGCCCATGATGTTGCCGATCATGCCGCCCATGCCGTCCAGGAACACGCCCTGCATGGAGGCGAACAGGAGGCCGGGGCCCTTGCCGAAGTCGATGCCGTAGGCCGCGCAGGCGGGCATGACCATCATACCGGCCATGAGCGCGATGGCGGTGTCGGCGAAGGGGATGATGAGGGAGTTGCGCTGGAGGCTCTCCTTCTTGGAGAGGTAGGAGCCATAGGTGATCATGGCGCCCATGCCGAGGGACAGGGAGAAGAACATCTGACCGGCGGCGGTCTTCAGGACGCCGAAGAAGCCGATCTCCGGATCGGAGAAGACGCTGAAGTCGGGCTTGAACATGAACTCATAGCCGCCCTTCGCGCCGGGCTGCATCGCCACGAAGACGATGATGACGACGAGACAGACCGCCAGCGCGGGCATCGCGACCTTGGTGAATCGCTCGATGCCGCTCTGGACGCCGCCCATGATGATGCCCATGTTCAGCACCAGGAAGATGATGAAGAAGAGGACCATGCCCTTAAAGTCGTAGAGCAGGTACCCGAAGTACCCGTCTCCCTGTCCGGCGAAGCCGTCCAATCCGAAGATGTTGACGAGGAAGCCGAGCATATAGCGCATGACCATGCCGCCGAGCACGCAGTAGAAGCAGAGGATGACGAACGGTGAGATGATCGCCATGACGCCGACGAACTTATACTTCGCCTTGAGCGCGCCATAGGCCTCGATGGGGCTCTTGCCGGTGGAGCGGCCGAGGGCCAGCTCGCCGAGCATGACGACGATACCGACCAGCAGCACCAGTGCCAGATAGACGATCAGGAAGGCGAAGCCACCGGTCTTGCCCATCTTGTACGGGAAGCCCCAGATGTTGCCCAGGCCGACTGCGGAGCCGACTGCGGCCATCAGGAAGCCGAAATTGCTCCCCCATTGGCCTCTGTTGTGTTCTTGCATTTCGATGTACTCCTTTTCTCTCTTTCTCCGTCCCCGTCGGGGACGTGCGGGGGTCGTCGCTCACCGCCCTGCCCTTGGGAGGAGCAGGCCACGTACGGGTCACGACAGGTGTAAGATAAACAAAGTGTACACCATTACACAAACGATTTCAAGCGAAATCACTTTTTTGCTGAAAATGGGTGAAGAGTGTTGCAATTATCCTGTCAAGGGAAACAAAATGGTGGAAAAATATACACGCGGGACTGTCCTTCCGCATCAGATCCTGCTATACTGGGGAAAACGGCGGGAGGGATCGAGATGGCGAACTACAAGCTGACGCTCTGCTACGACGGGACCCGATGGAAGGGCTGGCAGAAGCAGGGCAACACGGGGACCACGCTCCAGGGGCGGCTGGAGGAGCTGCTCACCCGCCTGCTCGACCAGCCGGTGGAGGTCGCCGGGTCCGGCCGGACCGACGCCGGGGCGCACGCGCGCGGGCAGGTCGTCACCTTCCGCGCGAAGACGGCGCTCACGCCGGCGGAGATCCTCGCCGGGCTGCGGCGCTATCTCCCGGCGGATGTCGGGGCGGTCGCCCTGGAGGAGGCCCCGCCGCGGTTCCACGCGCGGCTCTCGTGCGTGGGGAAGACCTACGTCTACCGCATCTGGCGCGGGCCGGAGCCGAACGTCTTCGAGCGCCCCTACCTCTGCTTCCTGGACGGGCCGCTGGACGTGGCGGCGATGCGGCGGGCGGCGGCGGCGCTGTGCGGCACGCACGACTACCGCGCGTTCTGCTCGCTCAAGCGGCCGAAGAAGTCCACCGTGCGGACCGTGACGGCCATCGAGCTGACGGAGCTCGGCCCGGAGCTGCGCCTGCGCGTGACCGGGGACGGGTTCCTCTACCACATGGTCCGGATCCTGACGGGGACGCTCGTGGCGGTCGGCCGGGGCGAGCTGGCCCCGGAGGACATGGCGGGGATCCTGGCGTCCGGGGATCGGACGCGGGCCGGAGAGACGATGCCCGCCTGCGGGCTGTGTCTGGAGGAGGTCTACTACTGAGATGAACAAAGAGGCCCGCACCTCCTATCTGGCCTTCGTGTCGTCCATGCTGATCTTCGGCACGCTGGGGATCTTCCGACGATACATCCCACTCTCCTCCTGCCTGCTCGTCTTCTCCCGCGGTCTCCTGGGGAGCCTGACCCTGCTCCTCTTCGTGCGCCTGCGGGGCGGCCGCCTCCAGCGGCTGGCCGGGAGGACGCTGCTGGCGCTGATCGTGACGGGCGCGATCATAGGCCCGAACTGGCTGCTGCTGTTCTAGACCTACGGCCGCACCACGGTCGCGACGGCGACCATGTGCTACTACATGCAGCTGACGATCGTCATCCTGCTCTCCCCCCTGGTGTCCCAGGAGCGGCTCACGGCCAGAAGGCTGCTCTGCGCCCTCGCCGCGATCGTCGGCATGGTCTTCGTCTCCGGGGTCCTGGACAGCGGCGGGGCACGGTCGGGCGACCTCTCCGGCATCCTCTTCGGGCTCGGTGCCGCGGTGCTGTATGCCACCGTCGCGATCCTGAACAAGAAGGTCGTGCTGGACGACGTGCATGAGAAGACGATCGTCCAACTCGCCGCCGCCGCGGCCGTCCTGATCCCGTACCTCCTGGCAACGGAGGCCCTGTCCCGCCTGTCGCTGGATGCGGTGGCCGTCGTCATGGTGCTCCTCGTGGGCATCGTGCACACGGGCTTCGCCTATGCGCTGTATTTCGGCAGCATGAAGGCGCTGAAGGCGCAGTCGATCGCCGTCCTGAGCTACATCGACCCCGTGTTCGCGCTGCTCCTCTCCGCCGCCGCTCTCCACGAACCGCTCTCCGCGTTCGGGCTCGTCGGGGCCGTGCTCATCATCGGCTCCGCGCTCATCAGCGAAACGGCCGGGAAACGGGAGCACTGACGAGAAAGAAGCCCCGTGATCGTACGATCACGGGGCTTCTTCAAAAGAGCAAAAAAATCCGAGCGCCCTTTCGGACACTCGGACTGGTGCGCGAGGCGGGACTTGAACCCGCACGTGCGTATTGCACACTAGAACCTGAATCTAGCGAGTCTACCAATTCCACCACTCGCGCATTTGGTAGGCATCGGAACATCTCGTTCAGTGCGAGATTTATAATATCATGTCGCCCCGGTTTTGTCAACACCTTTTTCGCAAGTTTTTGATTTTTCCTCCGTCCGGACCAAACGGCCCGGACGGAGGGAGCGAGATCTCACTTCGTGCCGAAGATGCGGTCGCCCGCGTCGCCCAGGCCGGGGACGATGTACCCGTGGTCGTTCAGGCACTTATCGACGGCGGCGACGTAGATCTCGACGTCGGGGTGCTCACGGCGCACGCGCTCGATGCCCTCGGGGGCGGCGAGGATGTTCATGAGCTTGATCTGCTTGACGCCGTACTCCTTCACGAAGGTGATGGCCGCCGCGGCGGAGCCGCCGGTGGCGAGCATCGGATCGAGGATGATGACCTCGCGCTCGGCGATGTCGGTGGGCATCTTGCAGTAGTACTTGACGGGATCGAGGGTCTCCGGATCGCGGAAGAGGCCGATGTGGCCGACCTTCGCAGAGGGGATCAGGGTCAGGATGCCGTCCACCATGCCCAGGCCCGCGCGCAGGACGGGGACGATGGCCAGCTTCTTCCCGGCGATCTGCTTCACCACGGCCTTCGCGACCGGGGTCTGGACCTCGACGGGCTGGAGGGGCAGGTCGCGGGTCGCCTCATAGCACATGAGGGTCGCGATCTCGCCGACGACCTCGCGGAAGTCCTTCACGCCGGTGTTCTCGTCCCGCAGGATGGAGAGCTTGTGCTGGAGCAGCGGATGATCCAATACGTGTACCATTTCCATTTTTTCATGTTCTCCCTTCAGTGATGATCGCAGATCGTTTCTTCTCGGCCGCGAGACGTTCTCTCTCGGCCTGGGACAGACGGTGATAGACGGGGACCAGCTCGTTCGGGCCGACGGTCCCGCCGGTGCGGGCCAGCTCCAGCCCCAGGCGGGCGACCCCGTAGGCGCGCTGCATCCGCGCCCCCTCGGGGGCCAGCCGGGCCGGGAGCCCGGCCTGGCGCAGGGCCTCATAGCACAGCGCCGCGCCGTCGCCGACGACGTACTGCTCCCCCGCCCCGCGGGCGCGCAGCTCGTCGATCAGCTCGTCGAGCGCGATGGCCCGGTCGGGCGTGAGCCGGACAGGACGGCCGTCCTCGATGCGGAAGCAGGCGTTGTAGACCTGGCCGCGCCGCGCGTCCATCGCGACGCACAGCTCGCCGGTATGGGCGGCCGCGCCCCAGGCCATGCTCTCCAGCGTGGAGCAGCCCGCGCAGGGCTTCTCCGCGGCCCAGGCCAGGCCCTTGGCCGTGGCCACGCCGATGCGCAGGCCGGTGAACGACCCCGGCCCCGCCGAGACGGCGACCAGGTCCACGTCCGCCACGCCCAGCCCGCAGCGGGCCAGCAGCTCCTGCGCCATGGGCAGGAGGGTCTGGCTGTGCGTCAGGCCCGTGTTCTGATAGGACTCGGCCAGCAGGACCTCGTCCTCGCACAATGCGACGGAGGCCGCGACGGCGGAGGCCTCCAGAGCCAATATCTTCATGGATCCATCCCCTCCACCGTGATGATGCGCGCCCCGTCGCTCCGGCCGCGGCGGATGTCGATCCGCACCGTGTCCGGCTCGAGCGCGTCGGCGATGTTCTCGCTCCACTCGACCGCGCAGATCCCGCCGCGCCGCAGGAAGTCCTCCCAGCCGATGTCGAACAGCTCGTCGGACGAGGAGAGACGGTACATGTCGAAGTGGAAGAGCGGACAGCGCCCGCCCTCGTATTCGTTCACGATGGTGAAGGTCGGGCTGGTCACCCGGGCCGTGATGCCCAGGCCCCGCGCCATGCCCCGGACGAAGGCCGTCTTGCCCGCGCCCAGGTCGCCCGTGAAGGCCACCACCGTGCCGGGGGCCATGCGGCGCACCAGCTCCTCGCCGAGCGCCTCGGTCTCCCGTTCGCTTTCAGAGTATCGTTGCATCGTGTCGTTCCTTTCTCGCGCTCCGCCCCATGGGCAGACCGCTCTAACTGTGTAGTATACCACGATCTTGCGCCGTGTGCACCCCCCTTTCGACGGATTTTGTCCCCCGATCCTGCTAAAATATCAGGATCATCGAACGAGAGGGGGACGAGCCATGCCGCAGCGGACGAACGAGCGCGCCCTGCCCCTGCTGTCCCTGGCCGCCGCCTGCTTCGGGCTGGCGCTCATCTACAGCGCGACGCGCTACGACCCTGCCCTCCACGCCCTGCCCGCCAAGCAGGCCGCCGCCCTGGCGGCCGGGCTGGCCGGGGCGCTCGTCCTCACGTGGGTGGACCTGGAGCGGCTCCTCGACCGGCTCTGGTGGCTCCTGGCGGCGGGGAACGTCGGGCTGCTGCTCCTCCTCGTCCCCCTGGGCAACGACGACGGCACCGGCAACCGGAGCTGGATCGCCCTGCCCGGCGGGCTGTTCAACCTCCAGCCCGCGGAGTTCGGCAAGCTGGTCTTCGTCCTCCTCCTCGCCCGCCAGCTCGTGCGGCTGGAGCGGGGCGGGCTGGCCCGCCCCCGCGCCCTCCTCGGGCCAGCGGTGCACGCGCTGGGGCTGTGCGGGCTGCTGTGGGCCGTCTCGGGGGACGTGGGGATGGTCACGGTCTACCTGGGCGTCTATCTCGTCATGCTCTGGGCCGCCGGGAGCCCGCCGTGGTGGCTCCTCGCCCAGATCGGCGCGGGGATCGGCGCGCTCGCCCTGCTGTGGGGGCGGCTGCCGGAGTACATCCGGCTGCGCGTGGCCGTGGTCCTCGACCACGACCTGGACCCGCTGGGGAAGGGCTTCCAGCAGGAGCGGAGCCTGCTCGCCATCGGCTCCGGCCGCGTGACGGGGCAGGGCTGGCTCCAGGGGATCCAGACCCAGAGCGCGGCGTCCTCCGCCCTGCCGGAGCGGCACACCGACTTCCTCTTCGCCGTCTGCGGGGAGGAGCTGGGGCTGATCGGCTGCGTCCTCGTCCTGGCCCTGCTGGCCGCCGTCGTGCTGCGGTGCGTCCGCATCGCGGCGCGGGCGGAGGGCGCGCTCCTGCGGCACGTCGCCGTGGGCGTGGGGGCGAGCCTGGCCGTCCCCGCCCTGCTCAACCTGGGCATGTGCCTCTACGCCGCGCCCGTCATCGGCGTCGGGCTGCCCTTCTTCAGCTATGGCGGCTCCGCCATGGTCAGCGACCTCCTCGCCGTCGGGGCCGTGCTGTCCCTCGTCCGGCGGGACCGGCGGCGGCGCGTATAACCGCCCGCGCGGCGGGGCAGGATAGGGACGATCACATCATGAGGAGGTCTTCCTATGTCCAAGCCCGTCCGGTCCCTCGCCGCGCTGCTGCTCCTCGTGGGGCTGAGCTGCGCGCTCGCCCTGCCCGCCGCGGCCCTCTTCGGCCGCAGCAAGGAGGAGCCGCCCGCCCCCGCGGGCGCCCCGGTGGCCGAGGCCTTCACCCTCATCACCTATCGGGACGTCGCCGTCACCGCCAACTTCTCCGCCACGGACCCCCAGGGCGACCCCGTCACCTTCCGCGTCACGAAGGAGCCGGCCCGCGGGCGCATCGACTTCGCGTCCGAGGGCTCGGCCGCCTTCACCTACGTCCCCTATGAGGGCAAGACCGGCAAGGACTCCTTCACCTTCGTCGCCGAGGACCCGTCCGGCAACGTCTCCCGCCCGGTGACGGTCAAGGTCCGCATCGTCAAGCCCCGCACCGCCGTCACCTACGCCGACCTGACCGGCCACCCCGCACAGAAGGCCGCCATCGCCCTGGCCGAGCGCGGCCTCTTCGTCGGGGAGCGGTTGGGTGAGACCTGGTTCTTCCGCCCGGACGCCGAGGTGACCCGCGTGGAGTTCCTCGCCCTGGCGATGGACGCCGTGGGGCACGACGACCGGCCGGAGGTCGAACGCACGGGCTTCGCCGACGACGACGCCGTCGCCGCCTGGGCGCGGCCCTACGTCGCCGGAGCGCTGCGCACCGGGGCGGTCCAGGGCCGCGCGACCGGGCCTGCCGGGGCGGAGTTCGCCCCGGCGGCCACCATCACCCGCGCCGAGGCCGTCGTGCTCCTCGACCGGCTCCTGCCCGCCGATCCGGTCCCCTGCGGCGCGCCGGAGGACGGGCCGGACGCCCCCGTCTGGGCGCGTCAGTCCGCCGTGGACCTGACCGAGGCGGGCGTGCTCTGGCCCGGTGAGGACCTCTCCGCCGGGCTCACGCGGGCCGACGCCGCGACGCTCCTCCTGCGTGCGCTGGAGGCCCAGGGGCTCTGATCCACAACCGATCGGCAAAACGAATAAAAATGACTGGACTTTTTCATCTGAGTTTGGTAAAATGCCAGTATAGACCGATTTTGCCGCGCCTGCGGAAAAGGAGAATGCTCCATGGAGCAAGCAGTCATCCGGTCCCCGCTAGGTCCCCTGACCCTCTTTGCGGAGGAGGGCCACCTCATCTCCCTCGTCTTCGGCGACTATGGGAGCTATGACGATCTGCCGCTCTTCCGCACCGCGCGGGAGCAGCTCGACGAGTATTTCTCCGGGCGGCGGCGGCATTTCACTCTGCCCCTGCGCCCCGAGGGCACGCCCTTCCAGTGCCGGGTCTGGTCCGCCCTGTGCGACATCCCCTACGGCTGGGCCATCTCCTATCGCGACCTGGCCGACCGGGTGGGCAGCCCGCGCGGCTTCCAGGCCGTCGGCCAGGCCAACGGCCGCAACCCCCTGCCGATCCTGATCCCCTGTCACCGCGTCATCACCACCGGCGGCGGGCTGGGCGGCTATTCCGGGGGGCTGGACCGCAAGCGCTTCCTCCTCCGGCTGGAGGGGATCCGCTTCCAGGATCCGGAGCGGCAGCATAGACGCGCGTAGCGACTCTCTTCATAGAGGACGCCCGCAGGAGCAAAAGCTCCTGCGGGCGTTTTTTTGATGGATGGGCTTCCTCTGATGTTAGGTGGGCAGCCTTCTGGCGGGGCGTAGTCGATACCCTCGACATTCCGATCCCT
>CAKTJM010000006.1 GCA_934567745.1 uncultured Eubacteriales bacterium | reverse complement strand
GTTGTCCTCGTTTCGCTTTGCTGTTTTTTCGCTCATATATGTTCGAGACCCAGTCTGCTCCTGATTACAATCTGGGTCCCTCGACAGACTGAAGCGCCCCTGAAAAGGGGCGCTTTTTTCATATTTTGATTCATTTGAGAACTCAAACCAGAGCGGATGCAGGAAAAAATCAAAAATGTGCTTGCTTAATGGGGATGCAGGGTGTATGATGTTGGTGAATGAATGGTCAGTTTATGATCGGTAAGGAGGTACAGATCGATTGCAAAAGGAAGACAGGAGGACAGAGCTGATGGAGCAGTGCTTCGCGTGCTTCTGTGAGCACGGTCTCGCGGGGACGAGCACCAAGCTGCTGGCGGCCCACTGCGGGATGAGCGCGGGGAACCTGTTCAACTACTTCAGCTCGAAGGACGAGATCATCATCGAGACCACGGCCCACTGCATGGAGAAGGTCGAGGACGACTTCATGCAGTACGCCCCCAAGAGTCTGGAGGAGGTCGAGCGGTTCCTGACGGAGATGCCGGAGCTGACGGCGAAGCTCCACGGGGCCCAATACCGCTTCATGTATCAGGTCTATACCTCGCCGCAGTACCGTGCACACGGGAAGGCGTTTTTCAAGGGCGTCACGCAGCGCTACACGGCGTATGCGAAGCAGCTGGAGGAGAAGCTGGGCATCGACAGTGCGCTCCTCCAGCCGCTCATCCTGATGTTCGTGCGCGCCTGCGTCCACTATGCGCTGTTCGAGGAGGAGGATTATCTAAGACCACAGATGCAGTTCCTGATGAAAGCCGTGAAGTGTCTGACGGGGACGGAAGATGCGTTCCAGGAGGGCCCGGCGGGGCGACACGCACTGTCATCCGGAGGATGACACGATCGAGAAGCATTCGTACGAGACGATCCCTGCTGCGGGCGGGGGGAAAGATGGAGGGTATGAGTGATGAAGAGAGTTGCAGGCAAGCTGCTCAGCATCGTACTGGTCTTCAGTATCCTGCTGGGCCTCGTGCCGGGCCTGGCGCCGACGGCGCAGGCAGCCACCAATCTGGCGGGCGGCTTCGAGGGGCAGGACGCGGACGTGTTCTCCGCCCTGGGCTTCGACACCGAGAAGATCCCGGAGGGCTATGACGCCGCGACCACGGACAACCCCTATGGCCGCGACAAGCTGGCGGGGAACCAGGTCTTCGAGCTGTTGACCGCCTCGTCCCAAGGGACGATGATTTACGGTAAGGACAACAACAACGTTTCCGGCAGCAGCGTCTCCGGTTTGCCGACCGGCAGCCAGACGCCCGGGATGCAGATGTTCGCCGTCGCGGCGGGCGACTTCGACGGGGACGGTCTCCCCGGCGAGGCCGTGTACGTGGGCTTTGCTGACATCAAGTACGGCCAGGCGACGTATGGGGATTCGGCGGCAGATGACCCCGGCGACTCCGATTTGCTGATGCGCGTCTACGACGGCAAGACGGACCGCTATTCCGGAACGAAAACGCTGGGCGCTGTCAGTCCTTATAATACCACGCCGAAGACCCAGAGCTTTTTGGAGAACCGGGCGTACCAGACCGTGTATGACGCCAACTGGCAGAACCTGCTGCAGGTCGCGGCGGGCGACTTCGACGGGGACGGCACCAGCGAGATCGCCGTCTACATCGGCGAGGACGGCAAGGCCCGTGTGGACATCTATAAGTATCAGAAGACCTCTCAGTCCGGTCCCAACGATTGGATGGATATCGGCAATTGGAGCCGGGTGTGGAGCCATGCCCTGAGCGGGGCGTTCAGCTATGTGCCCAACATGGTCTCCCTCTGCGCCGGGGACTTCAACCGCGACGGCGTGGACGACCTGGCCGTGTCCAGCGGCAGCCTGCTGTTTGAAAACAACCTGTTCTGGATCAGCCACAGCTCTCATGAGAAGAGCCGCGCCAGCGTTCTTTGGGGCGGCAAGAGCAACATGCTCCAGAAGAGCGTGGCCCTGGACCTGAACGAGGGCAGTCTGGGCGAGCAGGTCCGTGTCAGCCTGACCGCGGGCGACCTGGACGGGGACGGAGTCAAAGAGCTGATCGCCACCGGTCAGCCGGTCTCTGACGTGCTGGGCTATTATTATGCCTCCAACGATGGCAACCGTCAGCGCACGGTCACCACCTATCTCTATGATGAGACCAACGGCCTGACCATCAAGGACAGCGGCGTATACGAGCCGGTGGACGGCGAGATGGTCACCATCAAGGGCAACGATGGGAACTCTACCACCAGTTGGAAGAGCGGCAACGGCTTCGACGAGTACTATTACTCTCTGCCCATGATGCGCACCAACGCCGCCGTGGTCCACCCGGAAGGGCAGGACAGCACCTTCCTGTACCTGGACAGCTGCCTGTATGAGTACAAGGAGGGCAAGCTCGCCCTGAAGATGGAGCTGGATGAGGCAAAGTACGATGGGGAGAACGCCCTGGGCGGGGACGCTATCTGGGGCGCCCATCGCGATGCGCAGGGTCCGAATCAGCAGACCTATTACGCGGAGTACGGTGCCGTCTCCGGGGACGTGAACGGGAAGGGCACGGACATCCTGGGCGTGAGCTTCTATCACTTCGATTCGCAGGCCCAGGCTCTTCCAAAGACCGAAGGCGGCGTTCAGATGCAGCACCGGCATAAGACCGGGTATGATATCCTCTATGGAGAAGGCGGCAAGCTCTCTGTCTCTCATACTCAGGATGACACTGGTGCCACGGATGACGGCGTGACGTCCCTGAACCCCGTCTCCATGGCTATGCTGGACGTGGACATCGACACCGTGCTCATCGAGTACAGCGGCATCCACTACCTGACCTATTCCGACCCCAAGGTGCTGGCCATCATCGCGGCGGCCCCCTACTTCGAGGACGTGGACATCATCTCCGACTATGACTATGCCTGGCAGAACTCCACCTCCTACAGCCAGATCAAGGGCTCGGGCGACAGCGACATCGTCACGGTGGACTTCGAGATCGGCGCCTGGCTGACGGCGGAGACCACGCTGGGCGGAGCGAAGGCCGGGCTGGAGACCAGTCTCGGCTATACCCTCAGCTATGAGAAGGAGACGACGCGGTCCACCGAGTACGAGCTGAGCTTCGAGACCAGCCAGGACGAGGACGCCGTGGCCTTCTTCTCCATCCCCACGGAGAACTACGTCTACTACATCTATACGCCCAACGGGGAGGGCGGGTACACCAAGACGGTGGAGACCATCTCCAACACCTTCACCCCCTGCTATCAGGTGCTGACCCTGGACTATTACGAATCCATCCAGGGCAACTATGCGGAGCTGCCCCAGATCTCCGGCGCGGCCCTGACCTCCACCCCCGGCGATCCCGGCTCCTATCCCAGCTCCACCAGCGGCTACGACGTGATCGCTCTGTGGGACGACTATCCCGCGGGCGTCAGCTTCGGCAACGGCGCGATCTCCCAGAGCATCACCATCACCAAGGAGGAGGCCGAGAGCTATGTCATGGGCGCGCAGTGGGACTTCAAGCTGGGCGGCGGCGGCAAGTACCAGAGCGACCTCTTCCAGAGCGAGGTCGAGCTGAGCGGCGGCGTCCAGTGGTCCCTGAACCCGGCGGGCGGCTGGAGCAGCATCGACCTGACGGGCACCAGCTTCTCCGGCACGGTGACCAACATGCCCCTGGAGTTCCAGGACTACGGCTATTACTACAGCTGGAAGCTGTTCGCCTACAATTACAAGTTCGCCGACGGGACCAGCATCCCCGTGGTCAGCTATGTCGTGGGCGACGTCTCCCAGCCGCCGGAGCTGCCGGACGACTTCCAGCAGGACTTCGCCCGCAGCGCCAGCGACAGCAACGTGCTGACCTGGACCTATGACGACACGGTCCGTTACTTCCACATCTATAAATACTTCGACTTCCCCGAGGGCGGCGGTCTGGAGAAGATCGCGACCATCGAGCCGGGCGATGCTGCCCACTATACGCTGAAGTACGGCGAGGACGGGAAGCCCTATAAGCAGTTCTACTTCAAGGATGAGAACCTGTCGCCCTATACGGAATACAAGTACGCCATCCAGGTGGAGCGGCTGACGCCGGTGCCGCCGCTGTCCGCGCCCTCCGGCCTGCTCACCGTGCGCACGAAGGCGCAGGACGGCTATCCGACC
Source organism: uncultured Eubacteriales bacterium (assembly GCA_934567745.1). Classification (GTDB taxonomy): domain Bacteria; phylum Bacillota; class Clostridia; order Oscillospirales; family Oscillospiraceae; genus Evtepia. The sequence continues at coordinate 25,321 of CAKTJM010000006.1, read as the reverse complement.
CTGAGCATCTCGGAGTCCGACGGCAAGGCGGACGGCCAGCTGCTGGTCTATCCGGACAAGACCGCCTACCTGACCGTGGACGTGCGCGGCCCGAAGGGCGAGACCAGCGCCAACTATTACTCCACCGTCCAGTTCCAGTGGCAGAAGATGGAGAAGGGCGCCTGGAAGGACATGGTCAACCAGACCAACATGACCCTGACCTTCGCCAACGCCGGTGTGGAGACCGCGGGCGACTACCGCTGCCGCGTGAACGTCCAGACCAAGGACACGGGCACCTACATCACGGCCTATACGGACGCGGTGTCCCTGACCCACGCGAAGCGGACCTCCTACATCGCCGAGGCGACCGTCACCGACGTGGCGGGCGGCGGGATCGAGCTGTACGCCAAGGTGTGCAACGCCCACAGCGACAGCGGGACCACCCCCAGCGGGACGGTCACCTTCAACCTGACCAACACCGGCACGGGCAAGACCTATCAGTTCTTCGTGGACCTGGACGCCAACGGCGTGGCCTCCAAGGTGCTGGAGAACGCGAACGGCGCCCTGCCGTCGGGCATGTACACCGTGTACGCCTACTACGGCGGCTCCTACATCTTCAAGGCCAGCGCGGCGGAGGGCAAGTACCTCTCCCAGATGGGCAGCGGCTACACCATCGACCTGCCCGCGTCCGTCACCTACGGCGACGGGGCCGAGCTGCGCTTCCAGCAGGTCACCAAGTCGGGCGGCGTGACCAGCGCCAAGCAGACTAAGGCAGATAGCGTCAAGCTGAGCTTAGCGGACCCGCTGCTGCGTGGTGCGGTCCGTGACGCAGAGTATTACACTCCTGGTTTTTCGACCACGACACCGGGACACACATATAATTACGTTGATACTGACGGTATCGTCTGGCATTTCACCGCAAGCGGCTGGGGTGAATATGATACCTTCAGAAATGGCTATGCCGTTTTCAATGAGATAGACGACCCATACCTGAGCTATGCCTACGATCCGGCCGAAGCGGGCCTGTACACTCTGGCGGCCAACACTCCGGCAGGCAGTTACCTGGTGGAGATGACGAAAGACGGCACGACGGCCCGTGCGGGCTTCACCGTGACGGAGCGGCCCATCACCCTCCAGCTGCCCACGCAGACGGGGGCGGAGGGCACGGATGCCGTGCGTCCCAAACTCAGCGAGCTCAAGGCCGTCTCCGGGAGCTGGGCGAGCTGCGACCTGACGAACGGGGTCTTGAACGCCAACATCGACAAGACCCTGGATACCGCGTATTACAACACCGCCGGTACGGAGTTCTCGTATGATACGGTCGATGCGCTGTGCGGCTTCTACACCATCCGCTGCACGGAGAGCCTGAGCAACTACGACGTGAGCTTCCTGGACGGCTCGATCACCATCCTGGGCGCGACCCACGATGTGAAGATCGGCGCGCGGTACTTCGAGGACCAGCCCGTGGGCACGCTCCACGTCATCTCGCCAGTCTACGGCAGCACCCGCGTGGATCTTGGGAGCGCCTCGGACGTCCTGACCCAGCAGCACCAGACCGGTACCCGCCTGGTGTTCACCGCCGTGCCGGACACCGGCTATGAGGTGTACGACTGGTACATCAACGGCGTGGCCCAGGGCACGAATGCGACCTCCCTGGCCTACGTGCTGCTCAACGAGGAAACGAGCATCGAGGTCCAGTTCGCCATCAAGAAGAACACCCTGACCTTCGGCACGGCGGGCGACCTGGGCGGCGGCACGATCACCTGCAGCGACAGCACCCTGTCCAGCGGCAGCGTGATCCTGGCCAACTCCTACTTCAAGTTCACCGCGCAGGCGAACGAGGGCTACCACTTCAAGGAGTGGCGCTATACGGAGCCGGGCAAGGGCACCAGCTATGACACCGAGGACGGCGGCAAGATGCAGAGCACCTACGAGCTCTACATGCCGACCACCAGCTGCTCCCTCTACGCCGTGTTCGAGCGGGACTTCTACACCCTGACCTATGAGGACAAGAACGGCAACGACGGCCTGACCGCCTGGTACATGGGCAAGAGCGGCGACAGCACCGCGCCGCTGGAGAAGATCGCCGTCGCCAGCGGCAAACAGGTGAAGGGCGGCACCCAGGTCACCGTGGGCCTGCGCCCCGGCTGCTCCCTGGATGGTGAGCACAGATTCGTCTCCACCGGCTCCCAGGGCACGGCAGACTATACCGAGGGCAACTATACCTTCACCATCGATCAGGATACGAACGTCGTCGGCTACACCAGCCGTGGCACCTATGGCCTGACGCTGGCGTTCGACGTGGATACACCGGACGATAAGGTCCCGCCGGAGGGCACAAAGATCGTCTACACGATCAACGGTGAGGAATACAGCTTCCCCTACAAGGGCGATCCGGTCAAGCGCGTGATCGAGGACATCCCCGGCGGCGCGACTGTCTCCGCCCAGGTCGTCTGGCCGGAGTACTACGACCTGCTCGGCTGGACGGCGGAGGGCACGAAGCTCACCGCGACCAATGAGCCCATCCTCCTGGCGCAGCAGCTGCCCGAGGATGGCGCGGTCGCCAAGGACAAGTCCTATCATTATGAAGCAGGTGGGCAGACCTGGTACTTCACCGCGCCGGAGACCGGCACGGCGGAGTATGACGGTGATCAGGTGACGGTCTACGCCGCCGCAGAGGTCTACGCCGTGGCGGAGCTGTCCCAGAACGAGACCTTCACCGTCCACCTGAAGGAGAAGGCCCGGCACACCGTGGAGCTGGCCGACATCGACGGCAAGGGCACCTACAGCTACGACCTCCCGGCCGGTGCGCTGGATAGCAGTGCACAGACGGAGGAGCCCAGCGGCGGAGCCGCGCGCACCGTCACGGTCCACGACGGCGACAGCCTGACCGTCATGGTGACGCCCAGCCAGGGCAACGCCGTGTCCTATTGGGAGGTCACACCGGGGAACGGCATCGCCCTGCGGCCCCGCGCCACCTCCGTGAAGTACACCATCCCGGATATCCATGAGGACTTTGGCTTCAAACCCATCTTCTCCTCCACGACCTACAACACCATCTCCTGGCCCACGATCGGCAAGGAGCTCAACGGCATCGTCCTCTCGCCCGAGAGCGGCTATCTCTCCAGCGTGGCCTCCGGCGGCGCCTTCAAGTTCAAGCTCTCCGGCGGCGGCCTGATGATGCTCGACAAGGTGCTGGTCAACAACGGTGAGCTGACACCGGTGGACGGCGTGTACACCATCGAGGATATCACCGAGAACAAGGTCATCTCCGTGACGCTCAATCGCGTGGGCGTCACCGTGGGCGGCGAGGACATCAGCGCCATGAACGGCGCCGGCTGGCGCTATGACCCGAACAGCCAGACCCTGACCCTGAGCAGGAGCAACCTGACCGTCAGCGGCACGAACAGCGGCACGATCGCCCCCGAGCTGAGCATCGTCGCGGACAGCGCGGCGACGAGCCTGGTGCTGGACGGCCTGCACCTGACCTCGACCGCCAAGGACGGTCTGTTACAGATGGATGGCACGGACGTGACCCTGACCCTGATGGGCACCAGTACGATCGCAACGACGGATGCACTGACCGGTGTGGCGAACGATGCTGCCATGGTGACGGCAACGGGAGACGGGAGCTTCGCGATCCGCGGCAACGGGCAGCTGACCATCACGAACAACAGCGACAGCAACACGACGGACTGCTATCGGAACACGCTGAAGGTCCGGGGCAAGCTGCTGCTGACGGGCAATGCCACTGTGATCTGCAACGGCAGTGCGTCGGAGCGCGCGGTGTTCCTGGTGGGCGCCGCTCAGATCGGTACCTCCACAGGCGAAACGGCCCCGACCCTGCGCATCACGAACGCGGGCAGCGGTGTGGGCTTGAGAGCCGATAACGGACTGGAGGTGTACAGCGGCGAGCTGTCCGTCCATACGGAGAAAGACTATGCGGTCAGCTCTAACCGTGTGTACAACTACGGCGGCGTGATGGAGCTTAGGTGCAAGGCGGATGGCAAGGGCGTCATCGGGATGAGCGGATTCAGCTATCGGTGGTATGCATATTACGAGAACGGCTATATGGCGCGCGTGAGCTCCGACGGCGCTGCTGAGGATACCTATACGGTCAAAGTCAAAGACTACAATGGCACTGACAGCGAGGGTAAGCTCTTCGATGTCTTGGCAGCACCGGGCAGCTTTTGGAAGCCCTTCCAGTCGAGCACTGGCAAGAAACTCAATAAATCCAGCTATGTCCGGCTGTCGCCGATAGACATGGCGGACGAGGATGAAGCCGCTGTCACCGTCACGGCGACCTATGAGGGGAGGAGCTATTCCGTAACCAGAGCAGCCTTTGAAAATGCTGGCGGCGGCAGCTATGCCTATATCGATCTGGGAGACGCTTCCTCCAACGCCATCAAGTTCGTCAATAGCGGAGCATTGTATGTTCAGAGTTCGGAACCCAATTGGATCTTCCTGACTGGCGCGTTGAGCGGCGGTGAGCATGAGAGTATCCAGCTGCGAGCCTATACCGTCAACTGGATCAAGGCAGAACCAGTGGAAGGCGAGACAAGTGATCGGTATTATGCAGAGCGAGATGAGAATGGTGTTTTGAAGGTCACTTCGCTTGCTCCAGACTCTGTTGACTGGACGATCAGCGGCGGCAGCGGAAACGCGGTGACAGCAGGTTCGCGAGGCAGCTTCGACTTTACTGATGCAACGGTGAAGAGCCTGAGGTTGCAACGGCTGACTTATACCAGCCTGACGCTTGGCGACTGCCCTGTGTATCTGGAAGGGGAGAACAATCTCATCGGCAGCGGTGTGACGGTGACGTCTGGAACGACCTTGCATCTGTACGGTGAGAACGGCGCCCTGAGCATCAGCACCAATCTCGGCAGCGCCGAGAATGCCCCGGCGCTCAAGGCCGACGACATCGCACTGCACAACGTGAAGGCCCTGACTCTGTTCGCCAAGGGCAGTGCGTTGAAGAGCAGCGACGGTAACGACAACTGCACGAGCGTGACCTACTACGATGATCAGAAAAACACGGAAGGTGGGATCACGTCTTATGAGGCTCCGTACGGCCAGGGCTGGCGGCAGGCCAACGGCGGCTCCTCCGCGACGGCTGTGACCGAGGAAAGCCTGAATCTGTCGGATACCGGCAAGTACGTCAAGTTCTACGCGGCCACCACGGACGCCAAGGCGACCCCCGCCGTGCTGAGCTACGACAAGGGCACCGGCGAAGGTACGATCTCGACCGTCCTGACGGCCCCGGCGGTCAACGGTAAGATCCACGACTTTATGTATAACGACAAAGATGTCGTGGAGTTGATCGACGGGAACACGAAGACTCCGTTGGAGCTGACGGAGGACTACGATTGGAATATATATACCCATGGACTCAGCTTGCGCGAGTCTTGGCTGAGCGGTCTGGAACGCGGCAGCTACATCCTGCGTGTCTACTTCTACGATGAGGATACGACGGATGCGACCACCTACAGTCTGGACATCCCCCTGACCATCACCCACGCGGAGGTGGCCAGCGGCGGCCTGACCCTGACGCCTTCCGGCAACGAGCTGAAGCTGGGCCGCGGCAAGACCATGACCTTCCGCGCCACGCCCACCGGCACGACGCCCGCTGTCTATGAGTGGAAGATGTGGAATGACGTCATTGAAGGCGTGACCGGTGACACCTATACGCTGACGGTCGACAGCTCGGTAGAAGTGACACATCAGTTCAAGGTGTCTGTCACCTCTTACGCGGACGCGGCCAAGCTGACCGAGCTGGGTACTGCCAGCGCCACGGTGACGGTGACGCCCTCTGCGACGGACATCGCCATCCGCTGCGAGGGCGAGACGCCCTCCGGCGACGAGAACTACATCCTGTACCACAACACCGGCAGCGGCAAGACCTGGGACTTTGACGCCGAGGTCAGCCTGGACGACGGGAACACGTCCAATGATGTCACCTGGGGCCTGTGGGGCGCGGTCATGAGGACGACGCAGGTGGATCCCAAGACCGGCGAGCTCACCATCGCCCCCAACGAGACGGGCACCGGCGGCATCCTGAAGCTGACGGCGTACTACACGAACGCAGACCGCAGCATCGTGTCGAAGGAAGTCACCATCCGCCTGTCCACGGACGCGTTCGTCTCCTATGTCGCGGGCACGAGCGAGAAGGGGCAGATCGCCGGTGCGGTCTACGGCGTCTCTCAGACGGCGGTGGCCGCCAGTGGCCAGTGGATCCCGGCGAACAACCAGGTGGTGGTGACGGCGGCCCCGGCCGAGGGCTGCGCCGTGAAGACCTGGTATGTGAACGGCGTGAGCGTGATGGACGACGAGGCCTACACCGTGGACGCCGAGCGCCACACCCTGACCTTCACCACGGCGTCGATGAAGCAGTATGCCATCACGGCGGACTTCACCAATGAGGACAGCTACACCGTGACCTATTCCGCCGGGGCCAACGGCAGCCTGAGCGCGACGAGCGGCGGGACGGCCCTGCTCTCCGGCGGCACGGTGGTCAAGGGCGAGGACGTGGTCTTCACGGCCAAGCCCGCCGCGGACTTCCGCGTGGACCACTGGACGGTGGACGGCGAGGTCTACAAGACGGAGAGCGACGAGACCTACACCGAAGCGACCCTGATCCTGTCCGCCCTCGATGCGGACCGCACGGTCACCGTCACCTTCGTCGGCAGGGAGATCGCGATCGCCTTCCTGGCGGCCCCCACCGATGGCGCGGTCCCCAAGGGCAGCCTGACCCTGCTGGTGAACGGCCAGAAGGTGGCTGTGACGCCGACGTCCAACAGCGACAACAGCCTGAGCTACACCGCCACCGTCCACGCCATGGACGACGTGGTGATCCTGGCCAGCCCCGAGCCCGGCCATCTGGTGGACCGCTGGTCCACGAAGGTCGGCAGCAGCTATCAGGACATCGCGGACAGCAGCGGTAAGGTCACCTACGCGGTGGAGGACATCCGCGACGGCTTCGACGTCAAGGTCGGCTTCGTGGCCATCCCCACGCACACCGTGACGGTGAACGCCAACAGCTATGAGAACGGCACCGGCGTCGTGAAGAACGGCGCAGAGACCGTGCCGATGTCCGGGAGCAAGGCCTTTGCTGTGACCCAGCACGACACCCTGACCCTGCTGGCCGTGCCGGACACCGGCTGCTACCTGTATCAGTGGCGTGTCTCTGGCGGTGCGGAATACACCCAGGACGGCAACGTGTTGACCCTGCTGGATGTGACCGGCGATGTGACGGTCGATGCGGACTTCCGCCGCGACGTCTATGAGGTCACGTTGGAGACGGAGGGCAACGGGTCCCTTACCGGCCATTATGAGTTGGCCATCGAGGAAAGCTACACTGGGGCCCTGGCCGAAGGTACGACCGAGGTGAAGGGCGACGCGAAGATTGACTTCACCATCTCGCCGAACTCTGGCTGGATCCTGAGCAGCCTGACCGTCAACGGTGAGACTGTGACGGCACAGTGGGACGAGGACGAGCAGGCATACCTCTACACCATCCCGTCGCTGACGGAGAACGTGACGGTCAAGGCCACGTTCACGGAAGCGCCGCTGCGGCACGATGTCACAGCGCCTAAGAGCTTTGCTGATGAAGGGGGGACCACCATAGGCACCGTCGCTATCGCCCATGTGCCGGATGGCATCAGCGGTGATGCGGATAGCAGTGACAGCACGGTGGAGATCGCCCAGGGCGGCGCGGCGATGATGACCTTCTGCGCGGAAGACGGTTATATCGTGGATGGTATGAAGCTTCAGAACGCAGTGGGAACGGTCTTGGGAGAGAAGAACTCCCGCGCGGGCTGCAACATCAGCCTGAGCTTGGAAGGTTATGCCGTTCAAATCAGCAACGTGGATCAGCCGCTGGACTTCAGCGAGATGGAGAGTCCTTTCGTCAAGATGGAAGCATCTATGTTCAACGTGGGCTATTCCGCCACTGGGAACGGCTCCCTCCAGGTCCTGGCGGGCGATATCCAGGTCCTCCCCGGCGCGCAGCTGCCCGCGGGGACCAAGCTGACGATCCGCGCCGTGCCGAACGAGCATTGCAAGGTGACGAGCCTGACGAACGGCGGGACCGACCTCGACTCGGAAAAGAGCGGCGGCACCTGGACGGCTGACCTCACGGTCGGCAGTGCCGTTGAACTGACGGCAGCCTTCGACGTGGCCGAGTACAAGGTGACGGTCAACGTCCTGGGCACTGGCAGCGGTACCGTTACCATCAACGGGGATCCCTATCAGCCTGGCGAGCATTACCTGACGGCAGATACGCTCCTGAACATCCAGGCTGCGGCAGATGAGGACTCTACTCTGCTGGGCGAGCCGACCGTTATCGGCGGAGAGCCGTGGTCTGGACCCAGCGGAAATGAAGGTACCAAGTATAAACTCACCAGCGACATGCAGATCACGGTCGTGTTCGAGGCCAAGACCTGCGTCGTGACCTATGACACGCCGAAGAACGGCACCCTGACCGTCCTGGACGGCAGCGGTGAAAAGGTCGTGAGCGACCAGTCCGTGCCGGTGGGCACCACCCTGATCGTGCTCACCGTGCCGGACGCCCACTATCGGCTGGACACGCTGACGGCGGGCGGCACGCCGGTCACGGGCAACAGCTACCTCGTGAACGCCGCCAAGAACAACGAGATCGTCTGCAGGTTCGCCGTGGCAGAGGTCCCCGTGACCTGGACGGCGGAGCACGGCACGGTCCGCGTCGCCCTGATGCCGAACGGTGACCCGCTGAACAACGGCCAGTATGTGGCCGTGGGTGCCAGCCTGCAGATCACGGCGACGCCCAGCACGGACTACAGCCTGAAGAGCCTGGACGTGGCCGGCGCGGTCCAGAACGGTGGTCGGTACACCGTGGGCAGCCAGTCGGTGGCGATCAAGGCGACCTTCGAGTACACGGGCAATACGCCCGTTGGCCCTGTGGGTCCTGTCGGCCCTGTCGGCCCCAGCGGCGGCGGTGGCGGCGGCGGCGGTGGCCTGGTCTCCGACAGCGAGTACGCGGTCGTGATCGCCAGCACCGGGAACGGTAAGGTCCGCGTGGTCGCCAACGGGAAGGAGATCGCCAGCGGCGACATGGTCAAGCTGGGGACGAAGCTCACCATCACGGCGGAGCCGAGCGGCGGCGACGCGCTGAGAGAGCTGAAGGTCAACGGCGTCGCGTTCGCGAGCGGCGGCACGTACGAGGTCTACGCCAACACGGAGATCACCGCGGTCTTCGGCGAAGCGGGGAAGGGCTATCCCTACTATCTGGACGAGAATGGCAACAGGGTCTTCCTGGGCTTCTCGTATGACCGGAACGGTGACGGGACCTGGACCGCGGACGAGTACATCGCCCCGGCCGGGAAGTCGATCCTCTTCGCGGAGAACCACCGGACGTTCCAGGACGTGACGGGCCACTGGGCGAAGCCGTACATCGACTTCGTGACCGACCGCGAGATCTTCGTCGGTGTGGCCGACACGCTCTTCGACCCGGACGGCGACGTGACCAGAGCCATGTTCGTCACGGTCGTGGGGCGGCTCTACGAGCGCAGCTACGGCCCGCTCACCACGGACGGGACGCATGCCTTCGACGACTGCGACTATGCCGCCTATTACGGCAAGTATGTCGATTGGGCCGCGAAGAACGGCGTCGTGGAGGGCTACGGCGACCGGAAGTTCGGTCCGAACGACAAGATCACCCGCGAGCAGATGGCGACGATGCTCCAGCGCTTCGCGGTCCTGCTGGACGTGATGCCGAAGGACGTGGACACCATGCTGGAGTACACGGATCGGGACAGCATCGCGGCATGGGCCCGGAGCGGGGCGCTGTACTGCCAGACGGAGGGCCTGATCCAGGGCGTCGGCGAGGGCCGCTTCGCGCCGCAGGAGCTCGCCACCAGAGCGCAGATGGCGACCATCATGCACAACTTCATCAAGGTGGTCCTGCGCTGAGTGCTCCGACGGAGCCGACGCGGGATACCCGGAAAAACAGATCGAGGGCCGCACCCGATGGGGTGCGGCCTTCCCCGTCCCGGGGCGTCCTGCCCTGCCGGATCCCGCCCCCTTGACAGCAGGTGTAGAATAAAAGCTCGAAGGAACTCCTGCGCCGTTCCCCACACTATGAAAGAAGGGCTGCACATGCACATCCACGCCGCCCCGCACCGGACCGACCAGAGCATGACCGAGGGCAGCATCTTCGGCCACCTGCTGCGCTTCTCCCTCCCGCTCCTGCTGGGGAACTTCTGCCAGCAGCTCTACAACACGGTCGATTCCATCGTGGTGGGGAACTTCGTCGGCAAGGAGGCCCTGGCCGCCGTCGGGACCGTCAATCCCATCATCAACACGCTCATCGGCCTCTTCCTCGGCCTCTCGACCGGCGTGAGCGTGGTCATCGCCCAGGCCTACGGCGCGCGCGACGCGGCGGGGGTCCGCCGGGCGGTGCAGACGAGCGTCCTGCTCATCTTCGTGCTGAGCGTGATCTCCACGGCGGCGGGCGTGGCGACGGTCGGCCCGATGCTGCGGCTCATGCAGGCCCCGGAAGACGTGTTCGGCCTGGCGGAGACGTATCTGGGCATCTACTTCGCCGGGGTGTCCGGGCTGATGGTCTACGACCTCGGGTCGGGGATCCTCCGCGCGGTGGGCGACTCGCGGCGGCCGCTGTACTTCCTCCTCTTCTCGGCGGGGGTGAACACGGTGCTGGACCTGCTGTTCGTGGCGGTGTTCGACTGGGGCGTGGCCGGTGCGGCCATCGCGACGGTGGCGGCGCAGGCGCTCTCGGCGGTGCTGGTGCTGGTGGTGCTGACCCGGACCGAGGGGTCCTACCGCATCGTCTGGCGCGGGATGCGCATGGACGGGACGATCCTGCGGGCCATCTTCCGGGTGGGCATCCCGTCGGCGCTGCAATTGGCGATCACCTCGTTCTCGAACGTCTTCGTGCAGTCGTACGTGGACCGGTTCGACTCCTCCTGCATGGCGGGCTGGGCGACCTACGCCAAGCTCGACAGCTTCGCGACGCTGCCCATGCTGACCCTGTCCGTGTCGGCGACGACCTTCGTGGGGCAGAACGTCGGCGCGGGCGACTGGGAGCGGGCGCGGCAGGGGACCCGCTGCGCCCACTGGATGGGCCTGGTCTCGACGGCGGCCATCGTGGCGCCGCTGATGATCTGGGCCGGGCCGCTGTGCGCCCTCTTCGGGCGGGACGCGGAGATGCTGCGCTACGGCGTGTGGTTCGTGCGGGTCATCTCGCCGTTCTACGTGCTGGGGACCTACAACCAGGTGTGCGCCGGCGCGCTGCGCGGCGCGGGCGACGGCCGGGGACCGATGCTGGTGATGCTGTTCTCGTTCGTGGCGTTCCGCCAGGTGTACCTGTATGTGACCTGGCAGCGCTTCGGGACCCTCCTGCCGGTGACGCTGGGCTATCCGGTCGGCTGGCTGGTGTGCACCGTCCTGCTGACCGTCTATTACCACTGCGGCCACTGGTCCGACCGGGCCAAGGCCGAAAAGACATGACGAAAGACCGCCGTCCCATCGAAGGGGCGGCGGTCTTGAGCTTTTCTGTATACGGGCGGCCTGTCAGCCCTCGGCGGCGAAGAGCGCCGCGCCCAGCGCCCCGCAGAGCTGGGCGTCCGGGTGCCGGACGAGCTTGGTGCCCAGCCGGGCCTCGATGGCGCGCACGACGCCCTCGTTGCGCGTGACGCCGCCGGTCATCATGACCGGCGCGGTCCCGCCGACCCGGCGGTACAGCGCCGCCGCACGGATCGCCACGCTGTCGTCCAGCCCGTGGACGATGTCCGCCAGCGCCTTGTCCTGCGCCACGAGGGAGACGACCTCCGAGTCGGCGAAGACGGTGCACATCGCGGAGATGCGGATGTCCTCCTTCCACTCCAGGCCGATGGTGCCCATCTCCTCCAGGCTCAGCTCCAGCGTCCGGGCCATCATCTCCAGGAACCGCCCGGTGCCCGCGGCGCACTTGTCGTTCATGACGAAGTTGGTCACGCCGCCGTGGTCGTCCAGGCGGATGACCTTGCTGTCCTGTCCACCGATGTCGAGGACGGTCCGCACGGACGGATCGAGGTGGAAGGCCCCGCGCGCGTGGCAGGTGATCTCGGTGACGGACCGGTCCCCGGCCCCGATGACCGCACGGCCGTAGCCGGTCGTGACGACCCGCCGCAGGTCCGCCCGGTCCAGGCCCGCCTGTTCGAGCGCCAGCTCCAGCGCGCGCTCCGCCCCGTGGGAGGCCCCTGCCCCCGTGGGCAGGATGACCTTCGCCACGATGTTCCGTTCACCGTCCAGGATCACCACGTCGGTCGTCGCCGACCCGCTGTCGATGCCTGCGTAATAGCTGCCCATGGCCGTTCCCTCCGTTTCGTCGTCGTTCTCGTCCCGTGCCGGGGCGAGCGCCTCGGCGAAGGCCCCGATCCGCGTGGCGAGCTGCCCCTGGCTCTGGGTCGTCCCGTCCGTCTCGACCTTGAGCAGGGGGACGTCCAGCTCGCGGCGCAGGGCCGCATATTCAAATCCGTAGAAATCGCAGAATTGCAGGGTGTGGTACACCACGCCCGCCAGTCCCGGCCGTGCCAACAGGGCGCGCCGCGCGGTCGGGTCGGTCACCCGCAGGCAGGGGAGCTGCCCCAGCAGCCGCCGGGCGTACCCGGTCAGCAGCGCGTCCAGATCGTCCGCCTCCTCCGGGGCCTCGACGGCGCGGAGGGCGGCGCAGGTGGCGTTCTCCACCGGCAGGGGGAGGGCCTCCTGCACCTGGTCGAAGGTCGCGCCGTTCATCCGGGCCCCCAGCACGAGCAGATGCGGCCCCTGCGGCGGGACATACGGACGGAAGGCCGCACGGAACGCCGCCGGGTCGAACCCCTGCCCCGTCTCGGCCGTGCCGTCGGCCATGAGCCGCTTGAGCTGCCCCACGGCCCGCTCGACGGAGCACCCGTCCTGCCCGTGCAGCAGGTCGAGCAGGTGGAGGGACCGCAGCCGCCCGTCGGCGCGGAGGATGTCGTAGACGCTGCGGATCGTGTCGCAGCAGTCCACCAGGATTAGGTCCTCGACCTCCCCGGCCAGCACGGCCTCCAGGATGGATTTGCCGAACCCGCACAGGTTCGGGTGCGCGACCTGCTCGGCCCGGTCGTACCGCGCCGGGGCGTCGTCGAGCAGCTCGCACTCGTAGCCGAGCGCGGTCAGCAGCTCGACGGGGGTGTATTTGCAGATGTAGTGGATCTTCTTCATCGCTCTCGTCCCTCCAGCATCTCCAGGAACGCCTCCATGCGCGTCGCGGCCTGTCCGGCCCCGCCGTAGGACCGGTCGCAGCAGTCGCAGTCGAGCAGGAGGGTCGGCAGTCCGGCCGCCTCGAAGGCGTCCTTGGCCAGCCGCGCCCCGCCGAGCGTGTGCTTACAGCCCCAGTGGCAGGACCACACGGCCCCGGTGGCCCCGACCTGCCGTGCGGCCTCCAGCGCCCGGTCGATCCGGCGCTGGGTCGGTCCGTTGAACGACGAGAGCACCAGCCGCCGGGCCATGGCCTCGTAGGGCTTGTCGGGGTCCATCTCGACGATCCCCTCATAGCTCATGTCGCACGCGGCGATTTGGACGCGCTCGGTCCGGTCGAACAGGGCCCGCAGCGGCGGCACCCAATAGGGCGTGGTGTGGATCCACAGCAGCTGCTGCCCCCTCGCGGGGGGCGCGCTCTCGGCCTCGCGGCGGTACTGGGCGGCGTAGTCCCTCGCGCCCTGGGACCCGAGCAGGAAGTGCAGCGCGGCGGTGCGCATCAGCTCGCTGGTCAGGTCGCTGGGCAGATAGCGCCCGCGCCGCGCGGTCATGGCGGCGTCGAGGTCGCGGAGCGTCCGGGCGGACCGCCCGACGGTCTCGCGCAGACGGCCCTCGTCCACGGGCACGCCGGTCTGCGCGGTCACGAACTCCGCCATCCGGCGCAGCTCCCCGGCGACGTACTGCACGGCGGCCTCGTCGGTGTCGTAGGGCACGTCCAGGACGAAGTGCGGCACGTCGTACCATTCCGCCAGGTAGGGGAAGGTGCGCAGGTTCCCGTCGCAGTAGAGGGTGGTGCTGAGGATGAACCGCGGCCGCGGCAGGACCCCGGTCTGGGCCGCGCCGAGGAAGGTCCTGTGGTAGGAGCACAGGGTGGGGGAGAGCCCCTCGTCCTCGGCCCGGTGCAGGAAGCCCTGCTCGGCCATGGAGCCGGAGAGATAGCTGGACATCCCCTCGCAGGAGTACGGCCGCAGCCCCTGGCACAGCAGCAGCTCGCAGGGGGTGAAGAGGCTGACCATGACGTCCTGCTCCGGCCGGGCGAGACAGCCGATCATGGTGTCGTTGACGAGCTGGAAGAGCATCCGGTCGGACCGGGAGACGCCCTTGTGGGCGACGGCGTTCTTCACGCCGTTGGCGCGGAAGCCGGTGGTCAGCAGCCGCCGCGCGGCGGCGGGCCGGTCGGCGGAGAGGTCGGACACACGCTGTCCGAAGCGTTCGATGATGGTCATGCGTGGGGCTCCTTCCGTTGATGGCGCCCGCCGGTGGCGAAGCTCACGAGCAGGCGGACGATCGGCCCCCTGAGCTGGCGGCGGCGGTCGTCGGGGAGGGCCTGATAGGCCCGCACGGCGGCCAGGGCGCTGTCGAGCCAGGAGGCGGACAGGTCGGTGAGGGTCTCCGCGTGGTCGGCGGAGAGGAGGGAGAAGAGGGTGTCGGTGAACTCCGCCCGCTCCTCCGGGTCGAGGGAGGCGATCCAGCTGTGCAGCACGCGGTCGGACCGCCGCCCGAGGAGGGAGCGATGGGACAGCGTGCGGAAGCCGGTCCCGCGGACCTCCCAGGAGAAGGGGTCGTGCTGGGCGACGCCCCCGCGCTCCCGGCTGCGGATGACCTGATAGCGGCTGTCCTGGCACAGGAGCGGCCCGACGGGGGAGGACTGCGGCACGAAGATGCTGATGCGCAGGGCGCGATAGGCGCGCGTCCTCGTCAGGTCCCGTGCGAAGCCCGGTCCGTCGTTCGAGTAGACGTGGACGATCCGATGCCGCACGGCCGCGGGCGCGTGGACGGCGGCCCAGACGGCGAGGTTCCCGCCCTTCGAGTGCCCGCCGAGCCGGAGCTTGCCGGGCCAGCGCGCGGCGACGTCGCGGAAATAGGCCGCGGCCTCGACCTGGGCGGGCACGGCGGCGGCATAGCTCAGCTCGAAGCACTCCCGCCAGCCGACGATGGTGTCGTCGGTGCCGCGATAGGCGAGGAAAAGGGTCCCGTCGGGCAGACGGAAGGTCATGGCGGCGAACTGCGTCTCATCGTCGGTCCTGCTGCGGCAGGCGCACAGCCGCAGCGGGCCGAAGCGGTGGCTCTCCCCGGCGGCCCGGACCAGGACGGGGGTCTTGGGGGACATGAGCAGCCCGACGCGGTCCCAACCGTCGCGCTGCATGAGCCGTGCGAGGGCCTGGGAGAGGGGGAGCCCGTCGTCCTCCGGCGGGACGACGGCGTTGAAGTCGGCATAGGCGAGGATGGACAGGATGAGGGCGTCCACCTCGCAAAACGGCGCGGCGGCGAAGGACAGCCCGCCCCGCCGGGCGAGGTAGGTCAGACAATCGGCGTGCATCCGGATCCCTCCCGTTCGGTTTCTTAGTATGCGACTATAGCACCGCGGCCCGCCGCTGTCAAGAGGAGACGAAGGCGCGCACCGGCCTTGACGGCTGGTGCGCGCCCGTTGGTCCTGTTCGGTTCAGTATCCCAGCTCCTCGCCGACGAGGACGACCTCGGTGCGGCCGACGCCGCCCATCCGCCGCCAGTGGACGGTCAGCCCGTTGCAGATCCGCTCCGGGCTCTTACAGTCGAAGCAGCGGAGCTCCTCGCCCACGGCGCAGGGGGTCTTCCGGCCCAGCCGCCGGGCGTTGAGCGGGGCGGCGACGTTCCTGGCCCGCCAGAGGGCCTCGTCGAAGGTCGGGGCGACCTTGTTCACGCCCGCGACGAAGCAGACGACCTCGTGCCCGTACAGGGTCGAGGCGACGCGGTTGCCGGTGCCGTCGATGTTGATCAGCTCGCCGGTCTCGGCGAAGGCGTTGACGCTGGTGAGGAAGACCTGCGCCCTGGCGGCCCGGTCGAGGGTCGCCTGCCGCTCGTCGGGGTCGGTCTGCGCCCAGTGCGAATAGGGCGTGGCGACCTCGGTCAGCCGCTCGTAGACGCCCAGCTCCTGCAGGGTAACGGAGCCGCCGAAGCCGACGGTCTTCCCCTGACACAGGGCGACGACATAGTCGGCGGCCTCCTGCCGCGTAGCGAAGTAGTGGACGACGAAGCCGCGCTGCTCCAGGCTCTTCTGAAGGGTCTCTCGATCCATGGTGGTCATTCCTCCGTTTCTTCGGGCAGGGCGAACTTGCGGCAGTACTCCTCATAGCACTTGTCGAAGCTGTGGGACCGCAGCTCGCGCAGACTGGTGATGTACTCGTGGGTGTCGAAGGATGCCGACTCCAGCTCGATCATGGCCACGGCGATGTTGGAGCAGTGGTCGGCGATGCGCTCGTAGTTGGTGAGCAGGTCGTTGAAGACGAAGCCCTGGCCCAGCCCGCACACGCCGCGCTGGAGCCGGTCGATGTGGTGGAGCTTCATCTCGTCGCACAGGTCGTCGATGTGCTCCTCCAGCGGTTCGATCTTATACGCCAGCTCCAGATCGTTCGTGGAGAAGGCGGTGATGGCGTTGTAGGCGATCTCGTTGACGGCCTGGAACAGCACGTGCAGCTCGGCCTGGGCGCCGGGGGAGAAGGTGATGTTCCGCTCGTGGATCTCCTTGGCGGACTCGGCGATGTTCATGGCGTGGTCGGAGATGCGCTCGACGTCGCCGATGGTGTGCAGGAACTTCGTGACGTCGCGGTTCTGCTGGTCGGTCAGCTCCTTGGCGGTGATCTTGATGAGATAGCTGCCGAGCTTGTCCTCATAGCGATCGACGACGTCCTCGCGCTGCTCGACGAAGCGGAAGTCCTTCTCGGACCACTTTTCAAGGAGGAAGTAGGCATCTTCAAGGTTGGCCTTGGCCTCCAGCGCCATGTTGGAGAGCGCCTCGCGGCACTGCTCGATGGCCAGGGCGGGGTGCTCGACGAAGCGGGCCTCCAGCCGGGCGAAGTCCTCCTCCTCACGGCCGGGGACCTTGTCGTCCTTGATGAGGCGGCAGATCCAATGCTCGATGTACTTGATGAAGGGGGCCAGGACCAGGACGGTGAGCAGGCGGAAGAGGGTGTTCAGCGCGGCGATGGACACGGTGGTCATCGTCATGCTCAGGAAGGAGAAGTGGACGACGGCGTTGGCCCCGTAGAAGAGCACGCCCCAGATGGCCGCGCCGAGGACGTCGATCATGAGATAGACGAAGGCGGTGCGCTTGCCGTTGACGTTCGCGCCGAGGGACGAGAGGAGGACGGGCATGGCCGCGCCGATGGCGATGCCCATGGTCAGCGGCAGGGCCACGGCGAAGGAGATGGCCCCGGTGGCGGCGAGCGCCTGCAGGATACCGACGGCGGCGGAGGCGCTCTGCAGCACGCAGGTGAACAGCAGACCGACGAGGACGCCGAGCAGGGGGTTGGCGAAGGTGGTGATGGTGTCGAGGAAGGCGGCGCTCTCCCGCAGGGGGGAGACGGCGCTGCTCATCGACTGCATCCCGAACATCAGCACGGCGAAGCCCATGAGGATGTCGCCCACGTGCTGGCGGGACTGCTTCTTGGAGAACATGCGCAGGATGATGCCCACGACGGCGACGATGCCGGTGAGCGTGGCGGTGGACAGGAGGGAGACCCAGCCGGAGCCGCCCTCCAGCGCGGACAGGCAGATGATCCAGCCGGTCACGCTCGTGCCTAGGATCGCGCCCATGACGATGCCGATGGCCTGATCGACCTTCATCATCCCGGAGTTGACGAAGCCGACGACCATGACGGAGGTCGCCGAGGAGGACTGGATGATGGCGGTGACGCCGGTGCCGAGCAGTACGCCCTTGAGCGGGCTGCCCGAGAGCTTATAGAGCACCAGCTCCAGCCGGTTGCCCGCGACCTTCTTCAGCCCGTCGCCCATGAGGGTCATGCCGAAGAGGAAGAGGGCCACGCCCGCGGCCAGGGCGATGATGTTGGATGCGTCCAAGAGGGGACCACTCCTTTCGAGGGTCGGCCCGCCGTGGGCCGTGTCGTTCGTGAGATCATATCCGTACCAGCTTACTATAAGGAAAGATCGTTAGATCCATCCATCGATTCATGTTAAATCTATGTTAGATCCTGAGATTCGTGACACTTCACCAGATCCGGCGGGGCGGCGGGGGCCGATCCCGGCCATTTTGGGGGCGGTGCGGCATACCTCGTCCGCGGGGCGCATAGAGATGAGGAAAAACCGGAGGAAGGGGAGCGGACATGAGGAGCATCTATCAGGACATCGCCGAGCGCACGGCGGGGGACATCTACATCGGGGTGGTCGGTCCGGCGCGGACGGGCAAATCGACGTTCATCAAGCGGTTCATGGAGGGGCTGGTCCTGCCGAACATCCCGGACGACCAGCGCCGCGCCCGGGCGCGCGACGAGCTGCCGCAGAGCGGCTCCGGGCGGACGGTGATGACGGCGGAGCCGAAGTTCGTCCCGGAGGAGGCCGTGGAGCTGGCCCTGGAGGGCGGCGGGACGTGCGCGGTCCGTCTGATCGACTGCGTGGGCTATCTCGTCCCCGGCGCGGTGGGGCAGTATGAGGACGACCAGCCGCGCATGGTCCGCACGCCCTGGTCGGCGGACGAGATGCCGATGGCCGAGGCGGCGGAGCTGGGCACGCGGCGGGTCATCGCGGAGCACTCGACGATCGGCGTCGTGGTCACGACGGACGGGACGATCACGGACCTGCCGCGCGAGGCGTACGTGGACGCGGAGCGCCGCGTCATCGCGGAGCTGAAGGAGCTGGGCAAGCCCTTCCTGATCCTGGTCAACTCCGCCCGGCCGGAGAGCGAGGGTGCCCAGGCCCTGCGGGACGCTCTCGCCCAGGAGCACGGGGTGACCTGTCTGGCGGTGAGCTGTCTGGAGCTGGGCCAGCGGGCGGTGGAGGACGTGATCCGGTCGGTGCTGTATGAGTTCCCGGTGGGTGAGGTCGCGCTCTGGCTCCCGGCCTGGGTGGACGCCCTGGAGGCAGACAGCCCCATCCGCGCGGCGGTGCTCGAGGCGATCCGCGGCGCGATGGACGGCCTGCACAAGATCCGGGACGTGGCCCCGGCCGTGGCGCAGATCGGGGGCTGCCCGCTCCTGAGCGAGGCGCAGGTGACGGGGCTGGACCTCGGCACCGGGCGCTGCACGGCGCGGCTGGACCTGCCGCGGTCGCTGTTCTACGAGACGCTCAGCGCGCGCACGGGCCTGGCGGTGGGGGACGACGGGGCGCTGGTGCGCCTGCTGACGGAGCTGGGCGCGCAGAAGCGGGAGTACGAGCGGGTCGCGGCGGCGATGCGGGAGGTCCGGGCCACGGGCTACGGCGTGGTCCTGCCCGAGGCCGACGAGCTGACGCTGGAGGAGCCGGAGCTGCTCCGCCAGGGCGGGCGGTACGGCGTGCGCCTGCGCGCGACGGCCCCGAGCATCCACCTGATGCGGGCGGACATCCAGGCGGAGGTCGCGCCCATCGTGGGCAGCGAGCAGCAGTCGGAGGACCTCCTGGCCCATCTGGCGCGCGACTTCGCCGACGCGCCGGAGAAGGTATGGGCGTTGGACGTCTTCGGCCGCTCCTGCCACGAGCTGATGAACGAGGACCTGACCGTCAAGCTCGCGCACCTGCCCGAGGACGCCCGGCAGAAGCTGCGCCAGACCCTGGAGCGGATCCTCAACGAGGGCTCCGGCGGGCTCATCTGCATCATCCTGTGACGAGGGGCCGGGGGACCTCCGCGGTCTTGCGAGAAACGCGGCGGTCCCCTTGATTTTTCCCGGACGCTCCGATATAATATGTGTCATCGAACGACGAGGACGGGAGGGGCGCATATGATCCTGGCAGCCGATATCGGCAACTCGACCATGACCATCGGTCTGTATGACCTGGAGGGACGGCTCCGGTTCAAGGGCGGACTGAAGACCGACAAGAACAAGACACGGGACCAGATCGCCATCGACTTCCTGGACATGTTCCAGCTCTACCGCGCGGACATCGGGTCCGTGACGGGGGCGATCGTCTCCAGCGTCGTCCCGCCGATGACCGCCGCGACGGTCGCTGCGGTGCGGCAGCTCACGGGCGTCACGCCCCTGTCGGTCGGGCCGGGCATCAAGACGGGGATGAACATCCTCGCCGAGATCCACAACCAGCTCGGCGCGGACATCGTGGCCTCCTCGGTCGCGGCGCAGCAGAAGTATCCCTCGCCCATCATCGTCATCGACATGGGCACCGCCACGACCATGTCCTACCTCGGGCGCAGCACCTACGAGGGCTGCGTCATCATCCCCGGCGTGCGGATCGCCGTCGAGGCGCTCTCGGCGCGGGCCGCGTCCCTGCCGCACATCTCCATCGAGGAGCCGCCGTCCGTCCTCGGGCGCAGCACGGTCGATGCGATGCGCTCCGGCGTGCTCTATGGCACGGCCGGGATGATCGACAGCATGATCGCCCGCATGGAGGAGGCCGCTCAGCCCGCGGCCACGGTCGTCATGACGGGCGGCAACGCGGAGATGATCCGGCACTATTGCCGCCGCGAGATCGTCTACGATCCGGACCTCATCATGGACGGCCTCTACCACCTCTATCAAAAGAACCAGCCCCACCGCCGCCGCAGGAGCGAGTGAGCGTCGGGGCGCTGCATACGAGCACCGGACCGCGGCGTGCGGCGGGGCTTTCCACCCGCCGGACGCCGCGCCTTTTTGAATCCACCAAAGAAATATATTTCAAAATCGGCATTTTTCACGTCTTGCCTATTGCAAAACTGCAAGTTTGACACTATACTGTTTCAGTACTCGTGAGTTGAGAAACCATAAGGAAGGAATGGATATCATGAAAACGTTGTCTGCCCTCGCGACCTCTGTCCACGCGTCCACGACCATCGCCATCGACACCAAGTTCCAGAAGATGCGCGCCGACGGCATCGACGTCATCGGCTTCGGCATGGGCCAGCCCGACTTCGACACGCCCGAGCACATCAAGGAAGCGGGCATCCAGGCGATCCGGGACAACGTGACCAAATACACCCCCACCGCCGGGACCATGGACGTCCGCCGTGCCGTCTGTCATCGGCTGGCCGAGGACTACGGTCTGAAGTATGAGCCGGCGAACATCGTCGTCACCGCCGGCGCCAAGCACGTCCTGTACGGCGTCCTGCGCACCCTGGTCGATCCCGGCGACGAGGTCATCCTCCCCGCGCCCTACTGGGTCAGCTACTACGAGCTGATCAAGATGGTCGGCGGCGTGCCCGTCGTGGTCGAGACCACGGCCGAGACCGGCTTCAAGATGTCTGCGGCCCAGCTCGAGGCCGCCATCAGTCCCAAGACCAAGGCGCTCATCCTCAATGACCCCAGCAACCCCACCGGCATGGTCTACGACGGCGCGGCCCTGGCCGAGCTGGCCAAGGTCTGCCTGGCCCACGACCTGTACGTCGTCGCGGACGAGATCTACGACAAGCTGCTCTTCGATGGCCGTACCTTCACCTCCTTCGCCTCCCTGGGCGAGGACGTCAAGCGCCACACCGTCCTGGTCGGCGGCGTCTCCAAGACCTACTGCATGACCGGCTGGCGCATCGGCTTCGCCGCCTGCGAGCCTGAGATCGCCAAGGTCATGAGCAACTACCTCAGCCACGCCACCTCCGGCACCTGCTCCATCTCCCAGGCGGCGACCGTCGTGGCCTACACCGGCCCCCAGGACGACGTCGAGAGGATGCGCCAGCAGTTCGAGAAGCGCCGCGATTACCTCTACGAGCGCATGAGCAAGATCCCCGCCGTCCGCGCGGTCCGCTCCGAGGCGACGTTCTACATGATGGTCGATATCGGCGGCCTGGTCGGCAAGACCCTCTACGGCAAGACCATCTGCGACGCCGACGACTTCGCCGAGGTCTTCCTGGAGAAGGGCCTCGTCGCCGTGGTGCCCTGCACCGGCTTCGGCGCGCCCAACTACGTCCGCTGGTCCTTCGCGGTGTCCATGGAGAACATCAAGGAGGGCGTGGACCGTCTCGAGCGCTTCCTGGCCGAGGCCTGAGCGCACGATCTACACAGTTCCCCCAAAAACGGGCGGCCTGGGGCCGTCCGTTTTTCTATGCCCCCGGTTGCAATGGCCGGGGGCGTGTGATATGATGGTGACACTGTCGCTTCGACTATCCTTACATTAAATATAGAAAGGTCGTGACGTCCCATGAAAGATACCTACGAGAGCCCGCTGGCCTCGCGCTATGCCAGCCGTGAGATGCTCTATCTCTTCTCCCCGGACAAGAAGTTCACCACCTGGCATCGCCTCTGGATCGCCCTGGCCCGCGCCGAGCGCGCCCTGGGCCTGCCCATCACCGAGGAACAGATCGCCGAGTTAGAGCGGGAGCGCGACCACATCGACTACCCCCTCGCCGAGCAGAAGGAGCGCGAGCTGCGCCACGACGTCATGGCCCACATCCACGCCTACGGCGCCCACTGCCCGACCGCGATGCCCATCATCCACCTCGGCGCGACGAGCTGCTACGTCGGCGACAACACCGACGTCCTCCTCATGCGCGAGGGGCTGGAGCTGATCCGTGGGAAGCTCGTGCGCATCCTGGCCAAGCTGGGCGACTTCGCCGCGCAGAACAAGGCCCTGCCGACCCTCGGCTGGACCCACTACCAGGCGGCCCAGCTCGTCACCGTCGGCAAGCGCGCGACCCTGTGGATGAACGAGCTGCTGCTGGACCTGGAGGAGGTCGAGTACCGCCTGTCCACCTTGCGGATGCTCGGCTGCAAGGGCACCACCGGCACCCAGGCGAGCTTTTTGGAGCTGTTCGGCGGGGACCACGCGAAGGTCGAGCAGCTCGACCGGATGATCGCCGACGAGATGGGCTTCGCCCTCGTGCAGCCGGTCTCCGGCCAGACCTACACCCGTAAGGTGGACGCCGCCATCCTGGCGACCCTGTCCGGCATCGCCCAGTCCGCGCACAAGTTCGGCACGGACATGCGTCTGCTGTGCCACATGAAGGAGATCGAGGAGCCGTTCGAGGCCCATCAGGTCGGCTCCTCCGCCATGCCCTATAAGCGCAACCCCATGCGCTCCGAGCGCATCTGCGCCCTCGCGCGCTACGTCATCGCCGACGCGGTGAACCCGGCCATGACCGCCTCCCTCCAGTGGTTCGAGCGGACGCTGGACGACTCCGCGAACAAGCGCATCTGCGTGCCGGAGGCCTTCCTCGCGGTCGATGCGATCCTGAGCCTGTATGAGAACGTCTGCTCCGGTCTGGTCGTCCACCCGAAGGTCATCGAGCGCCACGTCATGGAGGAGCTGCCCTTCATGGCCACGGAGAACATCCTGATGGACGCCGTCAAGCGCGGCGGCGACCGGCAGGAGCTGCACGAGCGGATCCGCACCCACTCTCTGGCGGCGGGCCACCGGGTCAAGGACGAGGGCAAGGAGAACGACCTGCTCGAACGCATCGCGGCCGATCCGGCCTTCGGCCTGACCCGCGAGGAGGTCATGGGCCATCTGGACCCGTCGGCGTACATCGGCTGCTGCCCGGAGCAGGTGGACGCCTTCCTGCGCGACGAGATCGCGCCGGTGCTCGCGCGCTATCCGGACGCGCTGAGCGGCCAGGGGACCGAGATCAAGGTCTGAGATACCACAGCGAACAGAGAGAAAAAGGACTGCCGCGAGCGGCAGTCCTTTTCTGAGCAGAGGATGAGAGGAGGGACGAGCCGATGTCGGCCTTGATCGTCCTGGAGAAGATGGTGATGCTGGTCCTGCTGATGCTGGTGGGCTTCGGCTGCGCGCGGGCCGGTTGGATCGACGCGGCGTTCAGCCGCAAGGCGAGCAAGCTGGTGATGAGCGTGTTCATCGTTGGCATGATCCTCAGCTCGGTGGCGAACGTGGAGCCGCAGCTGGCGGGCGAGGAGCTGGCGCTGGCCCTGGCGGCGGCGTTCGCGGGCTTCCTCCTCAGCGGCGCGATCGGCTGGCTGGCGGCGCGGGTGCTGGGCTTCCGCGGGAAGGACCGCGACGTGGCGATGCTGTCCGTGTTCTTCATGAACAACATGTTCATCGGCTTCCCGGTGGTGGAGGCGGTGTGCGGCAAGGAGGCGGTGTTCAGCGCCTCGCTGACGAACATCCCGTTCAACCTGCTGCTGTACACGGTCGGCGTGGCGCTGCTGCGGGCGGAGCGCGGCCCGTTCCGACCGCGCGACGTGCTCACGGCGCCGCTGGTGGCGACGGTGCTGGCGATCGTGCTGTTCCTGTTCGAGATCCCCGTGCCCGGTCTGATCGCGGACACGCTCTCGACCCTCGGCGCGGCGACGGTGCCGATGTCGATGGTCATCGTGGGCGTCTCGCTGAGCGCGGTGCCGATGCGCGAGGCGCTGCGCGACGTGCGGTGCTATGCCCTGAGCCTGGTGCGGCTGGTGGTCTGTCCGCTGGTGTGCTGGGTGGTGATGGGCCTGATCCTGCCGGAGGGGACCCAGACCCTGGGCGTGTACGCGATCGAGATGGCCTGCCCGTCGGCGGCGATGATCACGATCCTGAGCGTGCAGTTCGGGGCGGACGACCGCCTGGCATCGCGGATCAACTTCCTGAGCACGGTCCTGTGCGCCGTGACCCTGCCGCTGGTGACCTGGCTGGTGTTCTGAGCGCGATACGGATACAGGGAAAGGCCCGCGGGATCAGATCGCGATCCCGCGGGCCTTCGTCGTCCTGATAGGGGAGAGCTCACTCGGCGGCGCGCTTCTTCTGCGCCTTGCTCACGAAGCGCTCGTTCTGGATGACGGCGCGCTCGTGGACGCCCTCGCCGATCGGACCGGCGGCGTCCTGCGCGGTGACGCGGAAGACGAGCCGGCGGCCGTCCACCTCGGTCAGCTCCGCCCGGCAGGTGACGTCCATGCCGACGGGGGTGGGGCTGACGTGCTTGACGTCCATGTGGGTGCCGACGGTGCCGCTGTCCTCCGGGAGCTCCGGCGCGACGGCGCGCCAGGCGGCCTCCTCCATCCGGGCGATCATGACGGGGGTGGCGAGCACGTCGAGGGTGCCGCTGCCGACGACGCGGGCGGTCAGGTCCTCGGTGACAGCGAAGGTCTGCTCGAAAGCGATGCCGGGTCGTAACATAGGTATGGTCCTCCTTGCTATGGTCGTTTCGCCCATGATTCTACCACAGGGAACGGAAAAGGGAAGGGGAAAAACGGTCCGTGACGGAAAAAACTCCGAAAAGCACAAAAAAACCGGGGGAAAACGCCCAAATTCTATCTGTTGAAATTGGTCA
>CAKTJM010000005.1 GCA_934567745.1 uncultured Eubacteriales bacterium | reverse complement strand
ATGTCACCGGAGAAAATGATTTGATCTTATTTCGCGCTTCCGAGCGCGAAACTCTGCGAGGCTTTTTTGACACGCTGCGGCCCGTCCCCGTAGAGCCGGTACTCGCCGCCCTCGGAGGTCCGGTAGCTGAGGCAGTCATAGGGCGCGCTGGCATCCTGCCGGAACTGGAGCTGGACCTCGCCGGAGGGCGCGATCATCTTTTGCGCCCCGCCGGGGACAGTCCCCGTCCCGGCCAGGGTCGCGCCCAGGTGGGCATGGTGCCCTCGGGTCGGGAGAGCGAGACGGTCAGCTCCTGCCCGGTGAGCGTGACCGAGCCGCTGGTCTGCTCCGGCTCCAGCCCCTGGGACGGCGCGGCGAACAGCACCCGATCGAAGACGTACTCGGTGCTGCTCTCCCCCGCCTGGGCGGCACAGACGGCCTCGGCCGCCTTCATCTCGGCGTACAGCGCGCGGAACCCATCCCGGTCGATCGTCTTCAGGTCCGGCGTCTCGGCCGGATCGTAGGCGACGGTGGTGGACCAGTCGCCGCAGGTCCAGGTGACGGTCCCGGCGTTTGCCACGAGGGCCAGGAACGCCCGGCCGACCGCGTCGCAGTAGGCCCCGAACTGCGCCTCGCCGCCCGGGAAGGGCGCGCCCTCGACCAGGACGATCGTCACGCCATACGGCTCCGTCGTCGTCTGGAGCTGAGCCGTCCAGGTGCGGTCCGCGAGGGCCGGACTGTCGGCGGTCAGGCGCTGGAGGAGGTCCACGACGGCGCTGTTGTCCCCGATGTAAGGGAGCTTCCCGCCGTCATAGAACGCATCGGCCCGGCCGACCCGGAGATAGTCGTCCAGCGAGACGAACCAGCCGTCGAGCGCCTCGGCGGTCCCGTCGGCGAGGGCGAGGAGGTGCAGCTCCGGGTCCGCGTAGGAGTCCCGGTCGCTCCGGGCGAGCTGATACGCTCCCGCCGCCGTGCGGGCAAGATAGTAGACGGTCGTGCCCGCCTCCGTGGTCAGGCGGACGACGGGCCCCTCGCCCTGGCCCAGCTCGGACAGGCGGGCGCTCGCCTGCGTGGCCCCGACCGCGGGCTTCAGGATCTTCACCAGGTCGTCGCGCAGGTCGTCCGGCAGAGCGGCGACGTCGTAGCTCCCGATGGCCCACGCCTGGGCGATGGGCGCGCCCTGGAGCTGCGGCCCGTGC
The DNA here is from genome assembly GCA_934567745.1 of uncultured Eubacteriales bacterium. GTDB lineage: Bacteria > Bacillota > Clostridia > Oscillospirales > Oscillospiraceae > Evtepia. Next base: position 29,241 of record CAKTJM010000005.1, on the reverse strand, counting down.
CGCTCGGTCGGGTCCGCCGCCAGCAGGCCCACGACCACCGCGACCACCGCCGCGGCGAGGACCAGCATCCAGACGATCGGCCGCTTGTACCGCAGCACCTCGGCGATCCGCCGCCCGGTGTCGCCCTCGCCGAAGGCCAGCGGGCCACCGGCGGGCAGGGGCGTCCGGCGGCCGAGGTGGAGGAGCGCCGCACCGTACCCGGCGGTGTCCGCCCGGTCGAAGCGCCGGACGACCCGCTGGTCGCAGGCCGTCTCCACGTCCCGGCAATAGGTCCGGTAGGTCAGCCACAGGATCGGGTCGAACCAGTGGACCGCGAGGGCCAGATAGGCCAGCGGCTTCGTCACATGGTCGAAGCGGGCCAGATGGGCGCGCTCGTGCAGGAGGACGTACCGCCGGTCCGGCTCGGACAGGCCGACGGGCAGATAGATCCGCGGGCGCAGGATCCCGCAGAGGAAGGGCGTGTCGATCGCGTCGGTCTCATAGACGCCCTCCTCGACCCGCACGGCGTCCGCGACCCGGCGTCGGAGCCGGAGGTAGGAGAGCCCGGCGTGCAGGAGAACGGCGGCGGTCCCGATGGCCCAGACGGCGGTCACGGCGCGTGGCCAGTCGAACGCGGCCGGGGCCTCCTCCGCCGCAGCGGCGGCAGGTGCAGCGGATGCGGCCGGGCGCGTGGCCGACTCCGCCGGGGCCTGCCCCACGGCGTCCTGCGTCACCGGTGCGGGGGGCAGGACGATCTGGGTGACCTGCGGGACGGCCTGCGGCATCAGGCTCACCGGTGCGGGGAGCCCCACGGGGCAGACCATGCGGAAGAGGACGGCGAGATACAGCAGACAGGTGAGCCAGCGCGGGGCCTTCTTCAACGCCAGCCGCACCAGGAGGACCACGACGGCCGCGGTCGCCGCGGAGAGGTCCATGGTCAAGAGGGTGTGGCAGAACTGTTCCATATCGGCTCCTTTCGGTCAGTGTCCCTGGCGGTAATCGGCGAGCATCCGCTCCAGCTCGGCGGCCTCCTGGTCGCTGACCGACCCGCTGCGCAGGAAGGCCGCGAGGAAGGATGGCAGCGAGCCGCCGAAGGACCGGGAGAGGACGGCCTGGCCGTCGGCCTCCTGGACCTCCTCCCGTGGGACGAGAGCGGTGACGGTGGCGTCCTCGTTCTTGAGGTAGCCCTTGCCGATCAGGCGCTTGAGGACGGTGTAGGTGGTCGTGCGCTTCCAGCCGAGCGCCTGCTCCGCGCGGCGGCACAGCTCCGGCGAGGAGACGGGCTGCGCGGCCCAGACGAGGTCCAGGAGCTTGCGGTCAGCGTTGGACAGTGCTTGATCTTGCATGTCGATCCCTCCAGTCTATTCGTTTAGACAGCCGTAGTCTAACACATTAGACTGCACTCGTCAAGAGGGAAATGCTCTGGACAGGAAAACCACGGCCCGCCCCTTGACAGGGCGGGCCGGGAAGGATATACTAGGGTCAGAAGGGACCGGCAGTGATGGTCGGCTCTCTAACGTTTACAAGATATGTTCCTTAAGGAACACTGACCGTCAGGGGCAGCGACCTGGCGGTCATTTTTTCTGCTTTCGCAGAGGGCAAGGATACCTATGAGGAGCGTTGCCGCCTGGAAGACCAGGCTCGCGATCTCATAAAGGCTCATTGCCCACCCCCTTCCGTATGAGAAGGGAGAACAGCTGCTCCCTCCTCTACCGTTAAGTAAGAAGAGAGCCAACCACCATTTTGCTGACGGGCCCAACCGGCCATCGTATGACCTTGCGCTCAGCATAGCATATTTCGACGGGACGCGCAAGACCCCCTCACACGATCTGGAACAGGAAGAACTTCAGGTACTCCGTCTCCGGCACGCCCCAGAGGATCGGGTGGTCCGGGGCCTGGCGGCGCTCCTCGATCTGCCGCAGGGAGACCTGCGCGTCCCAGGCCGCCTCGCGCAGCATCTTCGTGAACAGTCCCGGCGTCATGAAGTGCGAGCACGAGCACGTCGCGAGATAGCCCCCGCGCGGCAGGAGCTTCATCGCGCGCAGGTTGATCTCCTTATACCCCCGGAAGGCGCTCTGCACCGTGCTGCTGCTCTTGGTGAAGGCGGGCGGGTCGAGGATGATGAAGTCGTAGGGCCGCTGCTTCTCCCGGACCAGGCCGCTGAGCAGGTCGAAGACGTCCGCCTGGACGACCGAGACGTTCCCCAGCCCGTTCCGCTCAGCGTTGGCCTTCGCGGCGGCGACGGCCTGGGCGGAGACGTCCACCGCCGTCACGTGCGCGGCCCCGGCCTTGGCGCAGTTGAGGGCGAAGGCCCCCGTATGGGTACAGCAGTCGAGGACCCGCCGCCCCGGCGCGAGGGCCGCGGCGGCGCGGCGGTTGTACTTTTGGTCGAGGAAGAAGCCGGTCTTCTGGCCCTCGATGTAGTCCACGTCGTAGACGATGCCGTTCTCCGTGAGGAGCACGTGGCCGTCCAGGTCCGTGGCGAGGCCGGGGAGCGGGTAGGGCCCCTTCGTGCGCTCCATCCCCTCCTTCTCGCGCAGGGCGGCCTCGTTGCGCTCGTAGAGGGCGCGGACGGTCACGCCCAGCCCGGCGAGAGTCTCCACGAGGGCGCGATAGATGAGGTCCTTCCGCTGCTCGATGCCGAGGGAGAGGACCTCGGTGACGAGGATGTCCCCGAAGCGGTCCACGGTCAGGCCAGGGAAGCCGTCCGCCTCGCCGAAGATGAGGCGGCAGGCATCGAAGTCCGGCCCCATGACGGTCCGGCGGTAATCGACGGCGTACTGGACGCGGCGGCGCCAGAAGCCCTCGTCGAACCGGTCGTTCGTGTTCCGGGAGAGGACGCGGACGAGGATCTTGGACCGGTCGTTGTACAGCCCGGCCCCGAGCCAGCGGCCCTTGCGGCTGAGCACGTCGATGATGGCCCCGTTCTCGCAGGGGCGGTCTGGCGCGCTGCATTCGGCGGCGTAGACCCAGGGATGCCCGGCGCGCAGGGCGCGCTCGGCCTTCTCGTTGACGGTGAGGGAGGGATAGGGACGGTCGGACATAGGACGGAGACCTCGATTCCTTATGATGTCCTTCCAGTGTACCACAGCCCCGGCCCCGGCGCAAGGGCGGCGCAGGAGAGGGGTGGCGGGATCGGTCGAACTGTGGTATGATGGGAGGAACAAGGAACAGGAGGCGGTCGAGATGGTTGGAAAGGAGCTGCGCCTGGTGGCGCTGGATCTGGACGGGACGCTGCTGGACACGGACAAGCGCGTCTCGGACCGCTGCCGGGCGGTGCTGGCGGCGTTGGCGGCGCGGGGCGTGTGGATCGTCCCGGTGACGGGCCGTCCGGCCCTGCCGGAGGAGGTGCGGACGCTGCCGGGCCTGCGGTACGCGGTGACGTCCAACGGCGTGAAGGTCGCGGACGTGGCGGCGGGCACGGTCCTGCACGAGCGGCTGCTGCCGCCGGAGACGGCGGCGGCGGTGCTGGCGGCGGCGGAGCCGTTCCCGGGGCTGCGGGAGGTCGTGCGCGGCGGGATGGCCTACGTCTCGCAGGCGGATTTCGACACGCTCATGCGCTGCCACGCGGGCACGGCGATGGAGCGTTATCTGCGCAGCAGCCGGACGGTCCTGCCCGGCACGGCGGCGGACCTGCTCCGCGCGGAGCCGCTGCCGGTGGAGGAGCTGTATTTCCTCGGCCCGGACGGCGCGACGCGCGACGCCTTGCAGGCGGCGCTGGCCGCGGCGGTGCCGCAGATCGGCTTCGTGCATCCGTCGCCGCGGGACCTGGAGGTCGTAGACGGCTCGGCGGACAAGGGTTCGGGGCTGGCGTGGCTGCTGGCACGGCTGGGGATCGACCCGGCGGCGGTGCTGGCGGCGGGCGACGAGCGCAGCGACCTGCCGATGCTCCGGCTGGCGGGGGTGTCCGTGGCGATGGGCAACGGACACGAGGACGTCCGCCGCGCGGCGGACATCGTCACCGACACCTGCGACCAGGACGGGGTGGCGAAGGTGCTGGAGCGGTATCTATAAGATCGCGTCCCCCGATAGGGACGGCCCAAGAGCAAAGGAGATCGTCAGGTCTTGCCCCTGACGGTCTCCTTTTTGTTCAAAAAACGCCCCCGCAACCAAGAGTTTCCCCCTTTGTCGGCCCGATGCGGTCGACAGATCACAGAACAGCCGGTACGATGGGCCCATAGTGACGAGCTGTCACGACAGGGACATCCCACGGTATGCGCCGCGGAGCAGACCAAGGGGCCCAAAGGGATTTCAAACGAAACGACAGGAGGTATACACATGAAAACGAAAATGAACATGAAAAAACTCCTCTGCCTGGGGCTGACCCTCATCATGGGCATCTGTGCGATGTGTGGGAGCGCTTGCGCGTTGGAAGCCCCGATTGCCGGCGATGCGACGATGTCGGATATGAACGCTGTCTCTCCGCGAAGTGTCTTATACCGGCAAAACGTCTCCAGTACCAGCGGTGCGTGGGATTCTGGTATCATTTCGGCTGAGGCCGAACACGGAAAGTATATTCGTTTTTGGTTCAACAACACGACATCGGAATATGTCACCGTTTATCTCTATCGAATCGATCTAGGGGCAGACAGGATCGTTGACCAGATGACGGTCGCCGGAAACGCGCAAAACAGCGAGGTCTATTTCCAGAACTCTGCCGATACCGGGCGGTATTTCTTGCGCATCGAGGCAACTCAGTCCGGTGGCGCTATCCGGGGGACCGCTTCTGTTGCGCAGTATGTCACCCTCTAAGCCATTTCAATAGCTTCAGGGAAAGAGAGGTAGCTACAACATGAAGAAAAAGCTCGCATTGGCGCTGTCTCTGGTCCTATGCCTGTGCGCGTTATGTGCCTGCTCCACGGAGAAAGCGGACCCTGTCGTCCTATTCGATGACGCGATCCATTCCACGCTGGGGACCTGGTTCTGGCTCCAGGAGGGCACAGATCCGTCCTCCAGTTCATATCAGGACGAGGTGTTCCAGCCCGACCCCTCCGGAGGGAACTACCTTCGTGTCCAGTTCCACAACCTCACGGACCAATGGGTCACAGTCATCCTGCTGCGGCTCGAAGCAGATGGGACGATCTCACCTTCGGACGATTATGGCAGCGTCATCCTGCTGCGGGTCGATGGCGGGGCGCAGGCCAGCGAGACCTACTACGCAGAGGACGCGGCATCCGGTTCCTACATCCTCCGAGTCGAGGCGACCCAGGAGGGCGGGCCGATCGCCGGGGCGCTCACACTGACACAGTCCGTCGATGATCCTGATCGATGAATACGAGGGGCCCCAGACCACCGATCGGGTCCGGGGCCCCTCCCTCTTGTGCGGCAAGGCTCCTCGTGGTATAGTAGAGACGACACCACAGCATAGGAACGGGGTGATGAAGTGAGCTCAGCGGATCGGCTGACCTATCTCCGGAAGCAAAAGGGCCTTTCCCAGGCCGATCTGGCCGAAGCGCTGGATGTCTCTCGCCAAGCGATCTCGCGTTGGGAGGTCGGGGCCACCTTGCCCTCGACGGAGAACCTGCTTGCGTTGCGCGACCTCTATGGGGTCACGCTGGACGAGCTCCTGTATGGAGAAGATCCTCCGCCGCCTTCGCATCACAGGCAGGCGCGCAGGAAGCGTGCCGCGCTCCTGACGGCTCTGATCGCTGCGCTCGTCCTCGCGAGCGTGCTCCTGACGGCCCATATCGTGCAGAGACAGGATGACGCGATCTTCGACGCAGCGTTCGCCGACGCGATCTACGTCCCCGGTCGAGTCGCCTTCAGCGAGACCGTCCGCTCTACTGCCGGGGATTGGCGCAGTCCGAGCTTTAGCACCGTCGCCCAAGAAGGGAATCGCCTGTGCGTCTGGTTCCAGAACACCACGGGCGAAGCTGTCACGGTCTACCTCCGACGGATCGATCAAGGACCGCAGACGATCGTAGCGCAGCTGTCGGTACCGGGTCACGCCCAGGATGCTGTGGTCTATCACCACCGCACCGCCGATAGGGGGAGCTATCTCTTGGTGATCGAAGCGACTGCGTCCGGCGGTCTCATCGCTGGGACGGTGGCTTTGACTCAGTGCGAAGCTGCGCCGTGAGTGAGCGCATACGACGAAAACGCCCCGGACCGCATGGTCCGGGGCGTCTGTCTGTTCTGATTCATCTGCCCAGGCTGTGGACCAGCATGGGGATGGCGGACTCGAAGTTGACGCCGTACCAGTTGGCGTCGGGGTCCTTCTGGGTCTCGCGGATGCATTCGAGGGTGTAATCGACGGCGACCTTCAGCGCGCCGGTGAGGTCGCGGCCGTTCATCAGCGCGCCCACACAGGCGGAGGCGAAGACGTCGCCGGTGCCGTGGAAGTGGACGGGCAGCTTCTCGTTGTAATAGCTGGAATAGGTGTCGGTGACGGAGTCATAGGCCATCGCGCCGATCTTGCCCGGCTCCAGGGAGACGCCGGTGAGCACGGCGGTCTTGCAGCCGAGACCGGTGAGGTCCTTGAGGATCTTGCGGATGTAGGCCTCGTCGTAGTCGTCGCCGACGTAGTCGATGCCGAGCATGAAGGACGCCTCGGTCAGGTTGGGGACGATGACGTCCGCCTTGCCGCAGAGCTTGCCCATGGTCTTGGCGAACTCGGGGGTGAAGCCGGGGTAGAGCTTGCCGTCGTCGGCCATGGCGGGATCGACGTAGACGAGGGTGCCGTCGCCGCCGAAGCGGTCGAAGAACTGGGAGACGAGCTCGATCTGCTCGAAGGAGCCGAGGTAGCCGGTGTAGATGGCATCGAAGGAGATGCCTTCCTTCTGCCAGTGGTCGGCGATGGGGGCGATCTCCTGGGTGAGGTCGTGGAAGGTGAAGCCCTTGAACCCGCCGGTGTGGGTGGACAGGACGGCGGTGGGGACGACACAGGCCTCGACGCCCATGGCGGAGATGATGGGCAGGGCGACGGTGAGGGAACACTTGCCCAGGCAGGAAATGTCTTGGATGCTGACGATGCGCTTCATGGCGGAAGATCCTCCTTCGTATTCGTATCACGATGGAGACAGGATACCATACCACTGACCATGATGCCATCCCCAATCCCGTTTTATTTGATATGGCCAGAATGCAGCCGCAGGCCAGAAGGGGCGAAAAAGGCGGACAGATCCCGGCGCAGGGCTTGCATGGCCTGTCGAAGTATGATATGCTAAGCCCAAGGTTGTACGACGGCCAGAGGGGTCCGTCAGCAACATGGTGGTCGACTCTCTTCTTACTTACAGTGGAGAAGGGGGCTTCATTTTCTCCCTTCTCTTCGAGGAAGGGGGTGGGTATATGGGTCTTTATGAGATCGCGAGCCTGGTCCTCCAGGCGGCGACGCTTCTCGTAGGCATCCTCGCCCTCTGCGAAAGCAGAAAAAAATGACCGCCAGGTCGTCACCCCTGACGGTCAGCGTTCCTTCGGGAACGATTTGAACCACTAGAGAGCCGACCATCACTGGCGACCCTTCCTGACCCTAGTATAACCGCTCCGGCCCGCCCTGTCAAGGGCGGGCCGGAGTTTTCCGTTTTATCCCAACGCAGCGACCGCGATCAGTACGCCACGCCCCAATAGATCATCTTCTTCGCGGCGCGCCCGCAGATGGGGCAGGTGTCGCTCAGGTGCTCCTGCTCGAACGGCACGCAGCGGGAGGTCATCCCGGCCTCCTCCTTCATCTTCAGCTCGCACGCCAGCTCGCCGCACCACATCGTCTTGATGAAGCCGCCGTGCTCCGCCTGGAGCTGCTTCGCCTCCTCCAGCGAAAACGCCGGGAAGATGTGGTCCTCCAGGTTGCGCTTGGCCCGGTCGTACAGGCCCTGGTGGATCGCGTCGAGCATCTCCGGCACGGCCTTCTCCAGGTCCGTCAGCGCCACCGGCACCTTCTCGCCGGAGTCGCGGCGCACCAGCACGCACTGGCCGTTCTCGATGTCTTTCGGGCCCAGCTCGATGCGCAGCGGCACGCCCTTCATCTCATACTCCGCGGCCTTCCAGCCCATGGACTGGTCGGAGTCGTCCATCTTCGCCCGCACGCCGATCGCCAGCAGGCGGTCGAGCAGCGCACCGGCCGCGTCCAGCACGCCCGGCTTGTGCTGGGCGACGGGGATCACCATCGCCTGCACCGGCGCGATACGCGGCGGCAGCACCAGACCATCGTTGTCGCCGTGCGTCATGATCAGGCCGCCAATCATCCGCGTGGAGACACCCCAGGACGTCTGGTGCGGATGGTGCAGCTTGTTGTCCGTCCCGGTGAAGGTGATGTCGAACGCCTTCGCGAAGCCGTCGCCGAAGTAATGCGACGTGCCGGACTGGAGCGCCTTGTGGTCGTGCATCATGCACTCGACCGTGTAGGTCTCCTCCGCGCCGTTGAACTTCTCCTTGTCCGTCTTCTGGCCCTTCACCACGGGCATGGCCAGCACGTCCTCCAGGAAGCTGGCGTAGACGTCCAGCATCCGCTGGGTCTCCTCGCGGGCCTCCTCGGCGGTGGCGTGCATCGTGTGGCCCTCCTGCCACAGGAACTCGCGGTGGCGCAGGAAGGGGCGGCTCGTCTTCTCCCAGCGCAGGACGGAGCACCACTGGTTGTACAGTTTCGGCAGATCGCGGTGGGAGTGGATGATGTTCTTATAATGCTCGCAGAAGAGCGTCTCGGACGTGGGCCGGATGCAGCAGCGCTCCTCCAGCTCGTCGCTGCCGCCGTAGGTCACCCAGGCGCACTCGGGCGCGAAGCCCTCGACGTGGTCCTTCTCCTTCTGGAGCAGGGACTCCGGGATCAGCATGGGCAGGTAGACGTTCTCGTGCCCGGTCTCCTTGAAGCGGCGGTCCAGCTCCTTTTGGATGTTCTCCCAGATGGCGTAGCCGTAGGGGCGGTAGATGAACATGCCCTTGATGGAGGAGTAGTCGATCAGCTCCGCCTTCTTGCACACGTCGGTGTACCACTGGGCGAAATCGACCTCCATATCGGTGATCTGTTCGACCTTCTTCTTGTTGTCCTTAGCCATAGTAGTTCCCTCTCTATCCTTGTCCCGGACGGACCGGGCGAATGATCTTCAGATAGAGTCTATTCTAGGACCAACGGCCAGAAAAGTCAAGAAAAACTCCCGTTCCGGGGATGATCGTGTCCATCGGCCGCATCCTAGAGGGGAAAGGGGGCCGAGGGCGATGGTGACGGTGGGGATCCTGGGCGCGGGCGCGCGGCTGCGCCGGGCGCTGGCGGAGCACGGGGCGGTGCTGGTGCCGTGGGCGGCGGGGCCGGACCTGCTGGTGGTCGGGCCGGACTGGATCGGTCCGGTGGCCGGGCGGTGCCGGGCGCTGCTCACGCCGGGCCGGGTGGGACCGGGCCTGGCGCAGGCGGGCTGGGTGGTGAGCTACGGCTTCTCTCCGCGGGACACGCTCACGCTCTCCAGCGTGGGCGACCGCACGGCGCTCGTGGCGCTCCAGCGGGACCTCGTCGGCCTGGACGGCCGCCGGTGGGAGCGGCAGGAGCTGTGCGTCCCCCTGCCGGACGGGACGCCGCCGGGGCTGCTCCTGGCCGCGGTGGGCGCGCGGCTGCTGATCGGCGGGACGGACGGCCCGCTCCCATGAGGACGGGGAAGGCCCCCGCGCGGATCGCCGCGCGGGGGCCTGTCGATGTGTTGAGGATCAATAGTTCTCGGCCTTCTGCTCGAAGAAGGACTGACGGTGTCCGCAGACGGGGCAGACCGCGGGGGCCTCGTTGCTGTACTCCAGGTGCCCACAGTTGCGGCAGTACCACACGCGGACAGAGCTGCGCTTGAAGACCTCGTCGTTCTCCAGGTTCTCCAGCAGCTTCAGGTACCGCTCGTAGTGGGACTTCTCGATCTCGGCCACGCCCTTGAACAGGTCCGCGATCCGGTGGAAGCCCTCCTCGCGGGCCTCCTCGGCCATGCGCTGATACATGGAGGTCCACTCGTCGTGCTCGCCCTCGGCGGCGGCCATCAGGTTCTCCGGCGTCTTGCCGATGCCGCCCAGCTCGCGGAACCACAGCTTGGCGTGCTCCTTCTCGTTGCCGGCGGTCTCCTCGAAGAACGCCGCGATCTGCTCATACCCGTCCTTGCGGGCCTGGCTGGCGTAATAGGTGTACTTGTTCCGGGCCATGCTCTCCCCGGCGAACGCCTCCCACAGGTTGGCTTCGGTCTTGCTGCCTTTCAGTTCCATCGTATGTTCTCCTTTCGGTCTTGTGTTTTATTATTTTATTATATCGTATCGTGTGTTCGTATCTCCCTTTCGGTGATCCTATCTTACCCAAAACAGCACGCACAGTATGTGACTTCGCCACCAAACGCGAAAAAATTCCCTGCCATCGTCCGCCGTCCCGCTGCGCATACTACCCTCGCGGCATCGTGCCGCATGATGACTATGACGAAGGAGGGATCGTTATGCTGCGCAGACTGCTGTCCGCCGCGCTCGTCCTCGGCCTGCTGGCCGTGCCGATGGGCTGCGGCACGCAGAAGGACGCTGCGGGCGCGCACTCGAACGTCTCGACCCGTGCCTCCGGCTGGCACCGCATGGAGAGCGCCGACACGCCGGCGGAGCGCTATAAGGAATGGGCCCACGGCGCCGACGCGGGCGCCGCCGAGAGCGGCCATCGCCCCCGCAGCCAGGACGGCGAAGCGATCAACGAGGACCGCGACAAGATCACGGACGCCGCCCGGGACATGGGCGACGACGCGAAGGAGATGGGCCGGGACCTCAGCCGGGCCGCCAAGGACGCCGCGCGCGACGTCGGCAAGGCCGCTGAGGACATGCTCGACGGGGCCGACAGAAAGTCCTAAGGTTTTCCCGATCTCCCTCTTGCATCCTGCCGGGAACTATGCTATAATAAAGCTCCGATATCGGGGCATGCAGGTATAGTTCATCGGTAGAACGTAAGCTTCCCAAGCTTAATAGGAGGGTTCGACTCCCTTTACCTGCTCCATCGAGAGGAAGGGCACACCGCGTGGCGGTGTGCCCTTTTGTTTCGTTCGGACGGGACGCAGCCGGCTGGCCCAAGCGTTTTTCGAGGCTTCAGGGACTGCTCCGACATGCTTTCCTTCACCCCTCCTTTCGATGTCCATCTTGCGCATCCGACGCGCTTCGGATATAATCAGGCCAGGAAGAATAGGAACGCACGAAAGGAGCTGGCAGGATGGAGAACCTCGACACGCTGGTGCGCACCTTGTGCAGCTATCCAAGCGAATCGGCCTGGCTCGAATTCAAGCACGATAACTACGACCCGGACATGATCGGGGCCGATATCTGCGCGTTGGCCAACGGCGCTGCGCTGGAGGAGAAGGATCGCGCCTACTTCCTGTGGGGCATCAGCGACGATACGCATGCGCTCGTGGGCACGACCTATGACCTACTCACCCTGAAAAAAGGAAACGAAGAGCTGGAGAACTGGCTGCGGCGCTCTCTAAGGATGAGGCGATCGCGCAAGGCTATGCCGCGGGCTTCGAGGGCCTGATGAGATCCCTCGAAGCCCTGATCCCCTCGCAGGAGCCGATCCCCGGTGTCCTGCGCGAGAAGCGGGCCGCTTATCCGCTCCTAGCCGTCAGAGAGGCCGTCGCGAATGCCTTGATCCATCAGGATCTCTCCGTCTCCGGTGCCGGACCGACCGTCGAGCTGTTCTCTGACCGCATCGAGATCACCAATCCCGGTCTCCCTCTGGTCGATGTGCGCCGCATCATCGACGATCCGCCCCGGTCACGGAACGAGCGGCTGGCCGCTATGATGCGGCGATCGAGGATGTGCGAAGAGCTCGGCACCGGATGGGACAAGATCGTCCTGACCTGTGAGCAGGCGCAGCTGCCCGCTCCTCGCATCGAGCTCTACGAAGAGAGCACGAAGGTCACGCTGTTCGCGATGGTCCCGTTCTCGGCCCTCTCGCGAGAGGCGCGGCTCCATGCCTGTTGCTTCCACGCCTGCATCCTGCACGTGCAGGGGGACCAGTTGACGAACAGCTCTCTGAGAGAGCGCTTCGGGTTGGAACGCTCCTCTGCCGGGAGCATCTCTCGCCTCATCAAAGAAGCCGTCACAGACGGGGCCATCAAGCCTCTCGACCCCACGACCTCGAACAAATACATGTGTTACGTTCCCTTCTGGGCTTGACCGCCGGTCATTTGCCGGTCGTTTCGTCCCTTGCCGCATACACCTCACAAAACCACAATATATAGTTCTGGCTCAGATGGAGACCCTATATATTGGACGCCGCTTATTTGCCGGTCATTTGCCGGTCACGCCACACGCCGAAAAAGGAGGCCCCCATGATAGAAGAGATCCTGCGCTACAATGAACAGTTCGTCGCCGAGGAGCGTTGGCGGCAGTACGAGACCAGCAAGTATCCCGACAAGAAGCTCGCCATCCTCACCTGCATGGACACCCGCCTGGTCGAGCTGCTCCCCGCCGCCCTCGGTCTGCGCAACGGCGACGTCAAGATCATCAAGAACGCCGGGGGCGTCGTCACCGACCCCTTCGGCAGCGTCATCCGCAGCCTGCTCGTCTCCATCATCGAGCTGGGCGTCGAGGAGGTCATGGTCATCGGCCACACCGACTGCGGCGTACAGCACATCGACAGCGACCTGATGATCGAGCACATGCTCGCCCGCGGCGTCCCCCAGGACCACATCGACCTGATGAAGTTCTGCGGCGTCGATTTCCCGCGCTGGCTCGCCGGGTTCGACACCGTCGAGCAGTCCGTCCGCGACACCGTCGAGACGATCCGTACCCATCCGCTCATCCCCACCGACATCCGCGTGCGCGGCTATGTCATCGACTCCACCACCGGCGCGCTCACGCCGATCGAGTGAGGGCGGTCCCGTCCGCGTATCATTCGAGCGCCAGGCTCCCTTTACGCAAGGGAGGCTTGGGTGCGTGCGCATCCCGACCGTCTTTCTCCCCGCCCCGTCCCTCCGGACGGGGCGGGTTCAGGCTGTCGAAAAACCCCTGCGGGGTTTTCCGACAGAGGGGATGCAGCCCCCTGCATGCACTCGCCGTCCGTCTTCGACGGACAACTCGCACACTTGTGGGCTGAGAAGTATTTTCTCCGACGCACATGTCGCCGGAGAAAATGACTCGACTCTATTTCGTGCCTGCGGGCACGAAACTGGGGCTCCCTAAGAGCCGCCTTCGGCGGTTGGTCGCTTCCATGGCGCCTGAGGGCGCTCATCTGCGAGGCTTTTTTGACACGCTGTCCCCGCCCCGTCCCTCCGGACGGGGCGAGTTTTTTCCCTTGCGGCCCGGGGCGCATCGTGTTATAATGTACTATCCTATTATCATCTATCATCGGCTCCTTATGGCCACTCCGGTCCCCTTCTCGGACCGGCCATCCCCGTCGGCCCCCGCGCCGACCAAAGGAGGTGCCCCCTTGCGTCCGCAGACCTTCCAAAAGATCCTCTCACGGCTCACCGACACCGGCTTCCGCGCCTTTTTCGCGCTGTGCCTCGTCTTCGCCGTGCTCACCGGCCTGTTCGACCCCGCCCTGTGCCTGGGCGAGATCGCGGCCGTGCTGCTGCTCTACCTCTATCTGCGCGCGGGCATCGCCAAACGCAAGGAGGAGGTCCTGTGCTACCTCGACGGCGTCACGAGCGGCGTCGATTCCGCCTCCCGCCGGACCATGCTCTCCTCCCCGCTGCCCATCGTCCTCTTCCGGCCCGACACCGACGACATCATCTGGAGCAACGAGCGGTTCCTGCACCTCACCGGCGACCGGGACCACCTCTTCGAGACGAAGCTCTCCTCCCTCGTGCCCGGCTTCCCCACCCAGTGGCTGCTCGACGGCGAGCACATCAGCCCGGAGCCGATCCCCGTCGGCGACCGGCAATATCTCGTCTTCGGCAACCTCGTCTCCACCGGCAGCAAGGAGGAGCACCTCGCCACCACGTACTGGGTGGATATCACCGAATACGCCCAGATCAAGGCCGCCTACGACGGCTCCCGTCCCGTCCTCGCCATCCTGCTGCTCGACAACTACGAGGACCTCGGCCGCGGGCTGGACGAGGGCCAGCGGTCCCTCCTGCGGACCGTCATCAACGAGCACATCGCCAACTGGCTCGCCCCCGCCGAGGGGATGCTCTGCCGCTATGACCGCGACCACTACCTCTTCCTCTGCGACGCCGCCCACCTGCGCGACTTCTACAAGCGGAAGTTCTCCATCCTCGACGACCTGCGCACCGTGCTCAGCCCGAACGGCGTCGCCGCGACGCTGTCCATCGGCATCGGCGTCGGCGCAGCCTCGCCCAAGGAGCTGTACCACTTCGCCTCCCTCGCCCTCGACATGGCGCTCAGCCGCGGCGGCGACCAGGTCGTCGTCAAGGACGCGAACGACTTCTCCTTCATCGGCGGGCGCAGCAAGGAGACCGAGCGCCGCACGAAGGTCAAGAGCCGCGTCGTCGCCTCCGCCCTCGGTGAGCTGCTGTCCACCACCGAGCACGTGTGCGTCATGGGCCACAAGCAGCCCGACCTCGACGTGATCGGCGCGGTGGCCGGGGTCTGCGCCATCGCCCGGAAGAAGGGCGTGCCCGTCTCCGCCGTGCGCGCGCCGAGCCCGTACCCCGCCGAGGACCTCACCCGCCGCCTGATGGGCCTGGCGGAATACCGAGGCGTCTTCCTGCCCCCCGATGAGATCCGCCACCTGGCTGGGCCGAACTGCCTCGTCGTCGTCGTCGATACGAACCGGCCCGAGCAGACCCAGCTGCCCGAGCTGCTCCACTGCGGCGCACGGGTCGTCGTCATCGACCACCACCGCCGCGCCGCGTCCTACATCCAGGACCCGGCCCTGAGCTTCCAGGATCCCTACGCCTCGTCCGCCAGCGAGCTGGTGGCCGAGCTGGACCAGAACCTGCTCGACCCCGGCGACCTCATCCGGCCCGAGGCCGAGGCCCTGCTCGCCGGGATGGTGCTCGACACGAAGAGCTTCACCATGCGCACCGGCACCCGGACCTTCGAGATCGCCGCCTATCTGAAAAAGTGCGGCGCGGACATGGCCCAGGTGAACAAGCTCTTCCAGAGCGACCTGGACGAGACCGTCGCCCGGTTCGACATCATGCGCTCCGCGCGGGAGTTCCGCCACGGCATCGCCATCGCCACGACCGACCGGCCCGTGGGCCGCGTCGTCGCCGGCCAGGCCGCCGACGGGCTTCTCACCATCGCCGGGATCGAGGCCTCCTGCGTCCTCTTCCCCGAGCCGGGCCAGACCTGCCTGTCCGCCCGGTCCTCCGGGCCGATCAACATGCAGGTGCTCACCGAGATGCTCGGCGGCGGCGGCAACGCCGCCACGGCCGGCGCACAGTTCCCAGGCAAGACGCCGGAGAAGGTCCTGCCCCTGCTATCTCGCCGAGGAGAAGGAGGGCTGACCGCCTGCCCTCTCCCCGTCTTCCCCATATCGTATATCCAACTCGTACACTTAGGAGGTACCCATCATGAAAGTCATCTTACAGAAGGACGTGCGCGGCCAGGGCAAGCGCGGTCAGCTCGTGGACGTCTCCGACGGCTACGCCCGCAACTACCTGCTGCCCAACGGCCTGGCCGAGCTGGCCACCCCCGACAACCTGAACAAGATGCGCCAGCAGGACAAGGCCAAGCGCGCCCGCGAGGCCGAGGAGAAGGCCGAGGCCCTCGCCATCGCCGAGAAGCTCAAGGGCGTGCAGGTGAAGATCCCCGCCCGTGCGGGCGCGGGCGGCAAGCTCTTCGGCGCCGTGACCTCCAAGGAGGTCTCCGACGCCCTCCAGGAGCAGTACGGCATCGCCATCGCCAAGGCCAAGATCGTCCAGGACGAGCCGATCAAGAGCTTCGGCAGCTATGCGCTCAAGTGCAAGCTCGGCTATGAGATCACCGGCACCCTGCACGTCCTCGTCACCGAGGCGTGAGCGGCGGCGTCCTGTGAGGAGGCGATCGGATGGATGAGGCCCTGCTCCTGCACCAGGTCCCCCACAGCACCGAGGCCGAGCAATCGGTCCTGGGCGCGATGCTCATCGACGCGCGCTGCATCCCCGAGGTCATCGAGCAGCTCAGCGGCGAGGACTTCTACGACAAGACCGACCGCGCCATCTATGAGACGATCTACCGGATGTTCAGCTTCTCCAAGCCGATCGACCCGGTGACCGTCCTCGACCAGATGAAGCTCGACGGCGTCTGGGAGGAGGGCACGAGCCGCTATCTCATGCAGCTCATGGACATCACCCCCACCGCCGCCAACGTCATGGCCTATGTCCGCATCGTCAAGGACAAGGCCCTGCTGCGCAGCGTCGGCGAGACCGCCGGGGCGCTGACCGAGCTGGTCCGCCAGGGCGGCGAGACCGCCCAGAGCGTCCTCGACCTGGCCGAGCAGCGCATCTTCGCCATCCGCCAGGGGCGGAGCGTCCAGGGGCTGGAGCCGCTGTCCAAGATCCTGGTGGACGTGTTCGCCCGGCTGGAGGCGCTGGCCGCCGAGGGCGGCGACGTCCCCGGTCTGGCCACCGGCTTCGGCGACCTGGACCGGACGCTCACCGGCCTGCACCCGACCGAGCTGGTCCTCCTGGCCGCCCGGCCGGGCATGGGCAAGACCTCGTTCGCGCTGAACGTCCTGCTCCACGCGGGCAAGTCCTCCGGCAAGACCGTCGTCTTCTTCTCCCTGGAGATGAGCCGGGAGCAGCTCGCGATGCGGCTGATCTCCAGCGAGGCGTTCCTGGACAACAAGAAGCTCATGACCGGCAAGCTCAGCGCCAGCGACTGGGAGAAGGCGGCCATCGCCTCGACGGCCCTGGCGCACACTCGGATCCTGATCGACGACGACCCGTCCCTGTCCGTGGCGGACATGAACGCCAAGTGCCGCCGCGTCGAGGACCTGGGCCTGGTGGTCATCGACTACCTCCAGCTCATGCAGTCCTCCGGCTCCGGCACCCGGTACGCCGGGGAGAACCGCCAGCAGGTGGTGGCCGACATCAGCCGGTCGCTGAAGATCATGGCCAAGGAGCTGCGCGTGCCGATCCTGTGCCTGTCGCAGCTCTCGCGCGCCAACGAGAGCCGGTCGGACAAGCGGCCCATGCTCTCGGACCTGCGCGAGTCCGGCGCCATCGAACAGGACGCGGACGTGGTCATGTTCCTCTATCGTGAGGACTATTATAATAAGGACACAGACAAGCACAACCAGGCCGAGTGCATCATCGCGAAGAACCGGCGCGGCGAGACGACCACCGTCCCGCTCCAGTGGCTGCCGGAGTTCACGGCCTTCTCTTCCGTGGAGACGCGCCATGAGGACCCGGACGAGCTCTAACGGCCTGCCCGCGCGGCTGCGGACCTTCGCGGCGCGCGAGGGGCTGCTCCCGCCGGGCTGCCGGGTGCTGTGCGCGGTGTCGGGCGGGGCGGACTCGATGGCCCTGCTCACGGCCCTGCGCGCGCTGGCCCCGGACCTGGGCATCTCCGTCGCGGCGGCCCACTTCGACCACCGGCTGCGCGGGGCGGAGTCCGACCGGGACCGCGCCTTCGTCGCGGATTGGTGCGCCCGGCACGAGATCCCCCTGCGCCTCGGCCACGGCGACGTGCGCGCCGCGGCGGCCGCGCAGGGACGCGGGCTGGAGGAGACCGCGCGCGACCTGCGCTACGCCTTCTTGGAGACCGCCGCCGCCGACCTCGGCTGCGACCGGATCGCCACGGCCCACAACGCCGACGACAACGCCGAGACCGTCCTGCTGCACCTGGTGCGCGGGACGGGGCTGGACGGCCTGGGCGGCATCCCGCCCCGGCGCGGGGCGCTGATCCGCCCCCTGCTCGGCTGCACCCGGGCCGAGATCGAGGCCTATCTGGCGGCGGAGGGCATCCCCCACGTGGAGGACAGCTCCAACGCCGACCCGACCTACGCCCGCAACCGCATCCGGCGCGACGTGATGCCGGTCCTGCGGGACCTGAACCCTGCCTTCGCCGCGACGCTGGCCGCGGCCCTGCCCCATCTGCGGGCGGACCGGGCCTACCTCGACGACAAGGCGGCGGCCCTGCCCCTGCGGCGGGACGGCGCAGGCGTCCGGCTCTCCGCCCGGGCGGTGCGCGAGGCCCCGCGGCCCCTGGCCGTGCGGGCGGTGCGGCGGGCACTGGCGGCGCTCGGCGTGCATCAGACCGCGGCGGCTTCTCTCCTTGCGGCGGTGGACCTGGCCTCGGCCGGTCCGGCCGCCCAGCGGGACCTGCCGGGCCGGATCCTGGTCCGGCGGGACTACGACGACCTCTGCTTCGTCCCCCGGGACGACTGGACGGCGCCGGCGCCCTTCGCGCCGGTCCCCGTGCCCGGCCCGGGCACGGTGGACCTGCCCGGCGGGTGGCGCGTGACGCTCGACCTGGTCCCCGCACCGGCCGACGCGGCGCAGAGCGGCGCGGCATGCCATCTCACACCGCCCGGCTGGCCGCTGGTCCTGCGGCCCCGTCAGGCGGGCGACCGGCTCCGGCCGCCCGGACGGCCCGAAAAGTCCCTGAAGGACTGGTACATCGACGAAAAGCTCCCCCGCGCACAGCGGGCGGCCCTGCCGGTGCTGGCGGGGCCGGACGGCACGCTCCTGGCCGCGGCCCTGCTCGGGCCGCAGGCGGACCGGTGTGCCGCCGCGGGCACGACCGCACTGCGCGTGCGGTACACCCAGACAGACGAGAAACGACACACATGGAATGAAAGGACAGATACCGATGTTTGAGCAGGACATGCAGCAGATCCTCCTGACCCCTGAGCAGATCCATGCGCGCGTGCGAGAGATCGCCGCGGAGCTCGAGCGCGACTACGCCGGGAAGGCCCCCCTCGTGGTGGGCGTGCTGCGCGGGGCGTTCGTGTTCCTGGCGGACCTGGTGCGCCAGACCGACCTGCCGCTGGAGGTGGACTTCATCTCCGCCTCCTCCTACGGCGCGGGCACGGAGAGCTCCGGCCTGGTGGACATCCGCCTGGACGTGGGCCAGGACATCCGCGGCCGCGACGTCATCCTCGTCGAGGACATCCTCGACTCCGGCAACACCCTCTCCAAGCTGGTGCGGGAGCTGAAGACGCGCGAGCCCGCCTCGCTGAAGCTGTGCGTCCTGCTCGACAAGCCCGACCGGCGGACCCAGCCGATCCAGGGCGATTACGTCGGGTTCACGATCCCGGACGCCTTCGTGGTCGGCTACGGCCTCGACTTCGACGACCGCTATCGCAACCTGCCCTACATCGGCATCCTCAAGCCTGAGATCTATGAATGAGTCGGCCCCACGGCCGCGATCCCAAAGGAAGTGATATCGCTTGAATCGAGCCAATCCCATGCGCGGCATCGTGCTGATGCTGTGCATCCTGTGCCTGGTGTTCTTCGCCACGAGCTTCTTCCATCAGGAGAACACGGGCCCGGACTATTCCTACGCCCAGATCCGTGCGCTGCTGGAGGAGGAGAAGGTCGATAAGCTCCTCGTCGAGGAGCACAGCGTGACCCTGACCCTCAAGGAGGCCAACAGCGACGGCGCTAAGGTCGTCACCTATCCGCTCTATGATTTCTCCCTGTTCTACGAGGACTTCAACGACCTCGTGGTCCAGCAGTGGGAGGACGGCATCCTCACCGACTACGAATACCCCGACGCGCCCAGCCCCGCCTGGATCGGCTCGATCGTGACGTGGGTCATCGTGCTCGTGGTGATGGTGCTGCTGTGGTACTTCCTCTTCCTGCGCCGCACCCAGGCCGGGGGCGGCGGCGGGGGCCCGAACGCCAGCCAGTTCGGCAAGGCGCGCACCCGCACGCTGGCCACCGACCAGAAGCCCGTCACCTTCCGCGACGTGGCGGGGGCCGACGAGGAGAAGGATGAGCTGGCGGAGGTCGTGGACTTCCTCCGCGAGCCCGCACGCTACACCCAGCTCGGCGCGCGCATCCCGAAGGGCGTGCTGCTGGTCGGCCCTCCGGGCACCGGCAAGACGCTGCTGGCCAAGGCCGTGGCCGGTGAGGCCGGGTGCAAGTTCCTGTCCATCTCCGGCTCCGACTTCGTGGAGCTGTACGTCGGCGTGGGCGCGTCCCGCGTGCGCGACCTGTTCAAGCAGGCCAAGGAGGGCCAGCCCGCCATCGTGTTCATCGACGAGATCGACGCGGTCGGCCGCCAGCGCGGCACCGGCCTGGGCGGCGGCCACGACGAGCGCGAGCAGACGCTCAACCAGCTGCTCGTCGAGATGGACGGCTTCACGTCCAACGAGGGCGTCATCGTGATGGCCGCGACGAACCGTGCGGACATCCTCGACCCGGCGCTGCTGCGGCCGGGCCGCTTCGACCGACAGCTCTACGTCGGCCTGCCGGACATCCGGGGCCGCGAGGAGATCCTGCGCGTCCACGCGCGCAACAAGCCGCTGGCCGAAGACGTGGACCTGCACACCGTGGCGCAGGCGACGGTCGGCTTCACCGGCGCGGACCTGGAGAACCTGCTCAACGAGGCGGCGCTGCTCTCGGCGCGGATGCTCCGGCGGTACATCCGCATGGACACCCTGCACGAGGCGATGCTCAAGGTCATCGCCGGTCCGGAGAAGCGCAGCCGGGTGGTCCCGCCGCTGGCCAAGCGGCTGACCGCCTATCACGAGGCCGGTCACGCCGTGGTCATCCACGAGCTGGAGACGCAGGACCCCGTGCATCAGATCACCATCATCCCGCGCGGCGGGGCGGGCGGCATGACCATCTCCCTGCCCGAGGAGGACCGGCTGTACCAGTCCAAGCGGGAGCTGCAGGAGCGCATCTGCACCTGCCTCGGCGGCCGCGTGGCCGAGGAGCTGATCCTGGGCGACATCTCCACCGGCGCGTCGAGCGATCTGCAGACGGCGACGTCGATCGCGCGCAGCATGGTCATGAAGTACGGCATGAGCGAGCGCATCGGCGCGATCGCCTACGACTCCGGCCAGGAGGTCTTCATCGGCCGGAGCATGGCGCAGAGCCGGTCGTACTCCGAGGAGATCGCAGGCCTGATCGACGAGGAGATCAAGGCGATCCTCGACGCGGCCTACGCCCGCTGCCGCGGGATCCTGACCCGCTGCCACGAGCAGCTCGAACGCACGGCGCAGTATCTGCTGGAGTTCGAGACGATGTCCGCGGAGGACTTCAAGCTGGTCTTCGACGACCCGGCCGCTCTGGAGGAGCGCAAGGTCCACGAGCGCGCCGAGCGTGAGCGCAAGGCCCAGCAGGAGGCCGAGCAGCGCCGCCGCGACGAGCTGGCCCGCGAGGCGGAGCAGCGCGAGCGGGAGCGCGCGGCGCGGGAAGCGCTGGAGGCCCAGAAGGTCCGCGCGAACGGGCGGAAGGCCCCGCCCCAGCCGCCGGACGACCCGGATCCGTTCTGAGAGACGAAACGTCCCATCCCCAAACGGGGATGGGACGCTTTTGTCCGTTATCGAGCCGACAGTGTATCACTTCCGCACCGTCTCATACAGGTCCTGCCGTCTGCCGGTCAGGATCGGGATCTGCTGGCGGATCGCGTCGATCTCGTCCAGGTCCAGCCGCACGAGCGCCATGCCCGGCTTCTCGTCCAGCTCCTCCAGCACCCGGCCCCACGGGTCCGCCACCAGGGAGTGGCCGTAGGCCACATAGCTCGCGCTCTCGTCCCGCGCCGGGGAGCACGCCGCCACGAAGCACTGCTGGTCCACCGCCCGCATCCGGAGCGTCAGCGACCAGTGCGCCGGGCCGGTCGTCCGGTTGAACGCCGCCGGGATCGCGATGATCCGCGCCCCCAGGTCGCCCATCGCCCGGAAGAATTCCGCGAAGCGCATGTCGAAGCAGATCGCCACGCCCAGCTTGCCGAAGGGCGTCTCCACCACAGTGATCGCGTCGCCCGCCGACAGGGTATCCGATTCCATGAACCGCTGCCCGCCGGGCACGTCGATGTCGAAGAGATGCACCTTCCGGTGCCGCGCCTGCATCGTCCCGTCCGGGGCGAAGACGTAGCAGGTGTTGTAGAGCCTACCGTCCTCCCACTCCGGCACGGAGCCGCCGACCAGCCAGACCCCGGCCTGCCGCGCGGCGGCGGAGAGGGCCTGCCAGCTCTCGCCATAGCACGGCTCGGCGTACTGCGGGAAGCAGGCATTGTTATACGGGCAATTGAACATCTCCGGCAGCACGACCAGCTCCGCGCCGCGTGCGGCAGCGTCTCGCACGGCCGCGGCCGCGGCCGCGAGGTCGGCCGCCTTGTCGGCGGACACGGGGAGCTGACAGAGCGCGAGGGTGCATTCCATGGGCAGGTCTCCTTCCTGTCTCAGGCCCCGAGGGCGCGCCGGTCGGGGTCCTTGTCGTATTGGACCGCCGTGGTGTTCCCATCCACGGCGATCGCGGGATCGGCCGCCTCGACGGAGAGGTAGTAGGTCCCGGCGTTCGTATCATAGGCGTGGTAGGTGGTCGTGCGCTGGCTCTCGCCCTCCACGGTCATCCGGGCGGCGATGCGGTCGCCGTCGGGGTCGGTCCGGTGGAGGGTGACGACCACGCGGTCCGCCGTCGTGTTGTCATACCAGATGCGGATGTAGTTCCCGGCCGTAGCGGTGGCCTGGAACGACTCCGACTGCCACGAGCCGGTGTCGATGGCCGCCATGTAGGGGAGCAGCTCGGTCTTCGTCGGCTGGGTGTCGGTGTAGGGGGCGAAGGGGGCCTCTGGGACGCTGCCCTGGGTGGCCGGATCGGTCGCGCAGCCGGCCATCAGGACCGCGCAGACCAGCAGAGTGGATAAGAACAGAAGATAACGTACCATGAGGATCGCTCTCCTTGGGCCGATCGTTTTGGCCTGTGTCAGGGCACAGGCCCTCGGGCGCCCTTACTGTAACACAGTTCCTGCATTTGAGCAAGGGGAAACTGCGCCCTTTGGGTGGTTTTGCAAGAAAAACGTCATACATCGAGAAGTTCTGCAACCCGCGAAAAAACCTTCTGCTACAAGCGAAAACACCGGCTGTGCGATCGCGCCCCCTTCGTCACGCCGGGGTCTCCTGCCGCTGGATGAGCGACAGCCGCCCGTCCACCGTGCCGTCCGGCGCGGACGGCGTCACGCAGACGCGGAACGGCTCCCGCACGCCAGGCGTCGGGTCCTCCAGCGCGAGCTGGCCCGTGACCTCGGCCCCGGCGGGGACCTCCACCGTCAGGAGGGCGGGGCCGGGGTCCTCTCCGCTCCCCTGGTGGAGCGTCACCGTGGCGGGGGCGTCCGTGTCGTTGCGATAGGTCAGGTCAAGGGTACTCCCCCGGCCCGGCGCGGCCAGGATGCCCTCGGGAAAGCGCCACCCGCCAGTGCTCTCCACGTCCTGGTCGGGGACGAGCACGACGGTGTCGGGCGGCTCCTGGTACTGCGTCAGCCCGACCAGCCCGCTGATGGCCCCGCCGGAGACGATGGCGTTGATGACCAGAGCGTAGGTCGCCTTCTCCTTGTCGCGGGTCTCGTAGACCTGACTGCCCCGCTCGTTCCCCTTGACCGTCATCTCCGCGACGGCAGTGTGGTCGTAAAAGGCCCCATCTTCCTCATAGCGGATGAGCTGGACGAAGACGGTCTCTTCCGTCAGGTTCTCGAAATAGAACGCGAAATAGTGGCCGTTCTCGGGCAGGGTAGAGAATGAGGTCGAGCTCCAGGCGTTGTAGTCCAGGATCTGCCGCAGGGGAAAAGACTCAGTGAACGGGCCGATCGCCCCGCCCGTGGCTGGAGACTGCTGACTGCTCGTGCAGCCGGTGAGCACCGTCAACAGCAGGGCCAGCGCGAACAACGTTCGTTTCATCTCAGACCATCCTTTCGTTGCTTTTGAGATCCCCCGGCGGATGCCGGGGGAGCTCATGCCTTTGTGTTCGGCTGTCAGTTGGTCGGGTTGGAGAGATACTGCGCCGCCGCGATCCTGCCGGAGACCGCACCGCCGCCGATCGTATCGACGAGGAGGTAATACGTCCCGGACCCGGAATTATAGTTCCGGTAGACCTTCTTGGCCTGTCCCGCTCCGCTGATCGTCATCTGACTGACGACAGCGTCGTTCCCGGAATCCGTCCGATGGAGGTATACGATGACCGTGTTGTTCGTGTCGTTCCGATACCAGTAGCGGATGTAATTGCCATTGGCGGCCGTGGCCGTGAACATCGGGGAGACCCAGGTGTTCGTACCGCTCACCGCCTGCTCCGGGAACAGGGACGTTCGCGGCTGAACCGCAGGGAGGGTGACCGAATCCGCCTCACGCGCCGCCGTGTCCACCGGCTCCGCCGCACAGGCGACGCCGCCCACTGTGGTCATGGCCATGACCACCGCCAGGCCCGTCGTGATCAGTTTCTTCTTCGTGTCCTTCATTTTGTTTTCCTCCTTTTATGCTATCATATTCCCCTTAGACTCAATCAACTGAAAGTTGGTGTCATCAATTGGATGGCGGAGTCACATACTGTGCCGCTGAGACGTTCCCTCGAATCGTGCCACCGGATTCGACGGCAGAGACTCTGATATAATAGGTCCCAGAGTCGGCATTACCTCCGTTGTAGATCCGAGTATCTTGGGAGTTCCCATTCACCGTCAT
Source organism: uncultured Eubacteriales bacterium (assembly GCA_934567745.1). GTDB lineage: Bacteria > Bacillota > Clostridia > Oscillospirales > Oscillospiraceae > Evtepia. The sequence goes on along the minus strand of CAKTJM010000005.1, from coordinate 4,829 downwards.
CTGCTTGACCAGCAGATCCCGGTCGGAATTGACCCGGTAAAGATAGACGATGACCCGTTCGCTGGTGCGGTTATTGTACCAGTACCGGATATAATTCCCGTTTCCTGCCGTGGCCGTGAAAGAGTCCGAACGCCAAGAGTTCAATCCCGAGATCGCCTGACTCGGGAATATCACACCTCTCGGCTGGATGGCGGCGATGCTGGCCGCTTCTGCTTCACGCGCTGCCTCATCCACCGGCTCCGCCGCACAGGCGACGCCGCCCACTGTGGTCATGGCCATGACCACAGCCAGACCTGTCGTGACCAGTTTCTTCTTCGTGTCCTTCATTTTGTTTTCCCCCTTTTGATGTCATAAGTCCTTGTCCGTCCTCCGCCCGGTCTTCCCGGACAGGAGCACGGACCCTTCCGCAGGGAGAAGCTCTCATACGGTCACGGCTCCGGCGCGGGCAGCGTGCCCTCCTCGTGTCCCGCGAAGCCCAGCACGGTGACCGTCTCCTGCGAGACGTTCCGCACCGTGAGATAGTAGTACCCCGGCTCCGTGACCCGCAGGGTCGTCTGCACCGTCCCGCCCGTGCCGTCCAGATGATAGGACCAGCCGTCCGGGGCGAGCAGACCGACCTCCAGCCGGGCCGTCCGGGGCGTCGCGGCGCAGGTGAGCGTCACCGTCCCGCCGTCCTCCAGCCAGAAGGCGTCCATCGACACCCCCACGGTCCCCGCCGGAATGGTCCAGTCCACCCGGTCCGTGAAGCGGGGGTAGTCCTCCTGCTGGTATTCCAGCGGGAGCAGCTCCCGCCGGGCCTGCGACAGGTCCGCGCGTGCGAGCGATGCGAGGTCCACGACCGCCGCGCCGTTCGCCCCGCCCGCCAAGACCCAGATCAGCCCCACGGCCGCCGCCACCGCCGCGCCGCCCGCCGTCAGCCGGAGCCACCGGGGGCGGGCCCTCGGGACCGGCTCGACCGGGACGGGCGTCTCCACCGGGGCCGGGACCGCGTCGTCCCCCTGGAGCAGGGCCGCGAGCGACAGCTCATAGGCGTCCGCCAGGGCGAGGAGCTTCTCCATCGACGGGAACGAGGTCCCGACCTCCCACCGCGACACGGCCTGCCGCGAGACGTCCAGCCGCTCGGCCAGCTCCGTCTGGGACCAGCCGCGCGCACGCCGGAGCTGTGCCAATCGTTCCGATAGTTCCATGAGCGCCCTCCTCCTGTGCGTCGTATCCATTCTCTCAGAGCGCCGCCCGCGCGTCCACCACCTGGCAGTAGCAGCCGCGCAAGTATCGGGTGCGGCGGCGATCACAGGTCCAATCTACCATGTTTTTCGTTGGGGGGCAAGGGGGCTGTGGGGGGGCGTAGGTGATCGTCCGAAGTTCCGATCCCTCAGTCAGCCGTTCCGGCTGACAGCTCCCTTTACGCAAGGGAGCCTGGGCCCCTCCGAAACGTGGTCCGCCCTCTCATTCGTTCCTGCTCTCCGGAAAAAGGTCTTGCCCCCGCCGACCTGGACCCGCTATACTCGTCATGACACGGGACGTACATCGTCCCGCCTGTCCTCGTCTCTGCGGCGAGCCGCGAAAAAACGTCCCTCGCCTGCAACATCTCCCCCGTCCCGATCGTGTAGAGGGCAGAAAGGAGGGAAGCCATGGGAGCGATCACGAACGAAGCACTGACGGACCTCTACCGGCGGCGGGTGGACCTGGTCTACCAGATCTGCCAGATCTGCCTGACGTTGATGCGGAACGGGCCGGACGCGGAGGATCTCACCCAGGACGTCTTCCGCAAGGTGCTGGAGCGGTCCGAGCCGTTCCGCGACCCGGAGCACGAGCGGGCCTGGCTCATCTCCGGGCACTGGACGTGCACGCTGACGCTGCCGGACGAGGATCCGGGGCGCTGGTGCGCGCTCGATCGGCCGCTCACGCTCAACGGGGAGGAGACGGTCCTCCACGCCGTCTACGTCTCCCCGCTCACGTTCGGGTTCGACCTGCGCGAGGGCGGCGGCGACTGGCCGACGGCGGCGCGGGCCTTCGACGCCGTGACGGGCGGCGACGCGACGGACGGCGACACGATCGGGCTGGCCCTGCGGACGGCGGATGGCCGCACGGTCGCGGCGGGGGAGCGCATCCTCCTCTCGACCCGGTTTCGGACGGACCTCCGGGCGGAGGGCACGGGGCGGTACCTCTTCCGCCTGACGGAGCTGGTCGATCCGGACGCGGTCGTCTCGTGTACGCTCTTCGGCCAGAGCTTCCCCCTCGGGGACTGAGGACACGCGAGAAGATACGAAAAGACAGGCGGGACGTACATCGTCCCGCCTGTCGCGTTGTCTTGCGCTTCACTGGCAGCTATAGAAATAGCCCATCTTGTCGTACTGGTACGCCAGCCCCTCGCACACGCGCTCGGCCAGGTACAAAAACCGCGCGAAATCCTTCCGCGGATCCAGGCTCAGCTGGCTCACGAAGTACGTCGCCAGCGGCAGCCGCCGCCAGACGCCGTCCTCGTCCGGCTTCCGCCGTGCGATCAGGCCGTCCGTCGGCAGGAAGAAGAGGCTCTTCACATAGACCTCTCCCGCCTCGTCGATGCCGTACCCGACGATCGCCGCGAAGTCGAAGTCGATGTCCCGGAACTCGTTCGCCGGGGCCTCGTCCCACGGGCCCTTCGCCCGGGTCGCGCAGAAGTAGAACGGCCGCACGATCGCGGTCTGGTCCTTCAGGTGGGCGAAGCGCCGGTCCAGCGGGTCCTCGCTCTCCGCGAACGGCGTCCCGTCCGTGCGCGAGAAGTGCGCCGCGATCCGCGGCAGCCCGTCCGCGCCCGGCTCCGCCAGGGAGAACGAGACCTGATACGCCGAGCGGAACTCGGTGTACCGGTCCAAGATCGTCACGGTCTCCTCGGCCAGCTTGCGATGATGCAGATCCTCCGCCATAGGGGGTCCCTCCTTGTCATGATATCGTATCCAACGTCTCGGGCCGCCGCAGGCGGCCCTGTGTTCACTTGCCGTAGACGAGACCGCGCTCGAGCGCTGCGTACCCGTCGTAGACCGTCTGGGCCTCCTCCGGGACGCCGTAGCTCCCGTTGCCCGCGCCGTCCACGAAGAGCTTGCCGCGCGCGAAGAGCATGTGCGGCGCGACGTCCTGCTCCAGATACCGGAACCAGGCGCTCATCGGCACGCCCGCGCGGGAGAGGATCCGCATCCCGAGCTGGGTGCAGCTCTCCAGCCGGTCCGGGGCGGCCTCGGTCTCATAGTTGCTCCAGACGAGGTAGTTCGTCGAGAGGACCTCCATCAGCTCCTCGACCGTCCAGTCCGAGGCGCTCTCCGTCGGCGTGACCCCGAGGTGGGTGCACATCGAGATCCCGTCCGTGAAGTTCAGCGACGGCAGATGGTCCCCCATGAACACCAGCAGCACCGGCCGGTCCACCTGGGAGAAGTAGTCCACGAGCTGGCCCAGGCTGGCGTCCGCGTCGTGCAGGCCCATGACCAGCGCGTCCACGATCGCCAGGTCCGCCGCGCTCGCGCGGCTGGACTGAGCGGGATAATCCGAGGCGGTCGGGTACTTCCCGGCGGTGTAGGCCTGGTGGTTCTCCATGGTCATGCCGTGGAGGAAGAAGGGCTTCGCGGTGTCGCGGGCCTCATACCGCGCGATGACCTCATTGGCGAAGCACTCGTCCGAGGGATAGGTCCCCTTCTGCACCACGGGGGTGAGGAAGTCGTCGCGGAAGGCGACGGTGTCGAACCCGATCAGGGGATAGTTCACGTCGCGGCGGTAGAGGGTCGCGTCGTAGGAGTGCAGCGCCGTGGTGGCGTAGCCCGCCTGGCTCAGGGCGCGGACGGTGGTGGGCAGCCCGGCGTAGGTCTGCTCCGGGAGGGTAGTCATCGTGTCGCCCTCGCGCAGGAAGTTGGCGGAGAGCCCAGTGAAGAACTCCATCTCGACGTTGCCGGTGCCTCCGCCGTAGGTGTTCGAGAGCATCCTCCCGTCCGTGCAGGTCTCGGCCAGCCGATGGAAGACGGGCAGCGGATCGTCGGCGAAGGTGAGGTCCGGCATCCGGGTGATGTCGAAGAAGCTCTCGGAGGTGATCCAGATGATGTCAGGGACCGTCTCCGTATCGACGGTACGGGCGGTGAAGGTGTCCTCGCGGAAGGTCGTGAGCATCGCGTCGAGGTCCTCGCCGAAGGTCTCGGCATCCACGGCCTGGCGGTGGCTCCAGGCGGTGTAGAGCGACAGGATCGGGCCGACCTGGTCCACGCGCTCGACGAGGTCGCCGCACTCCTCATCGAGGGCGACGGCGGCGCGCTGGAGCGGGCCGGTCGCGCCGAAGGAGGCGACGGTCAGGGCGAGACACACGCCGCAGACGGCCATGGCGGGCGCGGCGGGGGGCCGCCAGGTGTCCTGCTTGTGGATGATCTTGGCGAGGAAGACGGCGATGGCGATCCCGGCGAGCATGGAGGCGGAGGGGATCATCCGCGATCCGGCGTAGCCGGTGATGTCGCCGAGCTGACCGGCCATGCCGAAGTCGCTCAGCTGGAAGGGCGCGCCGATGATGTCCATCTTATAGCGGCTGGAGACCGCCACGCCCATCAGGACGCAGATCTGGACATAGTTGGCGGGGTAGAGACGGCGGAAGAGGCCGTAGAGGGTCAGCTCCGGGAGCAGGTAGACGGCCCAGAACAGGCCGACGGCCTTGGTATGCGTGAGCATCCAGGGCACGGGCGCCCACAGGCCCTTGAGCCAGACGACCTGGCTGGCATAGAGCAGGATGAGGGGCGTCAGGAACAGGCCGAACAGCGAGAAGAGCATCGCGCCGGTGCTGCTTTTGGTGGGGGTGGCGGTGGTGGTCCTTTGTCTAGGCA
>CAKTJM010000004.1 GCA_934567745.1 uncultured Eubacteriales bacterium | reverse complement strand
TATCTTCGGTGCCTGTCCTCGCGACAGCTTTGCTATAATAGCACCGCCAGACGCTCCTGTCAAGCCTTTTTGGAAAATTTCTTCTCTTTTTTCGTTTCTTCGCCCGGAACGAAGAGGCAGGCCGCCATCAGCGCCCCCGCGATCAGGTTCCCGACCGGCAGGAGCTGCCCCGCCAGGATCCGATCCCAGAACGCCGCGTCCATACTCAGCAGGAACACCGCCCCGGTGAGGATCCACCCCTGGGCCGGCCGCTCCGCCCGGCCCAGCCCGTTCGCCAGGAGCCGCCGCAGGCACAGGAGCAGCAGCCCCAGCAGCGCCACGTCCCCCAGGATCCACAGCGCGGACGCCAGCTCCTCCAGCCGCTGGAACGCCCCCTGGAACCCCAGCCCGGAGACCATCTGGAAGAACGCCCGGTCGATCTGGCCCGACAGGGCCGCCCCGAGCCGCCCGAGCACCAGCAGCATCGCCGCGCCCAGCAGGCCGAACAGCCAGCCCATCCGCCGCAGGAGCCGCCGCTCCCACCCCTCCTCACGGGCCACGTCGCCCGCCAGGAAGAGGGCGTAGCCCCCCGCCGCGACCGCCCCGAGCGTCGAGACCGCGCCGCCGGGGACCTGCGCCAGCTCCTCCCGCCGCCACAGCAGGACGAGGTCCCACCGCAGGCGGAAGGCCCCGAAGAGCACGATGAGGGCGAACGCCGTCCCGACGGCCAGGGCGAAGATCTCGCACGCCCGCGCGAAGGCGGGCAGACCGCCCGCCGCCATCCAGCCCGCCAGCAGGAGCGCCGCCGCGCTCAACCAGACCGGCGAGGCGTGGAGCGAGTCGGACAGCCGCCCGCCGATGCGGCCCGCGTGCGCCGCCGTCAGGACCACGCCCCACAGGAGGAAGGCCCACACCGCCGCGCGCCCGGCCCAGCCATGGCGGCACAGCCGCTCGGCCAGCCGCCGGGGATGGCCCCGCCAGAGCAGGAGCGCCCCCAGCCCCACCGCGATGGCCCCCGCCAGCAGCGGGCACAGCCACCCGGCCCCGCCGGACGCCGCCAGCCGCTCCGGCAGCAGCTCCGTCCCCAGCGCGAAGAGCGCCAGGAAGAGCACCGCGCCCATCTGGCGCAGGGATATCGTATCGTCGCGCATCGCGCCGCCCCCTCTTTTCTCAATACCGCTCCGTCACCGAGAGCTCCGCCTCCACCGTCACCGGGCAGGAGGGGAACGCCTGCGCCCACTGCTGTGACAGCCCCTGCCACCGCAGCGGCGCCGCCAGCCCCGCCCGGCCGAGCAGCCCCGCGCCGTCGGATCCGGCCCGCTGCAAAGCAGCCACCGCCGCCCGCATCGCCGTGGAGACCTCCGCCTCCAGCCGCTCGGTCCCCTCGTCGCGGCGTTCCCAGCCGCCCGTCCGCACGCCCTCCAGGCGGCAGCGGACCGACAGGCCCTCCAGCGCGCCGCGCGCCCAGACCGGCTCCACGCGGCAGCCGGAGGCCTGGAGCGACACCGCCTCCGATCCGGCCGAGGCCGTCCAGTGGATCCGCTGGCCCAGCAGCAGGGCCGCGCCCAGGGCCTCCTGCCCCTCCAGACAGGTCGTGAACGCCCCGTCCTGATACAGCGTCAGCCCCGCGAAGGACAGGTCGTCCCCGTCCAGCGCCAGCGTCGGGATCAGGACGTCCCCGCCCGCCGCCAGGCGCGAGGCCGCGTCGCGCAGCGTCACCGGGACCAGGCCCTGACGGTCCTCCCCGATGCTCTTCCAGAGCGCCAGCTCCTTCGCCGTGTCCCGCGTGCCGTCGAACAGGCCCACCAGCGACGGCGCGCGCAGGACCCACAGCATCGTCTCCGTGCTCTGCTGCGGGTCCTGGAAGGCGTAGCTCAGCAGGTCGGGGAGCCGCTCCGCCGCGGTCCAGGAGAGGACGAGATGCTCCACGTGCGCGCAGCTGACCACGTCCGCCCCGCGCCGCGAGAGCGCCTCGACCGCCTCCGCCGGGGTCGCCCCGACGCCGTCGGTCCTCATCGGCCCCTCCTCACCGCGGCCCTCGGCCGCCGCGTGGATGCGCAGGCCCTCCGGGGACGGCTCCGCCCCTAGGACGCTCACCACCGCCGTGCGGCCCGCCTCCCGGCTCTGCGGCGTCCCCGCGCAGCCGGTCAGCAGACACGCGGTCAGGACCGCCAGCACCAGGCCCATCGCTCTCCTCATCCCTGTCGCCTCCGGTTCCTCGTGTGCAGCGAGCGCGCCCGCCACTTCACCCATGGGATCGGCCACCGGATCGCCCCGTGGCCCGCGGCCCGCTCGTCCCCCGCCGCCGCGAACGGCGTCAGGTAGGGCACGCCGAAGCTCTCCATCCGCGCCAGACGGCACACGAGCACCGCCGCCGCGGCCGTCACGGCGAACAGCCCGCCGACCGCCCCCGCGATCGCCAGCAGGAACCGCCAGATGCGCAGCGCACCGGAGAACTCCTGGCTCGGCACTGTGTAGCCCGCGATGCCCGCGATGGCCACCACGATCAGCACGACCGGCGAGACGATCTTCGCCTCCACCGCCGCCGACCCGACCACCAGACCGCCCAGGATGGACACCGTCTGCCCGATCGAGCTGGGCAGGCGCAGGCCCGCCTCCTGCACGATCTCGAACGCCAGGAGCAGGATCAGCACCTCGAACACCGTCGTGAACGGCACGTCCGCCTTCGCCTCCGCGATGGACCAGGCCAGCCGCGCCGGGAGCATCTCCGGGTGGAAATCCACCGCCGCCACATAGATCGCCGGGAGGAAGAGCGATGCCAGCATGCACAGGTACCGCAGGACGGACAGGCACGAGGCCGCCACCCAGTTCTGCGCCCGGTCCTGCCCGGTCGTGAAGAACTGCCCCACCGTGCCCGGGATCAGATAGCCCAGCGGGATCCCGTCCACCAGGATCCCCACCCGGCCCTCGACCAGGCCCGCGCAGAAGCGGTCCGGCCGCTCCGTGTAGGCCACCAGCGGGAAGGCCGTGCGCGTCTCGTCCACGATCTGCTCCTCCAGACACGCCGTCTGGAGGAGCTCGTCCGTGTCGATCCGCTCCACGCGGCGGCGGGCCTCGGCCACCAGATCGGGGTCCGTCAGACCGTCGAGATAGAGCACGTCGATCGGCGTCACGCTCTGCCGCCCCGCGATCGACTCCGCGATCTTCAGCTCCGGCGCGCGCAGGCGGCGGCGGACCAGGGACGTGTTCGTGCGCAGGGACTCCACGAAGGAGTCCCGCGCGCCCTTGAGCGACGGCTCGTTCTCCGGGCTGCTCACCGAGCGCTTCTCCTCCGTCGCCACGGAGTAGGCCACCATCCGGCCCTCACCCGGGAAATCGAAGACCGCGCTCCCGTCCACCAGGGCGAAGGCCGCCTCGTCCAGCGTCGTGCACACCTGTACGGTCTTACAATAGACGATCCCGTCCGTCATCATCCGCAGCGTGTCTCGGCGGTCCGCCGTCCGCAGCAGCTCGCTCGTGGCCAGCGGCCGCAGGACGAAGTCGCTCAGCCGCTCCGCCCGGACCTGCCCCTCGATCAGGAAGACCGTCGTGCGCTTCCTCGGGTCGCCGCCCAGCAGGACCGTGCGCTCGGCGAAGTCCGCACAGCCCCGGAACAGGGCGCGCAGCCGCTCCGCCGTCAGCGGTCCGTCGAAGCGCGGCTCCCGGCGCGGATGGGGCGGCGGGCCGCCGTCCCACGGTCGCTCTTTCTTCATCTGCGTGGCCCCCTTTTGGCATGGTCTCCCTCATGGGATATCGAAGATCCATATCAGTATGCGCCCGGTCCGGGCCGATCATGCGCAGGCCCAGCATCTGCCGTCTTGACTTATGCGCACGGGCTGTTTACAATAGAAACATCGAGTTTTCGACAGTTTCCCCTCTTTTCCCCACCATAGAAAGGAGATCTTGCATGAAAAAGTTCGTCTCTCTCCTGCTGGCCCTCGCGCTGGCGGCCGCGCTCGCCGTCCCCTCCCTGGCCGTGGACCGGGCCGAGGCGCAGACCTCCGCCCAGCTCCTGTACAACCTCGGGCTCTTCCGCGGCACCGGGACCGACGCCGGCGGCGCGCCCATCTTCGACCTGGACCGCGCCCCGACCCGCGCCGAGGCCGTCACCATGCTCGTGCGGCTCCTCGGGGCCGAGCAGACGGCCCTGTCCGGCGCCTGGTCCATGCCGTTCACCGACGTGGCCGACTGGGCGCGGCCCTATGTCGGCTATGCCTACAGCAAGGGCTTGACGAAGGGCATCGACGCGACGACCTTCGGCTCCACGAGCACCGTGACCGCCGCGCAGTACCTGACCTTCCTCCTGCGTGCCCTGGGCTATCAGGACGGGACCGACTTCTCCTGGAGCACGCCCTGGCTGCGGACGGACAAGCTCGGCATCACCTCCGGGGAATACGGCGCCAAGACCGCCTTCCTCCGCGGGGACGCCGCCGTGGTGAGCGCCCGGGCGCTCGACGCCGCGCGCAAGGGGTCCGACCAGACCCTGCTGGTGGCCCTGCTCGCCGGGGGCGGCATCACCGACAGCGACGTCGTCGTCTGGTCGAGCGAGGCGATGGCCTTCGAGGGCGATTTCGCCTCCTTCCTCTTCTATCCCGTCAAGGGCAGCCCCGCCACCTTCACGAGCTTCAAGGTCACGAAGGCGACGGTGAACGGGCTGGCGACCAAGACGCTCCAGTTGACCACCCCCGCGGCCGTCTCCGCCTACCTCGCCTCCATCGGCGCGGACCGGGGCGGGTTCGGGTACCTTGAGGTCTCCTACGACCAGGACGCCGCCGAGGCCGCGGCCAGCCGCACCCAGACGGACAGCAGCGGGACCGCGTGGCCGGTGCTGGACTTCACCTTCACCTACACGGCGACGCAGGAGAGCGGCCGGACCGTGACGGGGACCTTCACGGCGTCATACTATTTAGATAATGAGTGAGCGGTGCTCAGGACAGGTCGAGAACCGCCAACTCAAAGGCTCTGTACATTTGCATGGATAGGATATCGCCAAAGAGGCCGGACATCGTTGCACAACGAGAAGTCATCTGATAGAATAGAGCAAAGGATGAGATGCTATCCTTGAAAGGATGATGCCTATGCTGATCAAGTATTCCAGGGATCCTCTAAAGTTTTTGAGCAAGCTGGATAAGAAGTCCGTTGCCCGGATCAGAGCAGCGATCAAAGACTTGACCCTGACGCCACCCAAGGGCGACATCGACTGGGACCACCTCGACGCCATCGTGTAAGCCCCTCATCGACCGACAACGCATAGAAAGACCGTCCTGGATCTCAGGGCGGTCTTTCGTTCCCCTCCAGGCCCGTCGTCCCCCGACCGGCACTTTTTTCGTCCCCCGTGTCAGATATCGCCCCGCTCGATCGTATAGGAGATAGACGCGCGTCCAGACCCACCCGAAGGGATGTGATCGATACGACACCCACACTGAGCCGACAGGAGGCCGAGCGGCTCGTCGGGACCTATTCCGACACCATCCTCCGTCTGAGCTATACCTACCTCCGGTCCACCCAGGACGCCCAGGACATCTGCCAGACGGTGTTCCTGCGGCTGCTGGAGAAGCCGCGGTCGTTCGACTCGCCCGCGCACGAGCGGGCGTGGATCCTCCGCACGGCAATCAACGTCTGCAAGGACCAGCTCAAGAGCCACTGGCGGCGGACCTCCGTCCCGCTGGAGGCCGCGGCGGCCGTCCCCGCCCCGCAGGCGGAGGAGGGCAGTCTGCTCGCGGCGGTGGCGCTGCTGCCGCCGAAGTACCGCACGGTGCTGTACCTATACTATTACGAGGGCTACTCGGCCCGCGAGATCGCCCAGCTCATGGGGCAGACCCCCGCGGCCGTCGCCACACAGCTCAGCCGGGGCCGCGCGAAGCTCCGGTCACGATTTGAAAGCGAGGGATACGGATGAAGGACTATCGGACCCAGCTCGACGCGCTGTGCTTCACCGCACAGCAGAAGCAGGAGATGACCGACCGCCTGCTCGCGGCGGCCGGGACGGAGCGGCCCAGGCGGCGGTCCCGCCGGGGCGTCACGGCGGCGCTGATCGCCGCGGTGCTGGTGCTCTCGATCGGGACCGCCGGGGCGACGGGCGCACTGGCGTCCGCCGGAGCGCTCCTCGCGTCGTGGTTCGGCGGCGCACCGGCCCAGGTCGAGACGCTCGACCGGATGGGCAAGGCCGTCGGGGCCACCGCCACGGCGGACGGGGTCGCCGTCACGGTGGAGGCGGTCGTCCGGGACGACCGGGCGCTGGCCCTCCTCTGCTCCGTCCGGCGGACGGACGGCCAGCCGCTGCACGACGGCCCCGCCGGGGCCGACGACCGCCTGCCCCTGCGCTTCACCACCGTGCAGACGGACCTGCCCGGCGTGCGGGACGGCTATGTCGAGGGGACCTTCCGCCAGGGCGCGGACGGGGTGGTCCGGTACGAGGAGACCGTCCTCGGGACCGACGCGCCGCTGACCGGGGGCACGGTCCGGCTCACGCTGACGGGGCTCGTCTCCCACCACTACGCCGCGGACGGGACGACCCTCGTCGAGGAGCCGATCGCCGCGGGGCCGTGGACGCTGACCTTCCCGCTCGACGCCGCGTCCGACGCCCAGAGGGACCTGCCCGCCGGACAGCAGATGCGCGTCGCCGGACGGGATCTGGTGCTCGACCGCGTCACGATCTCGCCGCTGTCGCTCCGGGTCGAGGGCACCGTCACGGTGCCGGAGGCGGACGTGAGCACACGGTTCGAGGAGGCCGTCGCCGGTCTGGAGGGCGGCCTGCCCCTGACCGTGACCTTCACCGACGGGACGACGCTCACCGCGTCCGGCTGCGCCCGGCACGGGGTCGAGACGGTCCCAGCGGCGGACGACGGCGCGCTGACCGTGCGGGAGGACTGGCTCTTCCGGTCGGTCCGGCCGCTGGACGAGATCGCCAGCGTGACCGTCGGAGACGTGACGATCGACCTGCGCTGAGACGGGCATACGAAAGGGGACCGGCCCATGGGCCGGTCCCCTTCCTTTTTATCCTCCTTTGATCTGATGTAGGCGGCTCCACCGCCCCGTCTGTCCCATGCCGCGCGCCGCCGCTCTCGTCACCCCCTCACTGCGTGCGCCCGCGCGCGCTGTGCTTCCTTCTGCCGTCGGCGCGCTCCGGCGCGCCGGACGGCCTTGACCGTCTCGCAGATCACCAGCGGCGCGATCGCCAGCACTGCGACCATCCCCCACTGGCCCGCCGTGAGCGGGACCACCGAGAAGGCCCCCTGGAGCGGCGGCGCCAGCAGCACCGCCAGCTGCAAGGCCATCCCGACCAGGAACGCCTTGTTCATCGCCCGGTTCGACAGCGGCCCCAGCGCCCACAGCGAGGTCTCCTCGCTGCGCACGTCGTAGGCGTGGAAGAGCTGGCTGAACGTCAGCGTCGCGAACGCCATCGTGTTCGCCGCCGCCGGGTCGCCCGCCCGCAGCCCCAGGCCGTAGGCCAGCAGCGTCAGGCCGCCCACCAGCGCCCCCTGCCACACCAGGCGGAGGGAGAACGCCCTCGTGAACAGCGCCTCGTCCCGCCGCCGGGGCGGGCGCTCCATCGCCGTCGGCTCCACCGGCTCCAGCCCCAGCGCCAGCGCCGGGAGCGAGTCCGTCACCAGGTTCAGCCACAGCAGCTGCACCGCCGTCAGCGGCGCGTGCGGGAAGGCCAGCACCGTCGCCAGGAAGATCGCCAGGATCTCCCCGATGTTGCAGGAGAGCAGGTAGTGGATCGCCTTGCAGACGTTCGCATAGATGCCCCGTCCCTGCTCCACCGCCGCCACGATCGTCGAGAAGTCGTCGTCCGTCAGGATCATGTCCGCCGCGCCCTTGGCCACGTCCGTCCCGGCCCGGCCCATGGCGCAGCCGATGTCCGCGCTGCGCAGCGCCGGGGCGTCGTTCACCCCGTCGCCCGTCATCGCCACCACGTGGCCGCGCTGCTGCCACGCGCGGACGATCCTCAGCTTGTGCTCCGGCGTGACCCGCGCGAAGACCGACCAGGTCCCGATGTCGCGTTCAAGGGTCTCCTGGTCCAGCAGGTCCAGGCCCGCGCCGTCGATCGCCCGGTCCCCCGGCCGCAGGATGCCCAGCTCCCGCGCGATCGCCACCGCCGTCTCCCTGTGGTCCCCCGTGATCATCACCGGGCGGATCCCCGCCGCCGTGCAGCGGTCCACCGCGTCGCGGACCTCCGGGCGCGGCGGGTCGATCATCCCGATCAGGCCCACGAACACCAGGTCCCGCTCCAGCTCGTCCGCCGCGAAGTGCTTCGGCCGCTCGCGCTGCCGCCGCTCCGCCACCGCGAGGACCCGCAGGGCCTTGCCCGCCAGCCGCGCGTCCATCTCGCGGATCCCGCGCCGCTGGCCCTCGGTGAGCGGGACCGGCCCGTCCGGCCCCAGCACGGCGGTGCACCGCGCCAGGACCGACTCCGGCGCGCCCTTGACCGCGATGAGATGCGCCCCGCCGGAGAGCGCGTGACAGGTGCTCATCCGCTTGCGCACCGCGTCGAACGGCACCTCGCCGCGCCGGGGCTGGTCCCGCTCCAGCGCGTCCTTATGTAGGCCCTCCTGCGCCGCCCGGGCCGCGATGGCCACCTCCGTCGGGTCCCCGGTGAAGCCCTCCGGCGCGGGGCGGACGTCGCTGCACAGCGTCCCGAGCGTCAGGGCGCGCGCCTCCTGCGCGCGGCCGGGCGTCCAGACCTCTCGGACCGTCATCCGATTCTGCGTCAGCGTGCCCGTCTTGTCCGAGCAGATGACCGACGCGCAGCCGAGGGTCTCCACCGCGGGCAGGCGCTTGACGATGGCGTTGCGCCGCGCCATGCGGCCCACGCCCAGCGCGAGGACGATCGTCACGATGGCCGGGAGCCCCTCCGGGATCGCCGCCACCGCCAGGGCCACCGCCGTCAGGAACAGGTCGAGCATGTCCCGGTGCTGGAGCGTACCGATGCCGAACATCACCGCGCACACGCCCACGCACACCAGCGACAGGGTCCGTGAGACCTCCGCCATCTTCCGCTGGAGGGGCGTGTCCCCCTGCTGCTGGCCCAGGAGCAGCCCGGCGATGCGGCCCATCTCCGAGGACATCCCCGTCGCCGTCACCGCCACCCGCGCCCGGCCCGCCAGGACCACCGTCCCGCCGATCACCATGTTCCGCCGCTCGGCCAGCGGGGTCAGCTCCGCCAGGCCGCCGCCCGCGCGCTTGCGCACGGGCAGGGACTCGCCCGTCATCGCCGACTCGTCCGTCTGCAATCCGGCCTCCCACAGGATGCGCCCGTCCGCCGGGACATAGTCCCCGGCCTCGAGCACGATCACGTCGCCCGGCACCAGCTTCGCGCTCTCCAGCAGGTGCTCCGTCCCGTCGCGGAGCGTCCGCGTGTGCGGGGCCGTCAGCTGCCGCAGGGCCTCCAGCGCCTTCTGCGCGTTGTCCTCCTGCGAGAGGGACAGGACCGTGTTCACCACCACGATCACCAGGATGATCGCCGCGTCCAGCCAGTCCTCCGGCGCCCCCATCAGCAGGGACAGCGCCGCCGCGGCCAGCAGCACCAGGATCATCGGGTCCTTGAGCTGCCCCAGCACCCGCAGGAGCAGCGGCGGCCGGGCAGCTTCCCGCAGGCGGTTCTCCCCGTGGCGCTCCAGCCGCCGCGCGGCCTCCTGGGCCGACAGGCCGCGCTCCGGATCCGTCTCCAGCTGCGCGATCAGCTCCGTCAGCCCCAGGGCATGTACGCTCTTGTCCATATGGGTCCCCCTTCCCCGGGCTCGTCCCGGCGGTCTTTCCCTCACAGGATAGACCCGCCGCGCCGCGGATCGTGCCGGATCCGGGCGTGGGGGACCGGTTTTCTTTCCACGAAAAAGGGACTCCATCCGGTCCGGATGGCGTCCCTTCGAGCGTGTCAAAAAAGCCTCGCAGAGTTTCGCGCCCGCAGGCGCGAAATAGAGCCAGGTCATTTTCTCCGGCGACCTGCGCGTCGGAGAAAATACATCTCAGCCCACAAGTGTGCCCGCAGGGCGCGCGCAGGGGGCTGCATCCCCCCTGTCGGAAGGGCCCGCAGGGGGCTTTCGACAGCCTGAGGACGCCATCCGGTCCGGATGGCGTCCCTTCGTGGGGTCTCGTGGGATATCGTTGGTATCGGTCCCGTCCGAGCGGGTCACTCGGTGGGCTGGTCGGCGTCAGTCCCGTCCGTGCTGCCGTCGCCGGTGCCGGTGCCCTGGTCCTCCGCGTTCGGATCCTGGGCGGGATCGGTCTGGTCCGCAGCGTCCTCGAGCGTCGCGCGGTAGGCAGTCAGCTTCTCATAGAAGTCGGCGGTGGTCAGGTCGTCGTAGGTCTGGGTCGTCTCGACCTGGGCCTCCTCGACCCACTGCTCGAGCACGCCGTCCATCTTCTGGGCCTGCCACTCCTCGCGCAGGGCCGGGGCGTCCGCCGGGTCCAGGCGCAGGATGATGTGGTAGCCGAAGTCGCTCTCCACGATGCCGGAGATCTGGCCGGGCGCGAGCGCCTTCGTGGCATCCTCGAACGGCTGGACCATCTCGCCGTCGCCGAAGACATAGCCGTCGGGGTTGCTCTGCAGCCCGCTGTCCTCGCTGTTGGCCTGCATCAGCTCGTCGAACTTGGTCTCCAGCTCCTCCGGGTCGCTGATGGCCTGGAGCTGCGCCAGCAGCTCCTCGGCCTTCGCCTTCTTTTCGGCCTTCTGCTCGTCCGAGAGGACCTGACCGGTGGACATGTCCTTCGTCAGCAGCAGGATGTGCTTGGCGCACAGCAGGCCGTTGTCGTCGGCGTACTGGGCCAGCTCGCCCTCGGCGGGGGCGTACTCGCCGCCGTCGGCGCACAGACCGGCCTCCATGTGGCTGTACACCACGCCGACCTTGCTCATCTCGAGCATCAGGTCGTCGGTCAGGCACATGGTCTTCAGATAGTCCTGATAGGCCTCCTCGCCGCCGAGCTGCTCCTTCGTTTCGGCGCACTGCTCATCGTAGTCGGACTTGTCCTCGGCGGTGAACTCATACCCGGCCGCCGCGGCCTTCTCCGCCACGACGCTGTAGACGACGGCGGTGTTCTGGGACTCGCTCTTGACGTACTCGTCCATGGTGGCCCCGCCGTCCCCGTCGATGCTGGCCGTCCAATCGACCGCGCCGCCCATCGCACTGTAGTACGAGGCGACATAGTCCGCGTTCTTGGCCATCCAGAAGAAGTAGTCGCTCGCGGTGACATCGTTCCCGTCCACCTTGAAGAGGACCGTCGAGCCGGGATAGCCCATGACCTCCTTCACCGGGTCGTAGCTGCTCCCGCAGCCGGACAGCGCGCCCGTCAGCAGCACCGCGCTGAGCGCGACCGCCAGGCCCCTGCGTATGATAGCTTTCATTTCGTCGTTCTCCTTTGATCGCATGATGAGATCCGGACGCCCAGCGCCCGGTCTTTCTCTGATCCGTTCTCTCCGGCAGACCGATGGTCTGCGCTAACTGGTCTATTTTATCATGTCGCCCCCCGTCTGACAACCTATTTTCGTGATTTTCCCGAAGGCGGGGCGCACGGCGGCTCGGTTGCAGGAGAGATCGCGAAAAATTTTGGCTTTTTCTCAAAATTCTCTGAAATATAGATGCAAACCCGGCAGAAGTTTGCTATACTGGTGACATATCCTCCGCCCCCGCAGCGAGCGGAGCCTACGGAAACACTATATCTAAATATCTAACGAATCGAGAGGGATGGTACCATGATCTCACACGGCAAGGATCTGAAGATCTTCTGTGGCAATTCCAACCGCAAGCTGGCCGAGGCCATCTGCAGACAGCTCCGTCTGCCCCTTGGCAACCTCGAGTGCGGCACGTTCTCCGACGGCGAGAGCTTCGTCTCCATCTACGAGACCGTCCGTGGCTCCGACGTGTTCGTGATCCAGTCCACCTGCACCCCCGTGAACGACAACCTCATGGAGCTGCTGGTCATGATCGACGCCTTCAAGCGCGCCTCCGCCGGCCGCATCACCGCCGTGATCCCCTACTTCGGCTACGCCCGCCAGGACCGCAAGGCCAAGCCCCGCGATCCCATCTCCGCCAAGCTCGTGGCCAACATGCTCACCACCGCCGGCGCCGACCGCGTGCTGACCATGGACCTGCATGCCAACCAGATCCAGGGCTTCTTCGACATCCCCGTGGACAACCTGCTCGGCAGCCCCCTCTTCGTTTCCTATTTCAAGGAGCGCTTCGGCGACGATCCTGAGCACACCATGATCGTCTCCCCCGACGTCGGCTCCGTCGCCCGCGCCCGCGCCTTCGCCCAGAAGATGGGCATGAACATGGCCATCGTGGACAAGCGCCGCCAGAAGGCCAACTCCTCCGAGGTCATGAACATCATCGGCGACGTCCAGGGCATGCGCGTCATCCTCCTCGACGACATGGTCGATACCGGCGGGTCCCTCTGCGGCGCGGCCAAGGCCCTCGTCGAGATCGGCGGCGCGACCGAGGTCTATGCCTGCGCCTCCCACGGCGTCCTCTCCGGCCCGGCCATCGACCGCATCAACGAGAGCGTCATCAAAGAGGTCGTCTTCCTCGACACGATCCCCGCCAAAGAGGGCGTGAAGTGT
This sequence comes from uncultured Eubacteriales bacterium, assembly GCA_934567745.1. Classification (GTDB taxonomy): domain Bacteria; phylum Bacillota; class Clostridia; order Oscillospirales; family Oscillospiraceae; genus Evtepia. Next base: position 18,456 of record CAKTJM010000004.1, on the reverse strand, counting down.
GATAAGATCAAGTATCTCTCCTCCGCCGGGATCCTCGCCGACGCCATCGGCTTCATCTATCACGAGGACTCCGTCTCCCGTCTCTTCGTGTGAGCTTCCGCCCGCACATCCGATCTTCGATTTAGCCAATGACCGAACCTCCCGCCGCCGCTTGGCGGCGGGAGGTCTGTCCTCTCCAGTGAGGTGTCCGCTATGTTCTTCTCCAAGCGGCCCGGCCCCGTCGAATGGCTCGTCGTCGGGCTGGGCAATCCCGGGCCCAAGTACGACTGGACCCGCCACAACCTGGGCTTCCTCGTCATCGACGAGCTGGCCGACCGGCTGGACGTCCCCGTCCAGCGGCTGCGCTTCCGCGCGCTGACGAACACCGCTGTCCTCGGCGGGCGGTCCGTGCTGCTCATGAAGCCCACCACCTATATGAACCTCTCCGGCGAGTCCGTCGGGGAGGCCGCCCGGTTCTACAAGATCCCCGCCGACCACGTCCTCGTCATCTCCGACGATGTGGCGATCGGCCAGGGGCGGCTGCGCATCCGGCGCTCCGGCTCCGCCGGGGGGCACAACGGGCTGAAAAACATCATCGCCCACCTGGGCACCGACGCCTTCCCCCGCGTGCGCGTGGGGGTGGGCGACAAGCCCCATCCCGACAGCGACATGGCCGACTGGGTCCTCGCCAAGTGCACCGGTCAGGACCGCAAGGACCTCGAGGCCGCCATCGCCCGCGCCGCAGACGCCGTCACCTGTCTGTTGGAGAAGGGCGTAGACGCCGCCATGTCCGGGTACAACCACGCATGACCGCCGTCGCCAGCCTCCCCGCCCTGCTCGGGCGGCTGGAGGACTACGGCCGCCTGCGCCGCGCCGTCGCAGAGGGCAAGCACGCCCTCGCGCTGACCGGTCTGGCCGCCGTCCACCGCGCCCTGCTGGCCGCCGCCCTCCACCGGGACAGCGGTCGGCCCCTCGTCGCCGTCTGCGCCGACGAGGGCGAGGCCAAGCGCCTGGCCGGGGACCTCGCCGCCTTCCTTGAGACGGAGGTGCCGATCCTCCCCGCCCGCGACTTCCTCTTCCACCCCGGCGAGGCCAGCCGCGAATGGGAGCATCGGCGCATCGCCCTCTTCGCCGCCCTGGCCGCCGGGACCTGCCCGGTCCTCGTCGCCACCGTCGAGGGCCTGCTCCAGCGCACCCTGCCGCCGGAGGCCCTGCGCGCGGCCACCCGGACGCTCGTGCCCGGGCAGCAGTGCCGCCCGGAGGAACTGGCCGACTGGCTGGCCGCCGGGGGCTACGTCCGCTGCGACCAGGTCGAGGGCGTCGGCCAGTTCGCCCTGCGCGGTGGCATCCTGGACGTCTTCTCGCCCGGGCTGGACCTGCCGGTGCGCATGGAGTTCTGGGGCGACGAGATCGACTCCCTCGGGCTCTTCGACCCCGTCACCCAGCGCCGGACCGCCGCCCATCAGGAGCGCTGCACCCTCCTGCCCGCCGGGGAGGTCCTCGGCGCGGACGAGGGCGTGCGCGACCTCGCCCTGCCGCGGCTCTGGCCCGCCCTCTCCACGGCGGCCGATCATCTCCCGGGAAATGCCCTCGTGGCCCTGTGCGACACGCCGCGCGTGGCCGAGCGCGCCCGGAACTACCTCTGGCAGCTCGGGGAGGACGTCACCGCCCTGCTGGAGCAGGGCGTGCTCACCGGCAAGGCCCCCGCCTTCGCGAAGGGGCTGGACGAGGTCTGCGCCGGGCTGCGGCCGCGGACACTGCTGTATCTCGACGCCTTCGCCACCGGCGCGCTGCCGGTGCCGCCGGACTTCCTCCTCTCCCTGACCGCGCGGCAGCTCCCCGGCTACGGGGTGAGCTTCGAGGCCGTCGCCGAGGACCTGGCGCAGTACCGGCGGGAGAAGTTCGCCGTCGTCGTCCTCGCGCCCACGCGGCGCAAGGCCGAGGCCCTGCAGGAGATGCTCCGCGCCCGGCAGCTCCCCACCGCCTTCGACGAGCAGCTCCGCGACGCGCCGGGGCCGGGCGCGATCACGATCGCTGTGGGGGACCTCTCGGCGGGCTTCGACTGGCCCGACGGGCGCTTCGCCGTGCTCGCGGAGGGTGCGCAGGCCCCCGCGCCGCGCAGGACGCGCCGCCGCGCCAAGCAGACCGCCGGACGGGAGCGGCTGGAGTCCTTCACCGACCTGGCCCCCGGCGACCTCGTGGTCCACGAGCACCACGGCATCGGCCGCTTCGCCGGGATGGTCGATATGACCGTGGACGGCGTGCGCCGGGACTATCTCAAGCTCCAGTTCGCCGGGGCGGACGTCCTCTACGTCCCCGCCCTCCAGCTCGACCTCGTCAGCAAGTACATCGGCGGCGGGGACGACCCGGAGAAGAAGCGGCTCTCCAAGCTCGGCGGGGCCGAGTGGGCCAAGTCCAAGAGCCGCGCCAAGCGCGCCGCGAAGGACATGGCCAAGGGCCTGATCCAGCTCTACGCCCAGCGCCAGCGGCTGGCCGGACACGCCTTCGCCGCGGACTCCGCCTGGCAGCGGGAGTTCGAGGACCTCTTCCCCTATCCGGAGACGGAGGACCAGCTCCGCTGCACCCAGGAGATCAAGGACGACATGGAGAAGCCCGTCCCCATGGACCGGCTCCTGTGCGGCGACGTCGGCTACGGCAAGACCGAGGTCGCCTTCCGCGCCGTCATGAAGTGCGTCCTCGACGGCAAGCAGGCCGCCATCCTCGTGCCCACCACCGTCCTGGCGCAGCAGCACTATATGACCGCGATCAAGCGCTTCGCCCACTTCCCGGTCACGATCGAGATGGTCTCCCGCTACCGCACCGCCGGTCAGCTGCGGGACATCCTCCGCCGCACCGCCGCCGGGAAGGTCGATCTGCTCATCGGCACGCACAAGCTCCTCGGGAAGGACATCTCCTTCCACGACCTCGGCTTGCTCGTCGTCGATGAGGAGCAGCGCTTCGGCGTCGGGCACAAGGAGAAGCTCAAGCGCCTGACCCACCAGGTGGACGTGCTGACCCTCTCCGCCACGCCGATCCCGCGCACGCTGAACATGGCCCTCTCCGGCCTGCGGGACATGTCCACCCTGGAACAGCCCCCCGTCGACCGTCAGCCCGTCCAGACCTATGTCCTCGAGCACGACTGGGGCGTCCTCGGCGACGCGATGCGCCGGGAGCTGGCCCGCGGCGGCCAGGTGTTCTATCTGCACAACCGCACCGAGAGCATCGACAAGACCGCCGCCCGCATCCGGGACGTCCTCGGCGACGGGCCGGTCATCGCCACCGCCCACGGGCGCATGGACCAGGACCAGCTCGGCGACGTCATGAGCCGCATGACCGACGGCGAGATCGACGTCCTCGTCTGCACCACCATCATCGAGACCGGCATCGACCTGCCCAACGTCAACACCCTCATCGTCGAGGACGCCGAGCGGCTCGGCCTGGCCCAGCTCCACCAGCTGCGCGGCCGCGTCGGGCGGTCCACCCGCCGGGCCAGCGCCTATTTCACCTACCGCCGCAGCCGGGTCCTCTCCGAGGACCAGAGCAAGCGGCTCTCCGCCATCCGGGAGTACGCCGCCTTCGGCTCCGGGTTCAAGATCGCCATGCGCGACCTGGAGATCCGCGGCGCGGGCAACCTCCTCGGCCCGGAGCAGTCCGGCTTCCTCATGAGCGTCGGCTACGACCTCTACCTGCGCCTGCTGGAGGAGGCCGTCCTCGAGGAGCAGGGCAAGCCGGTCCCGCCGCCCACCGAGTGCCTGGCCGACCTGGCGATCCCCGCCTCCCTGCCGGAGCGCTACGTCCCCGCGCCCGAGCAGCGCATGGACCTCTACCGCCGCATCGCGCGCCTGCGCGACGCCGACGACGCCAGCGACATCACCGACGAGCTGATCGACCGCTACGGCGAGCCGCCCGCGTCCGTCACGAACCTGATCGCCATCGCCCTCCTGCGCGCCCGCGCCGCCCGCGCCGGGTTCACCGAGATCGCCCAGAAGGAGACCCTGCGGCTCTCCCTGCGCGAGGTGGACTTCGCCCGCGTCGCCGCCGTCTGCGGGATGGAGAAGTACCGCCGCCGTCTCCTCTTCTCCGCGGGCGACAAGCCGCACCTGGCCCTGCGCCTGAAGAAGGGGGACGACGTGCTCCGTCTGGCCGGGATGGTCGTGGACGACTACGCCGCCGCCGGGGCGGACTGATCCCACATGGGACGGCTTTGTGGGGAAAATCACCATCCCTGGGCCGTTTTTCGGGGGAGACTTCTCACGCTCCTCCAAAATGTCGGCCGCCGCGGAGGAATCTCGGAAAAGCCGTTGCTTTTTGGGCGGTTTGACTATATAATGCTTTCGGTCATCATATAGCCTTATGCTATCCCTAACTTATTCTTATACAAATGAATCTGGAGGTACGATCTATCATGAGAGACGTGTATGTCATCAGCTCCTGCCGTACTGCTGTCGGCACTTTCGGCGGCAGTCTGCGCGACGTCCCCGCTGCTGAGCTCGGTTCCATCGTCATCGCTGAGGCCCTCAAGCGCGGCAACGTCAAGGGCGAGTGGCTCGACGAGGTCATGTTCGGTAACGTCCTGTCCGCTGCTCAGGGCCAGAACGTCGCCCGTCAGTGCATGGTCAAGGCTGGTGTGCCCCTGAAGGTTCCCGCCTACACCGTCAGCATGGTCTGCGGCTCCGGCCTGAAGACCGTCATCGAGGGCTCCCGCGCCATCCAGGCTGGCGATGCTGACCTGATCATGTGCGGCGGCACCGAGAGCATGAGCGGCGCTCCCTATGCCATCCCCGCTGCCCGCTGGGGCGCTCGTATGGGCGACATCAAGGCCGTCGACACCATGATCAAGGACGGTCTGTGGGATGCGTTCAACAACTACCACATGGGCACCACCGCCGAGAACATCTGCGACATCTGGGGCATCACCCGCGAGGAGCTCGATGAGTTCGGCTACAACTCTCAGATGAAGGCCCTGGCCGCCATCAAGTCCGGCCGCTTCGAGGACGAGATCGTCCCCGTCACCGTCAAGCAGAAGAAGACCACCTTCGAGTTCAAGGTCGACGAGCATCCGAAGGACACCACCATCGAGAAGATGGCCAAGCTGAAGGGCGCCTTCCCCACCTCCGCCGACGGCTCCATCGACAAGGTCGAGATGACCTTCGAGGCCACTCACATGACCCCCACCGCTGAGAACACCGGCGTCCAGCGCGTCACCGCCGGCAACGCTTCCGGCCTGAACGACGGCGCTGCCGCCATCATCCTCGCCTCCGAGGACGCCGTGAAGAAGTATGGCCTGAAGCCCCTGTTCAAGGTCGTCTCCTGGGGCCAGGGCGGCGTCGATCCCAAGATCATGGGCACCGGCCCCATCCCCGCTTCCCGTCAGGCTCTGGCCAAGGCCGGCCTCACCATCGAGGACATGGACCTGATCGAGGCCAACGAGGCGTTCGCCGCTCAGTCCATCGCGGTCGCCCGTGAGCTGAACTTCGACATGTCCAAGGTCAACGTCAACGGCGGCGCCATCGCCATCGGCCACCCCGTCGGCTGCTCCGGCGCCCGCATCATCGTCACCCTGCTGCACGAGATGATGAAGCGCGACGACGCCAAGAAGGGCCTGGCCACTCTGTGCATCGGCGGCGGCCTGGGCGTTGCTGCCATCTTCGAGAAGTGCTGATCCGTACTTTTTGATCCAACTCTATCATACTGAGGACCGTGGGCGTCTCCGCCCACGGTCCTCTTTTTTCATTTTGACGGGCCTCGCTGCATCCGGTTCCTGGGACTTTGTGGAGATCGCCAGATCGTGACGGCCGAAATTCGTCAGTTCCGCCCCACCGCCCATCTTGACGGGAGCGGCGCGGGACTCTATAATGAGCATGACGCATCATATCATCCTGTGCGGCCGCAGCGATGGCCGCCAAATCACGAAAGGGGTTGCTCTCCATGGCAAACGATCGCGTTTTCAACTTCTCCGCAGGTCCCTCCATGCTCCCGCTGGAGGTCCTCGAGCGCGCAGGCGCTGAGATCACCAACTACAACGGCTCCGGCATGTCCGTGATGGAGATGAGCCACCGCTCCAAGGTCTATCAGAAGATCTTCGACGACACCCAGGCCAAGTTCCGCAAGCTGCTGAACGTGCCCGACGGCTATAAGGTCCTCTTCCTCCAGGGCGGCGCCACCATGCAGTTCGCCATGGTCCCGCTGAACCTGATCGGCAAGACCGGCAAGGCCGACTATGCCCGTACCGGCAACTTCGCCAACAACGCCCACAAGGAAGCCAAGAAGTACGGCGAGGCCGTCGTGGCCGCCTCCTCCGAGGACCGCAAGTGGACCTACATCCCCAGCCAGGATCAGCTGACCCTGTCCCCCGACGCCTCCTACTTCCACTATTGCTCCAACAACACCATCGAGGGCACCCAGTGGCAGTACGTCCCCGAGACCGGCTCCGTGCCCCTGGTCTGCGACATGTCCTCCGACATCATGTCCCGTCCCATCGACGTGAGCAAGTACGGCCTGATCTATGCCGGCGCCCAGAAGAACCTGGCCCCCGCCGGTCTGACCATCGTCATCATCAAGGAGGAGCTGGCCGGTCACGAGCTGCCCATCACCCCCGCCATCATGAACTATCAGTACATGATCGACAAGGACTCCATGTACAACACGCCTCCCTGCTGGCCCATCTACATCCTCGGTCTGGTCTGTGACTGGGTCGAGAGCGTCGGCGGCCTGCCCGGCATCGAGAAGCGCAACATCAACAAGGCCAACATGCTCTACGAGGTCCTCGACGAGTCCAAGCTGTTCACCGTCGCCGCCGAGAAGGGCTCCCGTTCCTTCATGAACGTCACCTTCCGCACCGGCAACGACGACCTGGACGCCAAGTTCGTCGCCGAGTCCGTCAAGCAGGGCTTCACCAACCTGAAGGGCCACCGCTCCGTGGGCGGCATGCGCGCCTCCATCTACAACGCCATGCCCACCGAGGGCGTGGAGAAGCTGTGCGACTTCATCCGCAAGTTCGACAAGGAGAACTGATGGTCTCCTGACCGCACGTCTGCCGCCCCAGGCGGCCTCATGACACACACCGACTCCCGCAGGGGCCGCACACATCGACCGCGTGCGGCCCCTGCGGACCATATGGAACGATGAAAGGACGGGAACTCCCATGTATCGTGTGAAGACTATGAACAAGATCTCCAAGATCGGCCTCGCTCAGCTGGACGACCGCTTCGAGATCGGCGACGCCCTCGAGCATGAGGACGCGATCCTCGTGCGCTCCGCCAAGCTGCACGACTATGACTTCCCCGCCGAGCTGCAGTGCATCGCACGCGCCGGCGCAGGCGTCAACAACATCCCCCTCGACCGCGCCGCGGACGCCGGCGTCGTCGTGTTCAACACCCCCGGCGCCAATGCCAACGGCGTCAAGGAGCTGGCCATCGCCGCCCTCCTGCTCTCCTCCCGCAAGATCGCCCAGGGCATCGGCTGGGTGAAGGAGCAGTCCGCCGCCGGTGCGGACGTCGCCGCCGTCGTCGAGAAGGGCAAGTCCGCCTATGTCGGCCCTGAGATCATGGGCAAGACCCTCGGCGTCGTGGGCCTGGGCGCGATCGGCGTCCTCGTCGCCAACGCCGCCGCCGCGCTGGGCATGGACATCGTGGGCTACGATCCCTACCTGTCCGTCAAGCATGCGCTGGACCTGACCCCCGGCGTCACCGTCGTGGGCAGCCTGGACGAGCTGTACAAGCAGGCCGACTACATCACCCTGCACCTGCCCATGAACCCCGTCACCAAGGGGACCGTCAACGCTGCCGCGTTCGCCGCCATGAAGGACGGCGTCCGCATCATCAACCTCGCCCGCGGCGAGCTGGTCGACACCGCCGCCCTGAAGGACGCCATGGCCAGCGGCAAGTGCGCGGCCTATGTCACCGACTTCCCGGACAGCGACACCGCCGCCATCGAGGGCGTCGTGGCGATCCCCCACCTGGGCGCCTCCACCCCCGAGAGCGAGGACAACTGCGCCATGATGGCCGCCCGCCAGGTCAAGGACTATCTGGACAACGGCAACATCGTCAACTCCGTCAACCTGCCCGTCCTGAGCATGGGCTGGGCCGCCGGGACCCGTGTCTGCGTCATCACCAAGGACGCCGATGCCGCTGCCGTGACCGCCGCCGTCGGCGCGTCCGTGGCCTCCTCCTCCGCCACCCGCGGGGCCTATGGCTACTTCCTGTTCGACACCGACGCCGCCGTCGATGAGGCGAAGATCGCCGCCGTGCCCGGCGTGCTGCGCGTGCGCGTGCTGCACCACTGAGAGGGTCGTATCATGGCGAAGCTCCACCCCACCGCCTGGGTCGCGCCCGGCGCCTTCCTGCGCGGCGACGTGACCCTGGGCGAGCGCACGAACATCTGGTACAACGCCGTCCTGCGTGCCGACCAGGAGTCGATCACCATCGGCGCGGACAGCAACGTCCAGGACAACTGCGTCATCCACGGCGACGCCGGTCATGACGTCACCGTCGGCGACCGCGTCACCGTCGGCCACGGGGCCATCCTGCACGGCTGCACCGTGGAGGACGACTGCCTGATCGGCATGAACGCCGTCGTGCTCGACCACGCCGTCATCGGCGCCGGTTCCATCGTCGGGGCCGGGGCCGTGGTGGGCGCAGGGACCGTCGTCCCGCCGCGCAGCCTGGTCGTGGGCGTGCCCGGCAAGGTCAAGCGCACGCTGACCGACGCGGACGTCCAGGGCAGCATCGACAACGCGATGAACTACCTCACGCTGATGGCCAAGGCCATCGACGACCCCGAGAACCACTGAGGAAGGAGGTCCCGCCGTGCCGCTGACGCATCCCGAGTACTTCACCATCCTCGCCCCCGACGGGCGGGCGTTCCGCGGTGCCGTCCAGGACTGGTATCCCACCGCCTGGCAGCGGCGGGCGGGCTGCGGCCCGACCACGGCTGCCGTCCTCCTGAGCTACCTCGCCCGGACCCATCCCGCGCTGGCCTCCCTCGGCCCGCAGGGCGATCCCGAGACCACCGCAGGCTTCCTGCCGTACATGGAGGAGCTGTGGCGCTATGCCACCCCCGGCCCGCAGGGGCTGAAGGAGGCGGAGCACCTCACCCTCGCCTGCCGCAGCTTCGCTCTCTCGCGCGGCTGTCGGCTGCGGGAGGCCATCCTCCCCATCCCCCGCGCCGGGCAGGGCGCGCGGCCCACGCCCGCGCAGTGCCGCAGCTTCCTTGAGGACGCCCTCGGCCGGGACTGCCCCGTCGCCTTCCTCAACTATGACGAGGGCGACGTGACGGAGCTGGACGGCTGGCACTGGGTGCCCCTGGTCGCCGTCGCGCCGGGGGACGACGTGCCCTGCACCGTCCTCGACGAGGGCCGGGAGAAGAACGCCCCGTTCGCCCGCTGGGTCGAGACGACCCGCCTGGGCGGCGCGCTGGCCGTGCTGTTCCCGGAAGAAGACTGACAGAAGACCAAAAAATGAGCGCGTCCGCTGCTTCCAGCGGACGCGCTCTCTGTTCATCGGTCGGATCAGGTCTCGTCCTTCGGCTCGTCCTTGCGGCGGAGCTTGCGCTCGGTGCCGTCGGGATCGACGAGGTAGATGTTCTCGAGCTGACGCTCCAGATCCAGGCGGATGGAGGCCAGATATTCCTGGTGCAGCATGGCGCGCTCCAGCGCCTCCTCCTCGGTCAGCTCGAACTGCTTCTTCTTCGCGGCCAGCTCCTTGATGCGGGCCATCTTCTCTTCGGTCATCCGATGATGCCTCCTTATAGATATCGTTCCAGGATCAGGACGGTCCGTCCCCGCCGGGACGCGCCGCCGATCTCGCGCAGCACGCACTTGCCCAGGCCCCGGCAGGTCAGCACCGCGCCCGCCGCGACGGGCCGGTCGCCCTTCTCGCACGGGCGGTGGTCCACCATCACCCGGCCGGAGCGGATCAGCTCCGCCGCCCGGCTGCGCGGGACGGAGAACCCCGCCGCCAGCACCGCGTCCAGCCGCGGGGAGGCCACGGTCGCCCGGATCTCCTTCGTCTGCCCCGGCGCGGGCGTGAGCCCCTCCAGCGGCAGCGGCGAGAGCCGGACGGGCCAGCGCCCGACCTTGTCCCACTGGGTGAGCAGGATCTCCGCCGTCTCGGCCAGGGCGAGGACCTGCGCGCCGTCCGGCTGGAGCAGGATGTCGCCCAGCTTCTCCCGCGTGATCCCCAGCCCCATGAGGGACCCCAGCCAGTCGCGGTGCGTCAGCGACGCGCCGGAGGGGACCTCCGCCCGCAGCGCCCGGACCGGGCAGTCCGCCCCGGTGCGCCAGCTCTCCTCGTCCAGCCAGTCCGGCAGGAAGCCCCACAGCTTCCGCTCGGCGTCGGCATAGCCGCCGAAGAGCACCCCCTGGCCGGGGGCCGCGTGCATGAGGAGCTCCGCGCTGACCGCCTGCTCCGCCGGGGAGAGGAAGCCCGTGTGGGTCGAGACGTTCCGCCGGGCGGCGCGCTCCTGCTGGTCGAGGATCCGCGCGAGGAGGATCCTCTGCTCCCCGTCGCGCGCGGCGCGGTCGAGCAGCGTGGTCTTGTCCATGGCGGTCCCTCCTCGTGGAAACTTTTTCGTGGATATCAGTATATCCCTCGTCACAGGCTATTGTCAATGGGAGAAATGATCGCTATAATGATGGGACTGCAAGCTCGACCGCAGCTTAGAGAGGAGGATCGCCGTGAAGCGCGTGCTTTTCATCTACAACCGCCACGCCGGGAAGAACAAGACCTGGAGCGGCCTGTCCGATATCATCAACGCCATGGTGGAGCAGGGCTGTCTCGTCACCGCCTATCCCACCCAGCACCGCGGCGACGCCGGGGACGCCATCGTCCGCTGGAGCCGCGACTTCGATCAGGTCGTCGTCGCCGGGGGCGACGGGACCCTCAGCGAGGCCATCTCCGGCGTCATCCGGATGGACGACCGGCCGATCATCGGCTACATCCCCGTCGGGACGACGAACGATTTCTCGAAGAACCTCGACCTGCCCGCCTCGGGCCGCCTGACCGACCTGGCCGTGACCGCCGTGTCCGGCCCGCCCCACCGGCACGACCTGGGGCAGTTCAACGGGCGGAGCTTCCTGTACGTCGCGGCGTTCGGGGCCTTCACCGAGGTCTCGTACACCACCCCGCAGGAGATCAAGAACGTCCTCGGCTACAACGCCTACATGCTGGAGAGCGTCAAGAACCTGCCCAGCATCAAGCCCTACCGCGTCCGGCTGGAGTGCGACGACGAGGTCATCGAGGGCGAGTACCTCTACGGCATGGTCAGCAACACGACCTCGGTCGGGCGCTTCCGCAACTTCCCCCCCGGCCGCCCCGACCTGTCGGACGGCAAGCTGGAGGTCACGCTGATCTCCCCGATCCGCGACGTGAAGGACATGGCGGAGTTCAGCCGCGCCCTGCTCATGAACGACCCGTCCATCCTCAACTCGATGCTCACGACCTTCTCCGCCACGAAGGTCCGCGTGACCGCGCTGGACGAGCCCCTGCTGTGGACCCTCGACGGCGAGGCCGGCGGCGTCCACAGGGTCGCAGAGATCGAGACCCTGCACAACGCCTATACGATCCGCCACGGGAAGTGACGCGATCCCTGCTGCACCAAGGACACCAAACGAGCCGTCTGGATCCCCAGACGGCTCGTTTTTCCGTGTTTGGCCCCTCAAAACTACCGTGGACGGTAGTTTTTTCGGCCCCGCTGCATCAGAAAGACCATTTTCTTCAAAAATATTACCTAAAATGGAAAATTTTACTTGCACTCTATGACCGTCCGTGGTATAGTAGGGCCATAGAGAGGTGGTCCGATGCTCGAGACACTGACAAAGATGAAGAAGGCCTCCGGGATGACCACCGCCGAGATCGCAAGGCGTTCCGGCGTGCCGGAGCCAACGTTGGTGAAGCTGTTCGCCGGGGTCACGAAGAACCCCTCGTTCCAGACGATACAGCGCGTGACTCAGGCGATGGGCTTCACCACGAACGATCTCTGCCAGCCGCCCGAAGAGCTGGTGCCCCGCCCCGCCCCGCAGGACGAGCCGGAGGACACCGAACGATGGCTCGCGCGCTTACTCGTGGACCGCGGCTATCTCGCGCCGGGTGAAGACATCACCGAGGCGCAGGCCGCTTTCCTGATCCACTGGGCCGGGATGCTCGACGCCTGGTTCGAGCGAAAGGGCGAGTAGTGCTTTGATCCGGTCAGCGTTCTTCAGGCTGTCCAGATAGTCGCTGACGCGTTTTAGATTCTTCATTTCGAGCCCTCTTATGATAGCCCCCAAGATATGGTAGTTCCCCCACTCTCAGGTCCCATCGGTTTTCTTTCGTTATCCTCTGTGGCCACCATACCACAGTTGGTCTGGGAAGTCGAGCCCCGATCCTGCGATCGTGTCCCACAGGGGCACCGATCCTGCAGCACGGTGCAACGATCGTCCCAGATATGGAAAAACAGGAAAGGAGGAGAGGATGCTTGGAACAGGACGAACCGTTCCAGCTCAAGGCAAAACGCATGAGAGACCGTTGTAGGATGTCCGTTACGGAACTTGCAACAGCCTGCCATGTATCAAAAAGCAGCATGAGCAGATATTTGAGCGGCGAGATCGATCCCCCGTCCTCTGTCGCGGACAAGGCGATCGCACACTTGGAGACCGCGGCGAGAGCCACGGAGTGTGTCGATGACGCGAAGGAGGAAGACGCGGAAATGGGCGCTCTGCTCGACAAGATCGAAGCCATGTACCTTGAGAGGATCAAAGAGCTCCTGGAGCATCTGGCATATGAACGGCGGCAAAAACGAACGTATTTCATCGTGATGCTCGCAGCGATCTCGTTCATCATCGTCTTGATGCTCGTGGACATCCTCAATGGGAACGTCGGTTGGTTCCGACACTGAGTCAGAAAACGACCGCCCCGGCGCGGGAACACCGGAGCGGCTTTAAGGGGTCGAGTAGTTGATCCGGGTAAGATAACTACTCTCCTATCATATCATAAAATAGGAGGAAAAATCAATGTTTGAAAGTCGATATGGCCGGTCGGGAGCCCGGTTGGAGCTCCCGATGCCGAAGGCCCCGCAGTATGTCCGAAGGCCGGTCTGGCTCGCGGACGAGGACGTCCGCCGGGAGGGCAACGTCATCCTCTTCCCCACGGCCGCCCCCACGCACGAGGCCCCGAACGAATGGGGCTGGACCATCTGGTGCCGCACGGCGGCATGATCCGACCCCGTACCTCCATCATCGCCTCCTGTCCGTCTGCGCGTCCGCCGGTCGGGCCCGCAGACGTCAAGATCCTTTCCATTCCTTGCTGTCCCGTCCTGTGCGGGGCAGCCTTTTTTCGCCCTCCAGCAGCAGCCTGACGCGGCCGTAGACCTGCGACCGCGCCGTGCTGGCATCGGTCTCCACGCTGATGAGCCGGACGCCCGGCAGCTGCCGCACCAGGGCGGCGTAGATGCCCTGGCCGCACACGTGCCCCGCCAGACACCCGAACGGCTGGACCGCGAGCACGCGGTCGCACCCGCTGCCCACGTGGCCCAGCAGCTCCGCCGCGATGCACCAGCCGTCGGCCACGCGCACCTGGATGCCCAGGCGCTCCTGCACCTGCCGCCGGAGCGCGCCCAGCTCGTCCATCACCGCAAAGCCGTTCTCCCGCAGGGCGGCGATCAGCGCCTCCTGTAGGTGGCGGAACAGCCGGTCCACCGCCCGCCAGCCGGGGGCCAGCGGCCCACCCGCGGCGATCTGGTTGTCGATGTAGTACCGCACGTACCAGCTCATCCCGGCCAGGCGGCAGGCCCAGCCCTCCTCCTCCAGGAAGGCCACCATGTCCCAGTTGCCCAGCGCGCAGTATTTGCTGTAGTACTCCCCCACCAGCGCGACCGACCGCTGCGGCCCGTCCCGCCGGGGGAGTTGGGCGAAGTCCCGCGCCGCCGCGCGGAAGCGCGCCTTCATCGCGCGCAGCGTCAAATGCCGCCCGGTCCTCAGCTCCTCGGCCAGCCGCGCGGTCCATCCCGCCCGCAGGGCCTCCGTCGCGCCGGGGTCCCGCTCGAAGGGGCGGACCTGGTGGGTCAGCAGGAGGAGCAGGTCCCCGTAGTACAGCCCGAACAGCGCCCGCCAGACCATGCCAGGCCCCACGTGCATCGCGTTGGCCCGGTCGATCCCCTTGGTGTTGAGCGTCAGCACCCGCACCGTGGGGAAGCCCGCCGCCGCGACCGCCTTCCGCAGGAGCGCGGCGAAGTTCGACCCCCGGCAGGAGTCCCCCACCGTCGGCATGAGCAGCGCCGTCTCGGCCGGGTCGTATCGCCCGCTGCGCAGGGCCTCGATCATCTGGCCCACGATCAGGTGGAAGGGATAGCACATGTCGTTGTGGACGTACCGCAGGCCCGTCTCCGCGATGTGCTCCGTGTTCGTCAGGATCACCGGCCAGTAGCGCGGGGAGAAGAACGCATACCGCAGCAGCGGGAAGTGGTCGTCCAGCATGGCGGGGATCAGGAGCGCGATCTGCCCCGGCTGACGCTCCTCGTGGATCTGATACATGGGCGGTCCCTCCTTTCCCCTCCCCCTGATGATACAGGAGCGGGACGAGTCTGACAAGATGGGAACAGAGCCGGAGCGCGTGCGCTCCGGCTCGTCGTATCGTGGTCGGTATGATCGGGCGCGGTCAGCGGATCGGGCCAAGGTCCGCGCAGGCCTGCGCCCGGGCGAGGTCAGCGCGCCTGACGTAGAGGACATAGTACCAGGACTGTCCCATGTCCTGGAACAGCGTCCCGCTGCGCTCGCGGCTGCCCCGGCTGAAGAGCGAGGGGGCGTTGCGGTCGATGGTCTTGACCCTGTGCGGGATCTGCGCGGCGGACAGCGCCCGCCGGACGGACTCCACGCGGTCGAGGTCGAAGAGGGCGGCCAGCTCACAGCGTTCCCAGATGTGGATCATGATGGTCCTCCTTATCCTGCTCGCCTATATGTCTCTGCCTCCACGATAACAGAGTCCTCCGCACCTGTCAAGGAGAGAAAAAGTCCCTGACCAATGGTCAGGGACTTTCGCGTGTTCATGTCTCGTCGTCGTGTCCGTCCTCCGACATCCGGTCGGACGGCTCGGTCGGCGTCGGCTCCTGGACCGGCGCGCTCTCCTGTGCAGGGGGCGTCTGCCGGGCCGGGGCGGCCAGATGGGGCGCGTCCACCTCGGCGGGGTCGCGGCCCTCGATGATCGCGACCATCTCGGCGCCCGTGATCGTCTCCTTCTCCAGGAGGTAGGCCACGACCTTGTCCATGTCCGCACGGCACTCCTCCAGGATCGACACCGCCGTGTCGTAGCACTCGTCGAGGATCTGACGGACCGCCTCGTCCAGCGCCGCCGCCGTGTCCTGGGCACAGTCCATGCCGTAGCCGCCGTCGAGATACTGGCTGCGCTTGGACGCCAGCGCCATCATCCCGAAGCGGTCGCTCATGCCGTACATCGCCACCATGTTCCGCGCCACGGACGTCGCGTCCTGGATGTCCTGCGCCGCGCCGTTGGTCATCGTGTGCAGCACGACCTCCTCGGCCGCGCGGCCGCCCATCGACACCGCGATCCGCGCCATCAGCTCGTCGCGGGTGCGCAGCTCCGTCTTGTCCTCCTCGGGCATCAGGAGCGTGTAGCCCAGCGAGCCCTGCGTGTGCGGGACGATGGTGATCTTCTGCACCGGCTCGGTGTTCTTCTGCTGATAGGCCACCATCGCGTGGCCGACCTCGTGGTACGCCACGAGCTTCTTCTCGAACTCGGTCAGCACGCTGCCCTTCTTCTCCGTGCCCGCGATGACCAGCTCGAACGCCGCCAGCAGGTCCTCCTGCGCCACGGCCTTGCGCCCCAGGCGCACGGCGCGCAGAGCGGCCTCGTTGACCAGGTTGGCCAGGTCCGCGCCGACGCAGCCCGCCGTGGCCAGCGCGACCTTCTTCAGGTCCACGTCCTCGGCCAGCCGGATCCGCCGCGTGTGGACCTGCAGCGTCGCCAGACGGCCCGCCAGGTTCGGCCGGTCGATCGTGATCCGCCGGTCGAAGCGGCCCGGGCGCAGCAGCGCCTGGTCCAGCACCTCCGGCCGGTTCGTCGCGGCCAGGAGGATGATGCCCTTCGTCGGGTCGAAGCCGTCCATCTCCGCCAGGAGCTGGTTGAGGGTCTGCTCCCGCTCGTCGTTGCCGCCGAAGCGGCCGCCGTCGCGGGACTTGCCGATCGTGTCGATCTCGTCGATGAACACGATGCACGGGGCCACCTTGGCGGCCTCCTTGAACAGGTCGCGCACGCGGGACGCGCCCACGCCCACGAACATCTCCACGAAATCGGAGCCGGAGATGGAGAAGAACGGGACGTTCGCCTCGCCCGCCACGGCCTTGGCGAGCAGGGTCTTGCCGGTGCCCGGCGGGCCGACGAGCAGCGCGCCCTTCGGCAGCTTCGCGCCGATCTCGGTGTACTTGCCGGGGTTGTGCAGGAAGTCGATGATCTCGGCCAGCGACTCCTTCGCCTCGTCCTGACCGGCGACATCCGCGAAGGTCACGCCGGTCGTCCGCTCCATATAGACCTTGGCGTTGGCCTTGCCGACCCCGCCGAGACCGCCGTTGCCCATCCGCCGGAAGATGAAGAGGATGAAGGCCGCGAAAATGATCATCGGCAGGATATAGCCCGCCAGGATCGAGATGATATAGTACGACGAGCCGTCCTTCAGCTCGGAGAAGAACTTGACCCCGTGCTCCTTGAGCAGGGGGATCAGCTCGTCGTCCGACGCGCCGGTGAGCGTCGCCGTGACGTAGCGCGTCGCGCCGCCGCGCTCCATCTGCTGGGCCAGGACCTCGGCCAGGTCCTCGCTGTCCGCGTCGGCGGGCAGGTCCTTCGTCAGGTAGAAGGTGTATTTGCTGCTGTCCAGCTCCACCGTGGCGACCTCGCCCTTCTCCACCATGTCCAGGAACTCGGAATAGGGCACCTCGACGGTCCCCGCATTCTGGATCTGGCTGATCAGGTAGTTGCCGAAGACCACCAGCAGCACCGCCCAGAGGATGGAGCTGATGAGCAGGCCGCGCCGGTTGCGCGGCGGGCGACCATCGTTGTTTTTCTTATCGTTCGGATCGGGACTCAATGCTCAGACCTCCATCGTATCGGATTCATTTGGTTCTTTTTGGTTGTTGGGTCCAATGTACCATATTTCCCCCTTTATTGCAAGGAAGCAGACATGGACGAACTGTAAAGGAATTATGAATACGGCGGGAAAAGGGCTTTCGATCCGGGGCGAACCGTGGTATAATATGTCGTTATACGACAACTCATCCTCTAGGCCGTCTGGCCGGAACGGAGTCCACATATGAAAGACAAGAAGACCGCGCCCCGTCGCGAGCGTCCGCGCCGCGACCGGGACGACGCCGTCGCCGACGGCATCATCGAGGGCCGCAATGCCGTGCTGGAGGCCCTGCGCGCCGGGACGCCCATCGACAAGCTCTACCTCCTCAAGGGCGACGCCGACGCCGCCCTCGGGCGGATCGCCGCCCTCGCCCGCGACCGCGGCACCGTGGTCGTGGACGCCGATCGCCACAAGCTCGACGGCATGAGCGCCACCCACGCCCACCAGGGCGTGATCGCCGTGGCCGCCGTGCGCGCCTACGCCAGCGTCGAGGACATCCTCGCCGCTGCCCGGGAGAAGGGCGAGGCCCCGCTCATCGTCGTCTGCGACGAGCTGTCCGACCCGCACAACCTCGGCGCGGTCCTGCGCACCGCCGAGTGCGCCGGGGCGCATGGGGTCATCATCCCCAAGCGCCGCAGCGCCGGTCTGACCGCCGTGGTGGCCAAGACCTCCGCCGGGGCCGTCTCGCACATCCCCGTGGCCCGGGTGCCGAACCTGCCCACCCTGCTGCGCGACCTGAAGAAGGAGGGCCTGTGGATCTTCGGCACCGCCGCCGACGGGACCACGGAGCTCTACGACGCCGACCTGCGCGGCCCGGCCGTGATCGTGATCGGCTCCGAGGGCGAGGGCATGGGCCGCCTGGTGGCGGACACCTGCGACTTCCTGGTGTCCATCCCCATGAAGGGCAAGCTCAACTCGCTCAACGCCTCCGCCGCCGCTGCCATCCTCCTCTACGAGGCGGTGCGCCAGCGCCGCTGACCCGTCCAGCCCATCGGAAAGGGGACCCCTCCATGTCAGACGACAGACAGGATCAGAACAACGTTAGTTTGGGCGACATCCTCTGGGAATATGCCGATTACACGCCCCCGGACCTCCCGGCCCCGGCCGCCGTGCCGCTGCCGCCGGAGGAGGACGGCCCGCTCGCGGGCCAGGGGGACGTCCAGCCCGCGATGACGGCCCCGCAGCCGAGCACCGTCCCGCAGGGGACGCCGCTCCTCTCGCGGCCAACGATGCGGCCGACCGGGCCGCTCCCCGCGAACGGTCCGCTGCCCGCCAACCAGGGCCCGCGCCCGGCCGCACCGCCGTCCCGGCCCGCGGCCCCGACCGCTCCCACCGCCCCCGCGGCCCAGCCGACCCCGGCGGCCGCGC
>CAKTJM010000003.1 GCA_934567745.1 uncultured Eubacteriales bacterium | reverse complement strand
GCCCTCCCGGCCCCGGGCGCGCGGACGCGCCGCGCGGCGGAGGTCCTGTGGCCCCGGTGGACGCAGACGCGCCGGGCGGTGCGGTGGATCGAGCGGCCGGGCGATGCGGTCCGCTCCGGTGCGGACCGGGGCCCGGCGGAGCCGGGCCGCGACCTCGACGCGGCGCTGCGGACGCTCGACCGGACGGTGGAGCGGGAGGCCCGCTGCTACGACGCGGGCTTCCCATTATATTAAGGTAAGGAGGGAGCAGGATGGAGCTGACGCCCATGCAGTACAAGGGGTTCGTGTGGCCCCACAACCCGCGGACCTATCGCATCTCCTACCGCCGCCGGGTGGCGGTGCACGACGTCCCCCGTGGGCGGTACACCATGCAGGACATGGGGCTGAGCCACCGGGTGATGGAGGGCGAGGGCGAGTTCTTCGGGCCGGACGCCTATGACCAGTTCAAGGCCCTGGCGTCGGTGTTCTATCTCGGTGGGCCGGGGGCGCTGATCCACCCGGTGTGGCAGAGCGCGAGCGTCTATTTCGTCCGGCTGGCCCTGGCGCAGGAGCCGCAGAAGGACTATGTGCGCTACACCTTCACGTTCTGGGAGGACTACGGCCGCTATCGCCGGGGGCTGACGGCCCAGTCGGCCGCGGCAGCGGGCGGCACGGCCCACGCGGGCGGGCAGGTCCACGTCACCGCCGAGGGGGAGACCCTGTGGGCGGTGGCCCAGCGGTACGGGACGACGGTGGAGGCGCTGCTGGCGCTCAACCCCCAGGTGCGCAACCCGAACGCCGTGGCGGCGGGCCTGCGGCTGAGAGTGGGGTGAGCGGCGGATGGAATGGTGGATGACGACCTGGGACGGCGCGCGCTGGCTGCTGCCGGAGCCGACGGCCTGGCGGCTGGACTACGGTCTGGGCGAGCCGTGCGACCGGTTCTGGGTCCGCGCCCCGTGGGAGGCCGGTCAGGAGCAGCTCCTGGCCGACGGCACCCGGATGGAGGTCCGGGACGACGGGGGCGCGGTGGTCTTCCGGGGCGTGCTGGACGAGACGGCGTGCACCTGGTCGGCCGGAGGGCGCACGGTGGAGCTGTCGGGCCGCGGGATGCAGGCCCTGCTGCTCGACAACGAGGCGGAGGCGGCGGACCACGGGCGGGCCACGTGGGAGACGATCCTGCGCGGCTACGTCCGGCCCTACGGCATCGCCGCGGCGGCCGGAACGGTCCCCCCGGCGGTGGATGGGTTCTCCGTGCCCTCCGGGCGGAGCTGCTGGGGCGTGGTGGTGGACTTCTGCCGGTACCACGGTGGGACCGTGCCCTGGTTCGACCGGGGCGGGACGCTGCGGCTCGGGCTGCCCGACGGAGCGGCGGTCGTGCTGGACGAGGACGCGCCGGTGACGGAGCTGGTCCTGCGGCAGAAGCGGTACGGCGTCCTGTCCCAGGTGGTGGTGAAGGACGTCGCCGGACGGACGCGGCAGGTCGTGCGGGACGAGGACCGCGTGCGGCGCGGCTTCTGCGCGGGGCGGGTGCTCCTGCTGCCGCGGAAGACGGGGCACCAGGCCCGACGCTACCGCGCGCAGTATCAGCTCGCCCGGTCGGGCGAGGCGCTGCGGACGGTCGAGGTCACGCTCCCGCTCGGCTTCGCCGCCTGGCCGGGGGAGCTGGTGCAGCTCACGCGGGCGGGGGCGGGCTTCAACGGCCGCTACCGCGTGGCGGAGAGCTGCGTGCGGCTGGACGGGAACGGTCTGACGACGCGGCTGACCCTACAGACGGCATGAAAGGAGGACGAGAGGATGTGGATGGCGAAACGGGGCCCGGTCGCGTCGGGAGAGACGGCGGCGGAGGTCGGCGCGGTGACGGTCGGCGGCGCTCCGGCGGCGGTGGCGCTCGGCGGCGAGCGCCGCGCCGTCGCGGTGTATGCGCCGGGCGGGTACCACTGGACGCCCGCGCGCGGCGACGAGGTCCTGGTGCTCAAGAGCGGCGCGGAGGGCGCGCCGTGCGTGGTCGGCCGCGCGGAGGACGATCCGCCGGAGGCCGGGGCGGTGCGGCTGTCGGTGTGCGAGGGGACCTCGCTGGTGCTGCGGCCCGGCGGAGGGATCGTCCTGACGGGCGAGATCGCGGTGACGGGCCGTCTGACGGTGAACGGGACGGTCGTCGGCGGAGAGGAGGCGGACGGATGACGGTGCTCCGAGACGGGGACTACCGCCCCGACGGGCGGGGCGGGCTGGAACGGGCCAGCGGCGCGCAGGCGGTGCTGGAGCAGGCGCTCTTCCTGCTGACGGCGCGGCGGGGCGGGTTCCCGCTGCTGCCGGAGGTGGGCAGCCGCCTGTACGAGCTGCCCCGCGCCAGGCCCGCCGACCGCGGCGCGCTGGGCGCGGCCTATGCCGCGCAGGCACTGGCGGCGCTGCCGGAGCTGGAGGTGCGCGGCGCGGACTGGGACGAGGGGACGGGGACGCTGACGGTCCGGCTCCACTGGCGGGGGACGGACCTGGGGCTGACGGTCCCCGTGGCATGACGGGAGAGGAGGAGCGATGAAGTCGATCGAGACGATCTATCAGGAGATGGCCACAGTCTTCTCGGAGGAGACGGGCCTGGCCCTGGACGGGACCGGCGAGCCGTCGGTGCGGCTGTGGGCGCTGGCGGCGCAGGTCTACGGCCTGTATGAGGAGTGCGCCTGGACGCTGGCCCAGTGCTTCCCGCAGACGGCGGCGGGCGAGGCGCTGGACCGCCACGCGGCCCTGCGCGGTCTGGCCCGCCGCGACGCGGCGCGCGCGGAGGGGACGCTGACCTTCTCCGTGCGGCAGGCGGCGGAGCGGGCGCTGACGATCCCGGCGGGGACGGTGTGCCTGACGGCGGGGTCCGTGGCGTTCGAGACGGTGGAGGACGCGGTCCTCGCGGCGGGGGCGCTGAGCGTGACGGCCGCCGCCCGGGCGGTGGCGCCGGGGCCGGGCGGCAACGTGGCGGCCGGGTCCGTCCGGACCATGTCCGTGGCCCCGACGGGGATCGCGGCGTGCACGAACGCGGCGGCCTTCTCCGGCGGCGCGGAGGCGGAGGGGGACGAGGCCCTGCGCGGGCGGATCCTGGCCGCCTATCGGACCGCGCCGAACGGGACGAACGCCGCCTGGTACCGCGCGCGCGCCCTCGCCATCGAGGGCGTCGCGGCGGTGTCGGTGGTCCCGAAGGCGCGCGGGCTGGGCACGGTGGACGTGGTGGTCGCCGCGCCCGGCGGGCTGCCGACGGACGCGCTGCTGGAGACGGTCCGGGCAGAGCTGGCGCAGGAGCGCGAGATCGCCGTGAGCGTCCAGACGGCCGCCCCGACGGCGGTGGAGACGGACGTGGGCGTGACGGTCAAGGCCGCGGACGGCTATGTCCCCGGCCAGGTGCTCGCGGACGTGAAGGCGGCGATCCGCGGATGGTTCACCGGCGCGCTGCTCGGGCGGGACCTGCTGCTGGCGGACCTGGGCCGGACGATCTACGCCGTGCCGGGCGTGGCGAACTATGCGATCGCCGCGCCGAAGGCGGACGTGAGCATCACCGCGCGGCAGCTGCCGACGCTGGGGACCCTCTCGGTCCAGGAGATGACCTGATGGGCGGCGCGCAGCAGCTGCGGGACCTGCTGGCCCCGCTGGGCGTCTATCGCTGGGAGGGGAGCCTCCAGTGGGGCGAGCTGACGGCGGCCGGCGCGGCCCTGGACGGCGTGGCGGAGGAGCTGGCGACGCTCCAGCGCGAGATGTGCCTGGCGACGGCGGAGAGCTACGGCCTGGACCTGGTCCAGGCCCTCCTCCCCTATCGGCCGGGGACGACGGAGACAGAAGCGCGGCGCGCGGCGCTGGCCGCGCAGCTGCGGATCGGCGGGAACGGCCCGGCGGCGATGGCCGACGCCCTGCGCAGCTGCGGCCTCGCGGTCGAGGTGCGCGAGGGGAGCGCGCCGTTACAGGTGACGGTGGTCTTCCCGGAGCTGGCGGAGGCGCCGGAGGACGACAGCGCCGTCCGGGCGATCGTCGAGGCCATCCTGCCCGCCCAGCTCTATGTCCGCTATCAGTACGGGCCGGACGCGGGCTGAGGCAAGTGTCCTCGTCACCATGGGGCGGGAGAAAAAACGCGATATCTTGTGGGCATCGAGGGGGCGTGGCACAAAGTTTGTGCAATACGCCCCCTTGTGCTCGTCCTGTGACCGTGCTATCATATGGATGTTATCGCGATGAGGCCACAAGATGGTGTGTCATCGTGCAGGATACGACACAAAATATATGCAGCGACGCCTGCATTTTCGAGAAAAGGAGTGAGGTCTCCCATGACGACGGTACAGCAGATCCGAAAAAGAGACGGGAGGATGGTCCCCTTCCACGAGAACAAGATCGCCGACGCCATCAACAAGGCGTTCGCGGCGACCTATAAGCCCGGCTATGACGAGGTCGCGTCCAAGCTCGCCCACGAGGTCGCCTCGATCCTCGAGGTCGAGGGCACGGCGTGCCCCGACGTCGAGCACATCCAGGACATCGTCGAGCGCGTCCTGATGGACAACGGCTACGTCCAGACCGCCAAGGCCTACATCCTCTACCGGTCCGAGCGCAGCCGCGCCCGCGAGATGAACACGCGCCTGATGAAGATCTACGAGGACATCACCTTCTCCTCGGCCAAGGACAGCGACATCAAGCGCGAGAACGCGAACATCGACGGGGACACCGCCATGGGCACTATGCTGAAATACGGCAGCGAGGGCTCCAAGCAGTTCTACCAGATGTTCGTCATGAAGCCCGAGCACGCCAAGGCCCACATCAGCGGCGACATCCACATCCACGACATGGACTTCGCCCCCATGGGCACCACGACCTGCACCCAGATCGACCTGATCCGCCTCTTCTCCGGCGGCTTCTCCACCGGGCACGGCACCCTGCGCGAGCCGAACGACATCGCGTCCTACGCCGCCCTGGCCTGCATCGCGATCCAGTCCAACCAGAACGACCAGCACGGCGGCCAGTCCATCGTCAACTTCGACCGGAGCATGGCCATCGGCGTGCACAAGACCTTCAAGCGGATCTACCGCCAGAACCTCGCCCGCGCCCTCATGCTGCTCGAGGACGCCGCCGACCCCGAGTCCGAGGTCAAGGCGCACATCGCGCAGATGGAGCAGGAGCAGGGCCTGACGCCCACCCTGGAGGACTGCGAGGCCTTCTTCGACGCGGAGCTGCCCTGGCTGGAGGAGCGCTTCGGCCACGACGAGGCCACCCTGCGCCGCTGCCAGCGGTTCGCGCACTCCCGCGCCGTCAAGGAGACCGACCGCGCGACCTATCAGGCCATGGAGGCCCTGATCCACAACCTGAACACCATGCACTCCCGCGCGGGCGCGCAGACGCCGTTCTCCTCCATCAACTACGGCATGGACACCTCGCCCGAGGGCCGGATGGTCATGAAGAACATGCTCCTGGCCACCGAGGCCGGTCTGGGCAACGGCGAGACGCCCATCTTCCCCATCCAGATCTTCCGCGTGAAGGAGGGCATCAACTACAACGAGGGCGAGCCGAACTACGACCTGTTCCAGCTGGCCATCCGCTGCTCGGCCAAGCGGCTCTTCCCCAACTTCTCCTTCCAGGACGCGCCGTTCAACCTGCAATACTACAAGCCCGGCCATCCGGAGACCGAGATCGCCTACATGGGCTGCCGCACCCGCGTCATCGGCAACGTCTACGATCCCACCCGTGAGATCAGCAACGGCCGCGGCAACCTCTCCTTCACCACGATCAACCTGCCGCGCCTGGGCATCAAGGCCAAGGGCGACATCAACACCTTCTTCGAGAGCCTGGACCACATGCTCGACCTGGCGGTGGAGCAGCTGCTCGAGCGCTTCGAGTTCCAGTGCCGCAAGCACGTCAAGAACGCCCCCTTCCTCATGGGCCAGGGCGTGTGGATCGACTCCGACAAGCTGGAGTGGGACGACGAGGTCCGCGAGGTGCTCAAGCACGGCACCCTCTCCGTCGGCTTCATCGGCCTGGCCGAGACGCTCAAGGCCCTGATCGGCGAGCACCACGGCGAGAGCGAGAAGGCCCGCGTGCTCGGGCTGGAGATCGTCGGCCACATGCGCGCCCGCATGGACGCGGAGAGCCAGAAGCGGAAGCTGAACTTCTCCCTCCTGGCCACCCCCGCCGAGGGCCTCTCCGGCCGGTTCGTCAAGCTCGACCGCGAGAAGTACGGCAGCATCCCCGGCGTGACCGACCGGGAGTACTACACCAACTCCTTCCACGTGCCGGTCTACTTCCCCATCACGGCCTACGACAAGATCTCCATCGAGGCCCCTTACCACGCGCTGACCAACGCCGGACACATCAGCTACATCGAGATGGACGGCGACCCCACCGAGAACCTCGGGGCCTTCGAGCGCGTCATCCGCTGCATGAAGGAGAAGGGCATCGGCTACGGCTCGGTCAACCACCCAGTCGACCGCGACCCCATCTGCGGCTTCTCCGGCATCATCGGCGACCAGTGCCCCGGCTGCGGCCGCCACGAGGACGACGGCGTCCCCTTCGAGCGGATCCGCCGCATCACCGGCTACCTCGTCGGGACCCTCGACCGGTTCAACGACGCCAAGCGCGCCGAGGAGCACGACCGCGTCAAGCACAGCGTCTGAGGGAGATCGAAACGTTCCCGTGTGAAATAGAACTTGCAAAAAGGGCGGTCCCACGAGTGGGGCCGCCCCTTTTTCTTGCACATTTCTATGCATCATGGACAAAAGCGATCCAGGTGGGGTGCGGAGCTGATGGGTTTTGTGCATCAAATCGCTGCGGATCTTTGTAAAAAGTAGCAGAAAAAACGTGCAAAAGACCGGGAATAAGACTTGCAAATTGGATAAGAGCGTACTATAATCTAGCTGATAGAAATTTAGGTCCGGCCGGAAAATGAAAGACAACGACGAAAAATCTGCAAAAGAAGGCTCCCCGCCGTGCCGGGCCAACAATCATAAGGAGTGAAACGAATATGACCGAGTTCAAGTCAGGCGTCGATCTCTCCCTGATGGAAGGCGTACTGCGTCAGTATCAGGAGGACGCCACCAGCCTGATCATGATCCTCCAGCAGGCGCAGGCCATCTATGGCTACCTGCCCCAGGAAGTGATCTACCACGTGGCGGAGCGCACCGGGCATAGCCCCGCGAAGGTGATGGGCGTCGCCACGTTCTACAGCTATTTCCGTCTCGCCCCCATGGGCACCTATCAGATCATGCTCTGTCAGGGCACGGCGTGCCACGTCAACGGCGCGGAGCGCATCCGCACCGCCATCACGCAGGAGCTGGGCATCGTCAACGGCGAGACCACCGAGGACGGCATGTTCACCCTCAACGAGGTCGCCTGTCTCGGCTGCTGCTCCCTCGCCCCCGTCATGATGATCAACGGCGAGACCTACGGCAACCTCACCCCCGAGAGGACCATCAACATCCTGCGCCAGCTCCGCCAGAGAGAGGCCGGCGGCGGGGTGCGCATCCTCGTCGGCCAGGGCAGCTGCGGCGTCTCCGCCGGCGCGGCCCGCGTGGCCAAGGTCCTGGCCGGTCACATGACCGCCACGGACAGCTTCACCGTCCAGACCACCGGCTGCATCGGCATGTGCTATCTGGAGCCGATCGTGGACATCTATGAGGGCGACACCCTCCTGCACCGCCTGGTGCGCGTGAACGAGGCCGACGCCCGCGTCATCGTCGAGGCCGTGCGCAAGCACGACTACTCCGCGCTGGAGCCGCTGTTCATCAGCGACGACGACGCCCGCTTCCTCAAGAAGCAGAAGCGCGTCGCCCTGCGCCACTGCGGCGTGGTCGATCCCACCAGCATCGACGACTACATCAAGAACGACGGCTATAAGGCCCTCGACAAGGCCCTGCACATGAGCCCCGAGGCCGTCATCGACGAGATCAAGGTCTCCGGTCTGGCCGGGCGCGGCGGCGCCGGCTTCCCCACCTGGTTCAAGTGGAACGCCGCCCGCAACGCCGAGGGCGAGCACAAGCACCTCATCTGCAACGCCGACGAGGGCGATCCCGGCGCGTTCATGGACCGCGCCGTCATCGAGTCCGACCCCCACAGCCTGATCGAGGGCATGCTCATCGGCGCGTGGGCCATCGGCGCGAGCGACATGTACGTCTACATCCGCGCGGAGTATCCGCTGGCCGTCGAGCGTCTGGGCAAGGCCATCGAGCAGGCCCGCAGCCGCGGCCTGCTGGGTGAAAACATCCTCGGCACCGGCTTCTCCTGCGACCTGAACATCAAGATCGGCGCGGGCGCCTTCGTCTGCGGCGAGGAGACCGCCCTCATCGAGTCGATGGAGGGCAAGCGCGGGATGCCGCGGCTCAAGCCGCCCTTCCCCGCCCAGAGCGGCTATCTGAACGAGCCGTCCAACATCAACAACGTCGAGACCTTCGCCAACGTCACCTGGATCATCAACAACGGCGGCGCGGCCTTCGCGGCCATGGGCACCGAGAACTCCAAGGGCACCAAGGTCTTCGCCCTCACCGGTAAGGTCCAGCGCGGCGGCCTCGTCGAGGTCCCCATGGGCAACACCCTGCGCGACGTCATCTTCGACATCGCGGGCGGCATCAAGGACGGCCGGTCCTACAAGGCCGTGCAGATGGGCGGCCCGTCCGGCGGCTGCATCCCCGCCGACCTGGTCGAGACCCCCATCGACTACAAGGCCCTCTCCGCCACCGGCGCGATCATGGGCTCCGGCGGCATGGTCGTCATGGACGACACCACCTGTATGGTCAACATCGCCCGCTTCTTCCTCGACTTCACCGCGAGAGAGTCCTGCGGCAAGTGCGTGCCCTGCCGCATCGGCACGACCCGCATGAAGGAGATCCTCGACCGCATCTGCGAGGGCAAGGGCCAGGAGGGCGACATCGAGCTGCTCGAGTCCCTGTGCGTGAGCATCAAGGACGGCTCCCTGTGCGGCCTGGGCCAGACGGCCCCGAACCCCGTCCTGACCACCATCCGGTACTTCCGGGACGAGTACGAGGCGCACATCCGCGACAAGAAGTGCCCCGCCCACGAGTGCTCGGCCCTGCTGACCATCTCCATCGTGGCCGACAAGTGCAAGGGCTGCACCGTCTGCGCCAAGAAGTGCCCGGTCGGCTGCATCAGCGGGGAGCGCAAGCAGCCCCACGTGATCGACCAGTCCGCCTGCATCAAGTGTAAGCAGTGCGTCAGCTCCTGTAAGTTCGACGCCATCGTAGTAGACTGAGAGGGGAGGGGACCATCACTATGAGTCATATGAAAGCTAGGATCAAGGTCACCATCAATGGACGGGTCTGCTCCGGCAAGGCCGGCCAGACCATCCTCGAGGTGGCACAGAACAACGGCATCGAGATCCCGAACCTCTGTCACAACAGCGAGCTCAAGCATTACGGCGGGTGCAGCCTGTGCGTGGTCGAGGCCGAGGGCAGCCCCAAGCTGCTGCGCGCCTGCGCCACCGCCGCCCAGGACGGCCAGGTGATCTACACCGAGTCCGAGCGCGTCGTGCGCACCCGTAAGACCAGCATCGAGCTGCTCATGAGCGACCACGACGGCGACTGCCGCGGTCCCTGCGTGCTCAAATGTCCGGCCAGCGTCAACGCCCAGGGCTACGTCCAGGCCATCGCCCACGGCGACGACAAGGAGGCCGTGCGCATCATGAAGGAGCGCCTGCCCATCCCCGCCTCCATCGGCCGCGTCTGCCCGCATCCCTGCGAGGGCGGCTGCCGCCGCCAGATGGTCGAGGAGTCGATCTCCATCGCCTATCTGAAGTATTTCGCAGCCGACCGCGTCCTCGCCCAGGGCGGCTATGTGCCCCCGAAGGCCGCGACCACCGGCAAGCGCGTCGGTGTCATCGGCGGCGGCCCCGGCGGTCTGACCGCTGCCTATTACCTGTCCCTGAAGGGCAACCGCGTCACCGTGGTCGATTCCATGCCCAAGATGGGCGGCATGCTGCGGTACGGCATCCCCGAATACCGTCTGCCGAAGAAGGTCCTCGACGCCGAGATCGACGAGATCGCCTCCCTGGGCGTGGAGATGAAGAACGACTTCCGCATCGGCGAGCAGATGTCCTTCGACGAGTTCCGCAGCCAGTACGACGCGGTCGTCGTGGCGATCGGCGCGTGGTCCAGCATGCCCATCGGCTGCCCCGGTGAGGAGCTGGAGGGCGTCATGGGCGGCATCGACTTCCTGCGCCGCGTGGCCATGGGCGAGCGCCCCGACATCGGCGACAAGGTCGCGGTCGTCGGCGGCGGCAACACCGCCATGGACGCCTGCCGCACCGCCGTGCGTCTGGGCGCGAAGGAGGTCTACGTGGTCTACCGCCGCACCGAGGCGGAGATGCCCGCCGAGCAGATCGAGATCGACGAGGCCCGCGAGGAGGGCGTCATCTATAAGTTCCTGACCAACCCCGCCGAAATCGTCGGCGAGGACGGCAGGGTCAAGGAGATCAAGCTCCAGGTCATGGAGCTGGGCGAGCCGGACGAGAGCGGCCGCCGCCGTCCCGTGCCCGTGCCCGGCAAGTTCGAGATCCTGCCCGTCACCTGCGTGATCGGCGCGATCGGCCAGAAGGCCAACGTCAAGGGCTTCGAGGGCATCGAGCTCAACCGCAAGGGGATCATCTCCGCGGACGAGACGAGCTATCGCACCTCCCTCGAGGGCGTGTTCGCCGTGGGCGACGCGACGAACAAGGGCGCGTCCATCGCCATCGAGGCGATCGGCGAGGCCCGCCGCTGCGCGAAGGTCGTGGACCTGTACCTGCACGGCATCCAGGTGCCGTATCAGAAGACCTATCTGTCCGTGCGCGACGTCTCCGCCGAGGACTACAAGGACTACATCAAGCTGCCGCGCGCGAAGATGCCCACCCGCGATCCCGAGGAGCGCAAGCACGACTTCGAGGCGATCAACCTCGGCTTCTCCGAGGCCCAGGCCCGCGCCGAGGCGGCCCGCTGCCTCGACTGCGGCTGCTTCGACTTCGCCGAGTGCAAGCTGATCCGCTGCGCGAACCTGTACGAGCTCCAGCCGGAGCGCATCGCCCGTCTGCGCGGCAACGGCAGCGGCAAGGTGCATCCGAGCTTCAAGGAGAAGCGCCTGGTGGCGATCGAGCGCGATCAGGGCAAGTGCATCCTCTGCGACCAGTGCGTGCGCATCTGCGACGAGGTCGTGGGCAAGGGCCTGCTGGGCCTGGTCGGCCGTGGCTTCAACACGATCATCCGGCCGGAGTTCCAGCAGAGCGAGGCGATCCACGATTGTCTGGACTGCCTGGCCTGCGCCGAGGCGTGCCCGACCGGCGCGCTGCGCATCCGCGAGAACGAGCTGGAGGACTGAGGGGTCCACAAGCGATCCAAACCATGAGAAAAACACGCCCCGGACCGAAGATGGTCCGGGGCGTGTCAGTGTGTCAAAAAAGCCTCGCAGAGTTTCGCGCTCGGAAGCGCGAAAAAAGATCCAATCATTTTCTCCGGCGACATGTGCGTCGGAGAAAATACTTCTCAGCCCACAAGTGTGCGAGTTGTCCGTCGAAGACGGACAGCGAGTGCGCGCAGGGGGCTGCATCTCCTCTGTCGGAAAGCTCCGAAGGAGTTTTTCGACAGCCTCACACGCCCCGGACCGAAAATGGTCCGGAGCACGTCTTTTAATCGTGATCGATATAGAACGGCCTCATCAGGCTCGACTGCTCGGTCGAGTCCTTCTGGTGGCTCTTCGGCACGTCCGGGCGCGGCGGGATCCGGTTCCGGCCGCGGGCCGACCGGC
Organism: uncultured Eubacteriales bacterium; assembly: GCA_934567745.1. Classification (GTDB taxonomy): domain Bacteria; phylum Bacillota; class Clostridia; order Oscillospirales; family Oscillospiraceae; genus Evtepia. The sequence goes on along the minus strand of CAKTJM010000003.1, from coordinate 22,683 downwards.
CCAGCGCCCGCTCCTGCGGCGTGCCCTTCTTCTTCGGCGGGACCGGCGCGCCCTTCTTCGGGGCCGCGCGGCGCTCCTGCTTCGGCGCGGCGGGCTTGGCGGACTTCGCGGCGGCCTTCACCGCCTTCGTCGGCTCCTTCGCCTGGTCGGCGGGCTTTGCCGCCTTCGCGTCCCGGCCGCCGCGGCTGCGGCGGCTGCGCTTCTCGTGCTCCGGCGCGGGCTTGTGATAGCGATAGACCGGCTTGGCCGCCAGCAGGCGGGCCGTCGCGTCCATGATGACCTCGCCCTCGAGTGGGTCCTTGTGCGAGAGCGACACCGGCTGCGCCTGGGTGTCCACCGGGCGGTCCAGATAGTCCTGGAGGCTCCCCAGCTCCTGCTTGCCGTGCGGCATCGGGCGGCGCTCCGGCTTGGGCTTGGCCGCCTTCCGGGCCTTGAGCGCCTGCTCCTCCGCGCGCTGGGCCGCCTTGCGGGCACGGGCCGCCTCCTCGGCGGCCTGACGCTCGGCGCGGGCGGCCTCCTTCGCGGCCTTCTGCGCCGCCTGGAGCGCCGCGCGCTCCGCGGCCAGCTTCCGCCGTTCGGCGCTGCGCTCCCGCGCGGCCTGGCGGGACTCCGCGATCTCCGGGTCGATCGGACGGCCCTTCGCGTCCTTCACCGTCGCCTCGAAGACCTGCATCGGGTGGTCGTGCGCACGGCGGGGGATCGGCTTCTTCAGCAGCTTCTCGATGTCCTTGAGCAACGGCAGCTCGCCGTAGTCGCAGAACGAGATCGCCGTGCCCTCGTGCCCGGCGCGGCCCGTCCGGCCGATGCGGTGGATGTAGGTCTCCGGGACCTCGGGCAGGTTGTAGTTGAACACGTGGGAGAGCTCCTCGATGTCCAGCCCGCGCGCGGCGATGTCCGTCGCGACGAGGACCTGGAGATCGCCCTCCTTGAAGCGGCGCAGGCTCTCCTGGCGGGCGGTCTGGGACTTGTTCCCGTGGATCGCCGCCGCGGTCACGCCCTTGCGCACCAGCTCGCGCGCGACCTTGTCCGCGCCGTGCTTCGTGCGGGTGAAGACGAGGGCGTTCTTCACCTGCTCCTGCTGGAGGATCTCATACAGCAGGGTGGACTTGTTCGCCCGGTCCACCAGGCAGACCTCCTGCCGGATGACCTCGACCGGGGAGGAGATGGGGGCCGCCGCGGCCCGGACCGGGTCGTGGAGGAGGGAGTCCACGAGGTCCATGATCTCGTTCGGCAGGGTCGCGGAGAAGAACAGCGTCTGCTTCTTCTCCGGCAGGAGCTTGAGGACCTTCCGCACGTCATGGATGAAGCCCATGTCCAGCATCCGGTCGGCCTCGTCGAGGACGAAGATCTCGATCCGGCCCAGGTCCAGCAGGCCCTGACCGGCCAGGTCCAGCAGACGGCCGGGGGTGGCCGTGAGGATGTCCACGCCGCGGCGGAGCTGCTCGACCTGCGGGTTCTGCCCGACGCCGCCGAAGATGACGGCCTCGGTCAGGGGAAGCTCCCGGCCGTACTCGTGCAGGTTCTCGTCGATCTGGATGGCCAGCTCACGGGTGGGGGTGAGGATGAGCGCCCGGATGGGCCGCCCCGCGGGGACCGGCTCCTCGGCCAGGCGCTGGAGGATGGGCACGCCGAAGGCACAGGTCTTGCCGGTGCCGGTCTGGGCGCTGCCCAGGACGTCCCGGCCGGCGAGGGCGGCGGGGATCGCCTTTTCTTGGATCGTCGTGGGGGCCTCATAACCGCAGGCGGTCAGGGCCGAGAGGATGGATGGTGCGATGCCAAGAGACTGAAAACTCTTCATGGATGTGATGGTTCCTTTCGATGTCGCGAGATGGCGCCGGGCCGTGCCCGGCGCAGAACGAGAGGGGGCTCACTCGTCCCCCTCCAAGAAATAGGTGGCCTCCATGTCCGCCACGGACAGGGCGAAGGCCAGCGGATACTTCGCGAGGGCCTTGCCGATGGAGCGTTTGTCCTCCTCGCCGGAGAAGCCCATGTGCCAGCGGATGGCCATGGCCTCTTCGCGGGTGAGGCGGAGGAAGCCGTTGACCACGTACACCGACTTCTCCCCGTGGCCGTAGGGCAGGGGATCGTCGAAGGTGTAGGTGGGGACCTGGGTCCACTTTCCGTCGGGACCCTTGACGTTGCGCACGCCGGGCTGGTAGCAGCCGATCTTGCACACATCGTGCAGCAGCGCCACCAGAGCGATGGACTCCGGGCTGTACGCCAGCCCGTAGAGGTCCGTGACCCGTTCGCGGTCGAGATAGTCCACCAGACAGTGGTAGACGTTCAGGCTGTGGTCGCACAGGCCCCCGGCATAGGCGCCGTGATAGCGCGCGGAGGCCGGGGCGGTGAAGAAGTCGCTCTTGTTCTGGAGGTAGTCCAGCAGCGCGTCCGCCCCCTCCCGGTGGACGTTCTCGCGGAAGATCTCCAAGAATTCCTCTTTCGTAGACATATGCAGCGCCTTCCTTCCGGCCGGCTCGGGCGGCCCGGCCCATGATCCTCCTATTATAGCATGATCGATCGGGGTTTTCACGGGTTTTTTGCGAAAAAGTGGCCCGGGCGATCGCCCGGGCCGTCGTGCGTTCAGATATTTTCCTCGATGAGCGTCATCGCGATGGGGCGGCCGTCCTCGGCGCGGTCGAGGCGGTAGCAGTCCGTGGCGTTCCCGTGCACGAGATAGAACCAGGTCCCGTCCGTGACCACCGTGCCCATGCTCATGGGGGCCTGGGGCAGGAGCAAAGTCGATTCGTTCGTCCTCAGGTCCCGTGCCCAGACGCTGTATATGCCCAGCTCGCGGTCATATGGGTCGCTGTGCGGACTGACATCCTGCCGGGCGCTGTAGATCAGCCAGTGATCCAGCGCCGCCATGCAGTTCTCGATGTCCAGCCCGTTCTCATCCGTCTCCGGAATGTCATAGTTCCCCTCTGCCGTGAACAGATACGACTTCCTCAGTGTCGGGAAGTTGCCGTCCTCGTCCGGCTCCTCCCTCCGGAGATAGGACACATATAGGCCGTCCTGGAGCCTGCTGATGCCCCCGGCAAACCAGCCGTCCGGGAGCAGTCGTTGGCCGTCTTCATCATAGTCCCAGGTGTCGTACACGCCCTCCCGGCTCTCCACCCAGTCCTCGACGATCGTCCGATCCCCCAGCTGATAGGTCGTGGTCCACTGATCTTCCGGTCGCGGGACCTCCGGCCCCAGCCACTCGCCCGTTTTCGCGTCGAGCGTCAGGAGGGTGTCCTCCCGCGCGCCGTCCTGTGAGAACAGGTTCACCGTCACGGTCTCGTCCGTGACCTCCTCCAGGAGCATCACCGTGGGGTAGTCGTCCGTGTCGATGATCTCCATGACCTCCTCATCGGAGAGCTGGCCGGTCCAATAGCCGACGAGGGCCTTTCTCGTGTCCTTCAGCTCCGGCGGAGCCTTGCCGCGGTCCGCGTTCGGTGCCGGGGCCGTCTGGTCCGCGGTGAGCAGGACGGTCTCCTCCCGCGTGGCCAGGTCCAAGCGCCAGAGCGTGTGCATGTCAGTGTAATAGAGCGCGTCGGCGTTCGCGTCCCAGGTATGGAAGATCACCCCGACTGAACGGTCCTCCTGCCGCACGAGTTGTTCCAACCCCTTACCTGGCGTATAGGCCCAGATCCCGTTCGGGTTCGGGCTGCGCATGCTGATGTAGGGGAAATATGGCTCGCTCCCAGGGTAGACGTAGTACACCCCGTCGCGCAGGATCCCCGGTGTGCTCCCGATGCCCTCGGCGGGGTCGAGCGGCCGGTTGTACAGGGACATGACCACGTTGGCGAGGATCAGCACGGCCACGAGGATGCCGATGGCGATCAGGCGGAGCTTCCACTTGCTCCGGTGCGCGTCGCTGGATTCCTCGATGATGTCGTCGTCGAGCAGGTCCAGGATGTCATAGAGCGAATCTCGCTTCACGGCAGCACACCCCCTTCCTCCAGATAGCGGCGCAGGCGCGTGCGGGTCCGGTGGAGCTGGGACTTGAGCTTGCTCTCGCTCCCGCCGAACCGCGCCTGCAGCTCAGCGATGGAGTCCCCCCAGAAGTAGCGCCGCGCGAAGAGCAGCCGCTCCTGCCGCCGCGCCTTCTCGCGCAGGAAGCGGTCGATGAGCGAGATCAGCTCCCGCTCGGCCACGGTGTCCTCCGGATCGACGCCGCCGGGCAGGACCTCCTCCAGCTCCGAGAGGAGGATGGCCACGCGGTCGTCGCGCTTTTGCGCCTGCCGGTGCGCGAGCCGGTCGAGCGCCAGGTTGCGGGTGGTCTTCGCCAGGTACGCCAGGAGCTGGGTCGGCTCGGCGGGCGGGACGGCGTCCCACACGGCGAGATAGGCGTCGCTGACGCATTCCTCGGCGTCCTGCGGATCGCCGAGGACGTTCCGGGCCACCGTCAGGCAGTAGGCCCCGTACTGGTCGGCCATGAGTTCGATCGCCTGCGGATCGCGGGCGAACAGCAAGGCCACGAGCTTCTTATCATCGATCTCCATCGCCCCCTTTCTACTCCTATAGACGGCAAACGACCCGCCCGCGTCGCGGGTGGGTGGAAAAAAAGACCGCGATCGTGCGGCGCGCGGACGAAAACGGGGCTGACCCGTCAAGGTCAGCCCCGAACATCGCTTCGCTCGGCCAATTTTATTTTACCGATGTGTCAGAGCCGTCACACATCCCCATCGCTCGGTCGATTTTTTGTTTACCGACGAGTCAGGACCGTCACTCGTCTCCATTCCGCGAAGGGACATCTCTGTCCTCTTTCAGTATAGGCAAGTCAGCCTATCTCGTCAAGAGGGCATCTCAGGTCCCGCTCCAGGTCGTCTGCGATCCTCTGGCAGCAGAGGACGATCTTTTGCAGGATGAGCCGGTCACTCATCTCGATAGAGCAGCACCTCCTCCTTTTGGATCGTGTCCAGGAACGAACGGTCGGAGGCCTCGCTGGTCACCAGATCGACCGGCAGCTTCAGCGCGTCCTCCACGGCCAGCCGGAAGCCGCTGAGCTGGAACAGAGAGCGCAGCGCGCCCTTCTCGATCTTCAGGTCCACGTCGCTGTGGGCGTCCGCCGTGCCGCGGGAATAGGACCCGAACAGGGACACGCTCGCGACCCCGTGGGCCCGCGCGATCGGCGCGACGATGGCCCGGAGCTCCTCGATGCTGTACGGCGCCATGGGATCACCTCCTGATGTCATCACTATCCCATGGAACGGGGGACCATGGAACGGGGGAAAACGAAAGCGTTTTCGCGCAAAAGCCGGCCGCGAAAAAAGACCGCCCCGAAACGATCCGGGGCGGTCTTTTGTGGGTCATTCATCGAGCTTGAGCACGGCGAGGAAGGCCTCGGTGGGCAGCTGGACCGTACCGAGGGTGCGCATCTTCTTCTTGCCCTCCTTCTGCTTCTCCAGCAGCTTCTTCTTCCGCGTGATGTCGCCGCCGTAGCACTTGGCCAGCACGTCCTTGCGCATGGCCTTGACGGTCTCGCGGGCGATGATCTTGCCGCCGATCGCCGCCTGGACGGGCACCTCGAAGAGCTGGCGCGGGATGTTCTCCTTCAGCTTCTCGCAGATCTTCCGCGCCCGCGCGTACGCCTTCTCGCGGTGGACGATGAAGGACAGGGCGTCCACCTGCTCGCCGTTGAGCAGGAGGTCCACCTTCACCAGGTCGGACGCGCGGTAGTCCAGGAACTCATAGTCCAGGGACGCATAGCCCTTCGTGCGGGCCTTGAGCGCGTCGAAGAAGTCGTAGACGATCTCGTTGAGCGGCATGTTGTAGTGGATCTCGACGAGGTTCGTGTCCAGATACTGCATGTCGCGGAACTCGCCCCGGCGCTCCTGGCACATGGGCATGATGTTGCCGACGTAATCGGGCGGGGAGATGATGGAGCACTTGACGAACGGCTCGCGCTGCTCGGCGATGACGGAGGGGTCCGGATAGTTGTGCGGGTTGTCCACGCGGACCTCCGTGCCGTCGGTCTTCGTCACCTCGTAGATGACGTTGGGCAGGGTGGTGATCAGGTCGAGGTCGAACTCGCGCTCGAGCCGCTCCTGGATGATCTCCATGTGCAGCATCCCGAGGAAGCCGCAGCGGAAGCCGAAGCCCAGGGCCGCGGAGGTCTCCGGCTCGAAGGTCAGGGAGGCGTCGTTGAGCTGGAGCTTCTCCAGCGCGTCGCGCAGGTCGGGGTACTTCGACCCGTCCTCGGTGTAGATGCCGCAGTAGACCATGCTCCGCGCGGGGCGGTAGCCGGGCAGCGGCTCGGCCGCGGGGGCGTCCACGGTGGTGATCGTGTCGCCGACCTGGGTGTCCTTCACGTTCTTGATGGACGCAGTGAGATAGCCGACCTCACCGGCGGAGAGGGACTGGCACGGCTCGAGCTTCGTCGGCCGCAGGTGGCCCAGCTCGACCAGACCGTACTGCGCGCCGGAGGCCATCATGCGGACGGTCTTGTCGAGGGTCAGGGTGCCCTCCATGACGCGGAAGTAGACGACGACGCCGCGGTAGGCGTCATACTGGCTGTCGAAGATGAGCGCCTTGAAGGGCGCGTCGGGGTCGCCGTGGGGGGCGGGGACGTGGGCGACCACGTCCTCCAGCACGGCGCGGACGTTGATCCCCTGCTTGGCGGAGATCTCCGGGGCGTCCTTGGCCTCCAGGCCGATGATGTTCTCGATCTCCTCCTTGACGCGGGCGGGGTCGGCCGCGGGGAGGTCGATCTTGTTGATGACGGGGCGGATCTCCAGGTCGTGGTCCATGGCGAGGTAGGTGTTCGCGAGGGTCTGGGCCTCGACGCCCTGGGAGGCGTCCACGACCAGCACCGCGCCCTCGCAGGCCGCCAGAGAGCGGGAGACCTCGTAGTTGAAGTCCACGTGGCCCGGGGTGTCGATGAGGTTCAGCTCATAGGTCTGGCCGTCGAGCGCGTCGTACTGCACGGTGACGGCGCGGGCCTTGATGGTGATGCCGCGCTCCCGTTCGAGGTCCATGTCGTCCAGGATCTGGTCGGACATCTCGCGGGCGGGGACGGCATCGCACAGCTCCAGCAGCCGGTCGGCCAGGGTGGACTTGCCGTGGTCGATGTGGGCGATGATGGAGAAGTTGCGGATCTTGCTTTGATCGGTCATCAGGTCTGACCTCCTTTGGAGATAGGATGGGAGCGCCGCTCAGGTCTTCCCCAGCTCCTTCGTGAGCTGGCTGCCCAGGCGGCGGAAGAGCAGGCCGAGCTCCGGCTCGTCCTCGCAGAGGGTGGCGCAGAAGCGGCTCATCGCGTCCGCACTGCGCAGCAGGAGCGCGGGATCGCAGCGGGGCGCCGCCGGTCCGGCGGGCAGCTCGCGCTGCTTGGAACGGCCCAGCAGATAGTCCGCCGAGACCCGGTAATAGTCACAGGCCCGCACCACGAAGGCCAGGCCCGGCTCGCGGATCCCGTTCTCGTAATGCGACAGCAGCGCCTGGGAAACGCCCAGCTCCTGCGCGGCCTGGCGCTGGCTGACGCCCTTCTCGTGGCGCAGATGGGAGAGGGCTTGGGAAAACATCACGTTCATGCCGATTCCTCCTGTCTGTCGTTCAACTCTTTGTATTACGTCTCCCCGCGCTGGGCGCAGGGGGCTGCGCCCCGTTTCCATGCGGCGGCGCTCCGCTATTATACCTTCTGAAATACCCGCTGTAAAGAGTCGATCGACAAAAATCTCACCTTTGCGCGGCCCCTCCGATCCGGTCAGATCTGCCATCCCCCACGATCCGGCCGGAAGCGACGAAAAGACCCAAAAGGCACCCCTTGACGGTCCGGGACGAGGCTCGTATCATCATCTTGTAACCATTTGTGACCGACACGAAGGAAAGGAGCGACCATCCTTGTCACGATATCCAGTCCCAGTCTTCCCCGGCGCGGCCCCGCGGCGACGGCGGCGGTGGGCCGCCCTGCTGCTGGCCCTGACGGGGGCGAGCGTCGGCGCGGCCCTGCTCGTCTCCGGGCTGACCGTGTGCTACGTCGTCACCGCCGGGGGCGAGAGCGTCGCCTACGTCCGGGGGGCGGCGACCTGCCGGGCCGCGGTGCGGCAGGTCGAGCGCCAGGTCTCGGCTATCCTGGAGGAGGACTACGCCTATCCCGACGGGATGCAGATCGCGCGGACCATCGCGCCCCGGGAGGAGGTCATGGACACCGACGAGCTGTCCGACGCGCTGATGGGGACCGTCCCGCAGGTCCAGCCCGCCTGGATCGTGACGGTGGAGGGCGAACCGGTGGCGGCCTGCCGCTCCCGCGCGGAGGGCGAGCAGGCCCTCGGGCTGCTCAAGGACCGCTACACCACGGAGGACACCGTGGCGGTCTCCCTGACCGCGGCGGTGGACCTCGCCCCGCAGTACGTCGCCGCCGACGCGGCCCTGCTGGGGCCGGAGGACCTCGCCCGCCTGCTGGCGACCGGGACGGCCGAGGAGAGCTGGCCGGTCCTGGCCGGGGGCGACGCCCCGCGGCCGCTCGTCGGGGTCTGCACGGTGGAGGAGGTCACCTACACCGCCGCGGTCGCGCCGCCGGTGGAGGAGCGGCTGGACGACGGGCTGCTCCTGGGCCAGCGGGCCACGCTGCGCGAGGGCGTCCCCGGCAGCGAGGAGCGCACGGACCGCGTCACCCGCCTGAGCGGGGCGGAGACGGACCGGCAGAGCCTGTCCGTCACGCCGCTGACCGAGCCGATCGCCGCCGTCGTGGCCGTCGGGACGGCCGAGGGCGTCGAGGGGGCGCGGGGGCGGTTCATCTGGCCCTGCGCCGGGCAGATCACCTCCCCCTTCGGCGCGCGGCACATCTTCGGGACGGACGGCACCCACACGGGGCTGGACATCGCCGACCGCCAGGGCGCGTCGATCGCCGCGGCGGCGGACGGGACGGTCTGCTTCGCGGGGCCGTGCGGGACCTACGGCCAGCTCGTGAAGGTGGACCACGGCAACGGGTTCGTGACCTATTACGCGCACTGCTCCGCGCTGCTCGTGTCCGTGGGGGACTGGGTGGCGCAGGGAGAGCCGGTCGCGGAGATGGGCTCCACTGGGCGGTCCACCGGGCCGCACTGCCACTTCGAGATCCGCTGGCTGGGCACCCCGCTCGATCCGCTGGCGTGTTTGGGGTGAGTCCCGCTGCCTCCCTCTGACGAGGGAGGTGGCTCGGCGCAGCCGAGACGGAGGGAGAGATACGCGCGCGTGGCCCCAGGACGACGGCGCTCTATCGGTCTCTCCCTCAGTCAGCTTCGCTGACAGCTCCCTCGTCAGAGGGAGCCGACCTCTCTGGGGCGTGGTGCTTCCGCACATAACGCTTTGGGGATCTGCCACGTTGGATCACCCTCTCAGTCACGGCGCTGCCGTGACAGCTCCCCCAGAGGGGGAGCTCGCGGAACGTCCGTTCCCTCCTGATGCGGCGGAGCGGTCCTCCCACGCAAAGAGCTCTCCCTCTGGGAGAGCTGGCCGCGAAGCGGACTGAGAGGGCGATGCCCATGCCCCCCTCATTTTCGCCCGACCGCCTGACGATCCGTCAGGCGGTCCTTGTTTTCTGCTCAAGATAACACTTGACATAATACGCAGAACAAGATATAATGATCGCAAGAACGAAATGGAGGTGCGCTGATATGGAACGAGAGAAGATCGCCATCCTGGTAGACTCCTGCACGGACGTCCCGGCGGAGGAGCGCGCACGGCTCGGCATCTACGTCGCCCCGATGACCATCCACTATGCGGAGGGCTCCTACACCGACGGGGTGGACATCACGCCGGGCGAGGTCTATGACCGGTTCCCCGCAGAGATCCCCTCGACCTCCCTGCCGTCGAGCTACGCCGTCCTCGGCGTGCTGCGCCAGATCCAGCAGGACGGGTATGAGAAGGTCCTGCTCATCAGCATCTCCAGCGGGCTGTCCGGCACGAACAACGTCTTCCACTTGGCCGTGCAGAACGTGCCGGAGCTGGACTGCCGCATCTTCGACACCCGCCGGATCGGCATCGGCGCGGGCCTGCTGGTCCTGGCCGCCGCGCGGCTGATCGAGTCGGGCGTGCCCTTCGAGGACCTCGTCCCCCGGCTGGAGCAGTGCCGCGGGCGCGGGCAGATGTATTTCTGCCTGTCCACCCTGGACTATCTGCGCAAGGGCGGGCGGATCGGTCTGGTCTCCGGCGCGATGGGCAGTCTGCTCGGCGTGCTGCCGGTCATCTCCTGCAACGACGAGGGCGTCTATTACACCGTGAAGAAGGCCCGCGGGCGGAAGAACTGCCTGAAGGCCGCGATGGACCAGCTCGTCAAGGACGCGGCCCAGTGGCCGTCCTACTGCCTGGCGGTGGTCCACGGCGGCGCCGCGGAGGAGGCCGCCGAGGTGCTCGCGCAGCTCAAGGCCCGGCTCCCGCACGTGCGGCACATCTACACCGGGCAGATCTCCCCCGCCCTCGTGGTCCACACCGGACCGGGGCTGATCGGGATCTGCGCACAGGCGATGTAAAAGGCGCTGAGACCCTCCCCAGGCATCCAGCAACGAGCTTTGGGGCTACGGCCGGCTCCCTCGGACGAGGGAGCTGTCAGCGAAGCTGACTGAGGGAGAGACCCGTAGAGCACCGCCGTCCTAGGGCCACGCCCGCGTATCTCTCCCTCCGTCAAAACCTACGGTTTCGACACCTCCCTCGTCAGAGGGAGGTTAGGCTGTCGAAAAACCCCTGCGGGGTTTTCCGACAGAGGGGATGCAGCCCCCTGCATGCACTCGCCGTCCGTCTTCGACGGACAACTCGCACACTTGTGGGCTGAGAAGTATTTTCTCCGACGCACATGTCGCCGGAGAAAATGACTCGACTCTATTTCGTGCCTGCGGGCACGAAACTGGGGCTCCCTAAGAGCCGCCTTCGGCGGTTGGTCGCTTCCATGGCGCCTGAGGGCGCTCATCTGCGAGGCTTTTTTGACACACTGACCTCCCTCGTCAGAGGGAGGTTTTTTCGCGAGCGCATCCGGCAGAGCGACATCGCTCTGCGCCGTGTTCAGAAGGCTGGGACGATACCGCCCCGTTCGCCCCAGATCCTCCCTATTTCTGACGGAAATGCTGCGCCCTCGCGGGGCCGGAAGGGGTCCGGATCGGGAAAAAATGAACGGATCCAGCACTTTCTGTGCAGATCGTTCATAAAAAAGCGGTTGACTTTCTGGAAGAAAGTTGTATGATAGAGGGACTGTTCGTCATGGCCTTCTATCCGGGCCGGACGAGCGCCATCAAAGTAAGGTCCCCAAAGGAGAGGTCAGTGACATGGATATCATCCTGGTCGTGAACATCGTGATCGCCGCCCTGTTCACCTGCTGCTATGCCTATCAGCTCTTCTTCCTCATCGTCCCGTTCGCCAAGCGGCAGGAGCCGCACAAGCCCGAGCAGCTCCACCGCTTCGCCGTCCTCATCTGCGCGCGCAACGAGCGGGAGGTCATCCCCGACCTGCTGCAGAGCCTGCGGGACCAGACCTATGACCGGCGGCTCTTCACCGTCTTCGTCATGGCCGACAACTGCACCGACGACACCGCCGAGGTCGCCCGCCGCGAGGGCGCGGTGGTCTACACCCGGCAGGACGCCGTCCGCGTCGGCAAGGGCTACGCGCTCGAACAGCTGCTGATCGACATCGAGCGGGACTACCCCCGGCAGTTCGACGGCTACTTCGTCTTCGACGCGGACAACGTCCTCGATCACCGCTTCATCGAGGAGATGAACCGCTCCTTCTCCGACGGCTACGAGGTCGTCACGAGCTACCGCAACTCCAAGAACTACGGCGACAACTGGATCTCCGCCGGGTACGCCCTGTGGTTCATCCGCGAGTCCCGCTACCTGAACAACTCCCGCATGCTCACCGGCAACAGCTGCGCCGTCTCCGGCACCGGCTTCCTCTTCAGCCGCCAGGTCATCGAGAGCTGCGGCGGCTGGCGCTTCCATCTGCTCACGGAGGACATCGAGTTCTCCGTCTGTCAGATCCTCGCCGGGCGCAAGATCGGCTTCTGCCCCGACGCCGTCCTCTACGACGAACAGCCCGTCACCTTCCGCCAGTCCTGGCGGCAGCGGCTGCGCTGGGCGCGCGGCTTCCTCCAGGTGTTCTGGAAGTACGGCACCGGCCTGGTCCGCGGCGTGGGGCACGGCTCCTTCTCCTGCTATGACATGAGCATGACCGTCATGCCCGCCTTCCTGCTGACCGTCGGGCTGATCGTCGCCTACTTCGTCGCCGGGGTCACCTCCGCCGTGCAGGGGATCTCCTTCCTGCCGAGCGTCCTCTACGTGCTCCAGACCCTGCTGGTCATGTACCTCTCGCTGTACGCCATCGGGCTGTTCACCACGATCACCGAGTGGCGGCAGATCCACACCGATACCCGCCGCAAGATCCTGTATACCTTCACCTTCCCCCTGTTCATGATGACCTACATCCCCATCTCCCTCGTGGCCCTGGTCACCAAGGTGCAGTGGAAGCCCATCGAGCACCACCGCGCCTCGCAGAAGGTCCTGGAGACCGCCGCCGGGAAGAAGTGACGCGGCGCGACCCCGCTCCACCCCATCCGTCTATCCGCCCCCACCAGGCCCCCGGGCCCGGCGGGGGCTTTCTGGATCTTCTCACGAAAGGAGGGACCGCCCGTGCGCCGTCCTGCCGCCGCCCTGCCGCGCCTGCGCTGGCGCGATCCGGTCTTCTGGTCCACCACCCTGCGGCTGGCCCTGCCCGTCGCCGTCCAGAACCTGCTCATCAGCTCCTTCGCCCTGGTCGATACCCTGCTGGTCGGCCAGCTCGGCGACGTCCCCCTCTCCGCCATCGGCATGGCCACCCAGTGGGCCTGGCTGCTGAACATCTTCCAGTTCGGCTTCTGCTCCGGCGCGACGCTCTTCTATGCCCAGTACTGGGGCGTGCGCGACGTGCGCGGCATCCACCGCGTCTTCGGCATCTCCATGTCCGCCGTGCTGCTGATCAGCCTCGTCTTCTCCGCCATCTGCATCGGCGCGCCGGAGTGGGCCATGTCCCTCTTCAACCGCACGCCGGAGGTCGTGGCCCAGGGCGCGGCCTATCTGCGCGTCGCGGGCTTCTCCTACGTCGCGCAGACGGCGGTGAGCATGGTCGGCGCCCTCCTGCGCTCGACCGGGCGGGTCAAGCTGCCGATGATCGGCGCCGTGCTGACCACGGCGCTGAACATCTCCCTCGACTATGCGATGATCTTCGGCAAGTGGGGCTGCCCCGCCCTCGGCATCGCCGGGGCCGCCTGGGCCACGGTGATCTCCGCCTGGATCGGGCTGGTCTTCCTCGTCGCCGTCTCCGCCGTGCAGCGGAACGTCCTGACCGGGCCGATCCGCGATGTCCTCGATTTTCGTAAAAAACATCTGGCGGAATTCTTCCAAAAGGCGTATCCTGTAGCCATCAACGAGATCGCCTGGGGCATGGGCACCGTCGTGCTCAACCTCATCTACTCCAATCTCGGGTATGAGTACTACGCCGCCGTCACCATCGAGCGGACCTTCGAGAGCCTCGCCTTCGCCCTGCTGATCGGGCTGTGCTCCGCCTGCGCCATCATGGTCGGCAACTCCGTCGGCGCGGGCGACATCGCCCAGGGCGTGGACCAGGCGCGGCGCTTCGTCGTGATCGAGCCGCTGCTGGCCATCTGTCTGGGCGGCGGGCTGATCGCGGCCCACCGGCCGCTCATCTACCTGTTCAACACCGGCGGCGGGCTGTCCGACCTGACCTATCGCAGCGCGGTCCTCATCCTCTGCCTCTACGGCGCGCACATGATCACGCGGAACGTCCCCTACATCACGATCGTGGGGATCTACCGCGCGGGCGGCGACACGGTCACCGGCGTCAAGTACGACATGGGCTGCCTGTGGCTGCTGGCGATCCCGATCACCTTCCTGTGCGCCTACGTGCTCCGGCTGCCCTTCCCGCTGGTCTACGCCATCATGCTCATGTCCGAGGACTATGTGAAGACCTGGCTGTGTCTGCGGCATTTCTACTCGTGGCGCTGGCTCGCCCCCGTCACCGACGAGGGCCGCGCCGCACTGGCCGCCTGGAAGGCGGCGCACCGGCTTTGACCCCCGGCGGACCGCCGACCGAAAGGAGAGAGAGACATGGACCTGAAGGGCCGACATTACACCTGGTTCCAGAACCGGGACTGCGAATATTTCCCCTGTCACGACGACGTGCGCGAGGAGGAGTTCAACTGCCTCTTCTGCTACTGCCCGCTGTACCGGTCGAAGGACTGCGGCGGGGGCTTCGTGATGCGCGACGGGATCAAGGACTGCTCCTACTGCCTGCTGCCGCACAACGGGCTGGAGAGCTACGCCTACATCGCGGCGAAGCTGCGCGAGGCCAAGTTCGACGACTGAGACGAGAGGAGGGCACGGATGGGAGAGCAGATGACCCGGTACGAGGCCGGGACCTATGACGTGGCGGTGGTCGGCGCGGGCCACGCGGGCATCGAGGCGGCGCTGGCCGCGGCCCGGCTGGGCCTGCGGACGGTGTGCTTCGCCATCGATCTGGACAGCGTGGGGAACATGCCCTGCAACCCGGCCATCGGCGGCACGGGGAAGGGGCACCTGGTGCGCGAGCTGGACGCCCTGGGCGGCGAGATGGGCCGCGCGGCGGACGAGGCGTGCATCCAGTACCGGATCTTGAACCGCGGCAAGGGCCCGGCGGTCCACTCCCTGCGCGCGCAGGCCGACCGGCGGGCGTACCAGGACCGGATGAAGCACACGCTGGAGCGGCAGGAGGGCCTGACGCTCAAGCAGGCGGAGGTCGTCGAGGTCCTCACGGCGGACGGAGCGGTCCGCGGCGTGGTGACGCAGACGGGCGCGGTGTACCGCGCCCGCGCGGTCGTGCTGTGCTCGGGGACCTATCTGGGCGGGCGGACCATCGTCGGCCCGGTGGTGCGCGAGAGCGGGCCGGACGGCCGCTTCGCCGCCACGGCGCTCTCCCGGTGCCTACAGGAGCTGGGGCTGGGCCTGCGGCGGTTCAAGACCGGCACCCCGCCGCGCGTGAACGCCCGGACGATCGACTTCTCCGGCCTGGAGGAGCAGCTGGGCGACGAGGACGCCATCCCCTTCTCCTTCGCCAGCGCCGCGCCCGCGCCGAACCGGGTCAAGTGCTGGGTGACCTATACGAACGAGCGCACCCACGCGATCATCCGCGCCAACCTCGACCGCTCGCCGCTGTACGCGGGGGTCATCGAGGGCATCGGGCCGCGGTACTGCCCGTCCATCGAGGACAAGGTGGTCCGGTTCGCCGACAAGCCGCGGCACCAGCTCTTTTTGGAGCCGATGGGCCTGGAGACGGAGGAGATCTACGTCCAGGGCTTCTCCTCCTCCCTGCCGGAGGACGTGCAGGTCGCGATGCTGCACACCCTGCCGGGGCTGGAGCGGGCGGAGATGACCCGCCCGGCGTATGCGATCGAATACGACTGCGTGGACCCGACCGAGCTGCTGCCGACGCTCGAACACAAGCGCGTGGCGGGGCTGTACGGGGCCGGGCAGTTCAACGGCTCCTCCGGCTATGAGGAGGCCGCCGCCCAGGGGCTGATCGCGGGGATCAACGCCGCGCGGAAGCTCCTCGGCCGCCCGCCCCTCGTGCTCGACCGGAGCCAGGGGTACATCGGCGTGCTGATCGACGACCTGGTGACGAAGGGCACCAACGAACCGTACCGCATGATGACCTCCCGCACGGAGTACCGGCTGCTCCACCGCCAGGACAACGCCGACGAGCGGCTCACGCCCGTCGGCTACGCGGTCGGGCTGGTCCCGCAGACGCAGTACGACGCCGTGCAGGCCAAATACGCGGTGGTCGCGCGGGAGCGGCAGCGGCTGGAGCGGACCGGGGCGGTCCCCGGCCCGGCGCTGGACGCGCTGCTGGCGGCGCGCGGCGAGCCGCCCGCGAAGAACGGCGTCCGGCTGGCGGACCTGCTCCGGCGGCCGCGGATCGGCTACGCGGATCTCGCCCCGGTGGACCCGGACCGGCCCGCGCTGGACCGAACGGTGGCCGAGGAGGTCGAGATCCAGGTGAAATACGCCGGGTACATCGCCCGGCAGGAGCGGCAGGTCGAGGAGATGCGGCGGCTGGAGCGCCGTCTGCTCCCCGAGGACCTGGACTATGCCGCGATGGACGGACTGCGGCTGGAGGCCCGGCAGAAGCTGGCCGCCATCCGGCCGCGGAGCCTGGGCCAGGCGGGCCGCATCTCCGGGGTCTCCCCGGCGGACGTGGCGGCGCTGATGGTCTGGCTCCAGGCGAACGGACGGGAGGACGGATGATGGAGACGATCCGAGTCAAGGGGGACACCTATGCCCTCGTGGGCGCGCAGACGGTCGGGCTGTACCGCATCGATGAGACACGCTGCCTGCTCTTCGACCCCGGCAGCGGGAAGCTGCGCCCGGCGGTCGAGGCGGCGGTGCGGGCGATGGGCCTGACGCCCGTGGGGGTGGCGTGCACGCACATGCACTACGACCACCACGAGAGCACGCGCTACTACCGCGAGACCTACGGCGCGCAGATCTGCCTGCCGCAGCTGGAGGCGGACATCGTGCGCTCGCCGGAGAGCCTGAAGAACCACCTGTTCAACTTCCCCATGGGGCTGATCCGGACCTTCCCCCGGCTCCAGGACCTCTGCTGCCCGGTGGACCGGGTCGTGGGGCTGGACGAGACCTCCGTCACGCTCTGCGGCGTGCCGCTGGAGGTCGTGCGCACGCCGGGGCACTCGCCGGACCACGCCTGCTTCGTGACGCCGGACGGGGCCTGCTTCGCCGGGGACGTGCTGATGACGGACGAGGTCCTGGCCGGGGCGCAGGTGCCCTTCGTCTTCGACATGGCCGACGACCTGGCCAGCAAGCGTCTGCTGGCCGCGCGGCCGGAGACCGACTGGATCTTCTCCCACAACGGCGTGCTCCACGGCTCCTGCGCGGCGCTGGCGGAGCGGAACCTGGCGCGGATCGAGCAGCAGCTCGCCGCGTGCGCCGCGCTGGTGGACCGGCCGATGACCTACAGCGGGTTCTATGCCGCGGTGGTCCGGCGGTTCGACCTGCCCGTGGGACACCCCGTCCGGGCGCTGCATCTGGAGCGGTACATCCGCCCCTATCTGGAATATCTCATCGACACGGAGCGCGTCGCGCTGACCGAGCTGGACGGCGCGCCGGCCGTGATGCCGAAGGAGGGCTGACCGTGGAGAAGATCGTGCTGGGCCTCTCGGGCGGGGTGGACTCCGCCGTGTCCGCCTGCCTGCTGAAGGAGGCGGGCTATGAGGTCTACGGCCACTGGCTGGACATCGGGCTCGGCGGCAGCGAGGACGCCCGCGCGGTGGCCGAGCGGGCGGGGATCGTCTTCTCGGCCGGGGACGTCCGGGACGCGCTGGACCGGCAGGTCATGACGCCGTTCTACGAGGACTATCTCGCCGGGCGCACGCCGCTGCCCTGCGCCGTGTGCAACCCGACGGTGAAGTTCCCCGCCCTCTTCGCCCGGGCGCAGGAGGTGGGCGCGTCGCTGGTCGCCACGGGGCACTATGCCCGGATCGGGACCGGGGCGGACGGCGCGCCGGTCCTGCTGCGCGGGCGGCACCGGAACGACCAGGCGTACATGCTCGCGCGGCTGCCCCGGGAATGGCTGGGGCGGATCCGCTTCCCGCTGGGCGGCTATGAGAAGCCGGAGGTCCGCGCGCTGGCGGAGGGCTTCGGCCTGCCCGTGGCGCACAAGGCCGACAGCATGGAGATCTGCTTCATCCCGGACGGCGACTACGCCGCCTGGCTGGATCGGCGCGGCCCGACCCCGCCGCCGGGCGACTTCGTGGACCGCGACGGGACCGTCCTGGGGCGGCACCGGGGGATCCATCACTATACGATCGGCCAGCGGCGCGGGCTGGGGATCCCGGCCGGGCAGCGGCTCTTCGTCTCGGCGCTGGACGCGGCGCGGGACCGGGTGGTCCTCTCCGACGGGACCGACCTGATGGCGGACGTCGTGTGGTGCTCCGCCCTGAACCTGCTGGCGGACCTGGCCGACGGGGCGGCGGTCGCGGTGCGGCTGCGCCACGCGAAGGACGAGACGCCCGCGACCTTCCACCGGACGGCGGACGGCGCGCGGCTGGAACTCCACACGCCCGCCCGCGCCCCCACGCCGGGGCAGCTGGCGGTGTTCTACGACGGGGACACCGTCCTCGGCAGCGGCTGGATCGAGCGGTGCCGCCGCGTCGGTCAGGAGGGAGGGGACGCATGGAGCTGATCCACATCAAGGGGGACACCTGGGCCTTCCGCGACTGGCAGCTGATCCCCTTCTACAAGCTGGACGACCACCGCTGCGTCTTCCTGGACACCGGCATGGCCGACCAGAGGGACGCGCTGGACGCGGCGCTCACGGAGCACGGGCTGGTCCCGGCGGGCATCATCGGCAGCCACGCGCACATCGACCACATGGGGTCCCACGCGCGGTTCCGGGAGAAGTACGGGGCCGTGCTGGCCCTGTCCCTGGGGGAGGCGGCCCTGCTCGCCTCGCCGCTGGGGCTGAACTATCAGTACCACGACTTCACCACGGACGAGGTCGCCTCGGACCCGCTGCTCGGCCCGCCGATCTGCCTGGCGGACCGGATCATCCTGCCGCACGAGGACGAGATCGAGCTGTGCGGCGCGCGGTTCGGGATCGTCCACACGCCGGGGCACACGCTGGACCACATCTGCGTGCGCACGCCGGACGGGGTGCTGTATCTCGCCGACGCGATGATGACGGGCCGGACGCTGTACCGGTCGAAGTTCCCCTACGCCTTCAGTATGAAGCTGTACATCGGATCGATGACGAAGCTGCGCGGGGAGCGCGCGGACCTGTACGTCGTGGCGCACGACGGGGTGTACCGGTCGATCCTGCCGCTGATCGACCTGGAGATCCGCTTCCTCCAGGGGCGGATGCGGGAGATCCTGGACCTGGTGACGGACACGGTCCGCACGCCGGAGGACCTGGCGGCGGCCATCTGCGCGGCGTATCGGATCCACCCGCGGGACCACATGGACCTGTCGTACTTCGTCCGGGCCTCGCAGGCGTACCTGGTGTATCTGCGGGAGCTGGGGCTGGTCGAGTTCGCCCTGGCGGACGCCCGGGGCTGGTACCGGCGGACGGCGCAGTCGTTCGAGGAGCGGGCGGTCGAGCTGCCGGAGCCGGGACGGTTCCGGTGAGGATATGATCGGACGAGAAGACCCAGGCTGGACGCCATGCGTCCAGCCTGGGTCTTCTATCTTTAGATGCTCACTGCCCGCAGCACTTCTCGCAGCCGCAGGCCTCGCCCCCGCTCGCGAGGGCCTCCTTCAGGGTCCGCCAGCCGAGGACCGCGCACTTGACCCGTGCGGGCATGTGCGCGATGTCCCGCAGGGCCGAGGCCTCCTCCAGGCTCTCGATCTCGTCCTCGCTCGCCTTGCCCTGGATCATCCGCTGGAACGTCTCGCCCAGCGCCAGCGCCTCGTCCTTGCGGCGACCGATCACCATGCCGAGCATGATGTCCGCCGACGCCTGGGAGATCGCACAGCCGTCGCCCTCGAAGGCCCCGTCCGCGATCGTGTCCCCGTCGAGCTTCAGCTTCAGCCGGATGTCGTCGCCGCAGGTGGGGTTGACCCCCTCCAGCTCGATGTCCGCCCCGGCCAGGTCGTGCTTGAACTCCGGATGCAGGTTGTGCTCCGTGAGCACCTCGTTATAAAAGCTCCTGTTTTCCATATCCCATCCGCTCCCTGATCGTCGCGAGACTGGCGAGGAACCGGTCCACGTCCGCCTCGGTGTTGTAGAAGGCCAGGCTCGCCCGGACCGTCGCGTTGTGGCCCAGGTGCGCCAGCAGCGGCTGTGCGCAGTGGTGCCCCGCGCGGACCGCGATGCCGTCGCTGGCGAGGATCTCGCTGATGTCGTGCGGATGCACGCCGTCGAGCACGAAGGAGACGATCCCGCCGTGCTCCTCCGCCGTCGTGCCGCCGACGATCTGGACGTGCGGGATGGCCTGCATCCCGGTCAGCAGACGCTGCGTGAGCGCCAGCTCCCGGCGCTCGATCTCGTCGAAGCCGATCGACTCCACGTAGTCGATCGCCGCGCCCAGGCCCACGGCCCCGGCGGCGTTGACCGTCCCGGCCTCGAACTTGTGCGGCAGCTCCGCGTACACCGCGCCCGTGCGCGTGACGGACTCGATCATCTCGCCGCCCGAGAGGAAGGGGGGCATCCGGTCGAGCAGCTCACGCCGCCCGTATAACGCCCCGATGCCCATCGGGCCGTAGAGCTTGTGCCCCGAGAGGGCCAGGAAGTCCGCGCCGAGCGCCTGGACGTCCACGCGCCGGTGCGGCGTGCTCTGCGCGCCGTCCACGACCATCACCGCGCCCACGGCGTGCGCCAGGTCCGCGATGGCCCGGATCGGATAGCACCGGCCGAGCACGTTCGAGACGTGCGTGACCGCCACGAGCTTCGTGCGGTCTGTGATCGTCGCGCGGACCTTGTCCATGTCCAGCGAGCCGTCCGGCTCACATTCGAGGAATCGGAGCGTCGCGCCCGTCTGGCGGCAGACCATCTGCCACGGCAGCAGGTCGCTGTGGTGCTCCATGATGGAGACGACCACCTCGTCGCCCGCGTGGAGCTGCGACAGGCCGTAGCTGTAGGCCACCAGGTTCAGGCCCTCGGTCGTGTTCCGCGTGAACACGATCTCCGCCGGGTCGGCCGCGTTCAGGAACCACTGGACCTTGCGGCGGGCGGTCTCATAGGCCTCGGTCGCCTCCTCGCTGAGCGGATACAGCCCGCGCAGGGGGTTGGCGTTGTGATGACAGTAGAACTCCGCCTCCGCGTCCAGCACGCACTGCGGCCGCTGGGCCGTCGCCGCGTTGTCGAGATAGGCGATGTCGTGCGCCTGCAGCAGCGGGAAGTCGTTACGATAGTCCTTCATGGCTCAGTTCCTCCTCCAATGCGTCCAGGATGGTCTGCGCCATCTCCTCGTCCCCGGCCCGGCGCGCCAGGCGCTCGATGGCCGCCCGCGCGAGCAGCTCCTCCGCCTGTGCCCGGCCGATGCCGCGGCTCTCGAAATAGAACAGCGTCTCCTCGTCCAGCGCGCCGATGCTCGCGCCGTGCTCGCCGACGACGTCCTCCTCGGCGCAGAGGATCACCGGGACCGTCTTGTTCACCGCGTCCTCGCCGAGCATCAGGACCGTCTCCAGCTCGCTGCCGACGGCCCCGGACGCGCCGCGCTTGAAGTCGATCGTCCCGCGGAAGGTCTTCTCCGCCGCGTCGCGCAGCGCGCCGCCCGCGTGGATCTCGCTCTTCGTTTCCCGACCGTAGTGGTCCACCACCAGGCCGATGTCCCGCTGCTGCTTCGCCTGGCCCAGATAGCCCAGGTCCGCCGCGAGACTGCTGCCCGCGCCGTCCAGCACGACCTTGTCCTCGCACCAGACGTCGCCCCGGCCCAGGAGGACCTGGACCAGCTCGACCCGGCCGCCGTCGGCGCAGCGCGCCGTGACCTGGCTGGCGAGCCGGCTCCCCGCCGTCTCCGGACGGACGAGCTGGACCAGCCGGACCGTCGCGCCCGCCGCCACGGACAGCTCCGTATGGACGAGCAGGGTGCCCTCCGTCCGCAGGTCCGCCAGGACGAGGACCTCCTCGCCCGGCCGCGTCTCCACGGACAGCTCCTTGCGGGCGTAGCCCGCGGGGCCGCGGGCCGACAGCCGCAGGGGGGCCGTCGGTGTCCCCACGTGGATCTCCGCCGGCAGCTCCTCGGCCTGGGCGGGGTCCCAGGGGAACCGGGCCTCGTTCACGCCCAGCCGCTCCCAGATGCGGATCGGCAGTGCGTTCAGTGTGATCGTCTCTCCCATGATGGGACCTCCTTTCAGCCGATGCTGCCCTTCATCTCCAGGCGGATCAGGTTGTTCATCTCCACGGCGTACTCCACCGGCAGCTCCTTGGAGACGTTGTCGGCGAAGCCGCTGACGATCAGCGCCCGCGCCTCCTCCTCGCTCATGCCGCGGCTCATCAGATAGAACACCGCGTCGTCGTCGATGCTGCCGATCTTGGCCTCGTGGCCGATGGCGGCGTCGCGCGTGCGCACGTCGATGGCCGGGATCGTGTCCGACCGGGACCGTGCGTCCAGCATGAGCGACTGACAGTTGACGGACGACTTCGCGCCCGTGGCGCTCTTGCGGACCACCACGCTGCTGCGGAAGGTGCTCACGCCGCCGTCCTTGCTGATCGAGCGGGTGTCCATGTAGGAGCTGGTGTCCCGCCCGACGTGGACGACCTTCGCGCCGGTGTCCAGGTCCTGGCCGTGTCCGGCGAAGGTCACGCCCGTGAAGGACATCTTCGACCGGTCGCCGCGCAGGATGCTCATCGGGTACAGACACCCGACGCGGGAGCCGAAGGAGCCGGAGATCCACTCGACGCTCCCGTCCTCCTCGACCAGCGCGCGCTTGGTGTTCAGATTGTACATGTTCTTCGACCAGTTCTCGATGGTCGAATAGCGCAGCTTCGCGCCCTTCTTCACGAACAGCTCCACACAACCGGCGTGGAGGTTCGCCACGTTGTACTTCGGCGCGGAGCAGCCCTCGATGAAGTGCAGGCTCGCGCCCTCGTCCACGATGATGAGGGTGTGCTCGAACTGGCCCGCGCCCTTGGCGTTCAGGCGGAAGTAGGATTGCAGGGGGATGGAGACCTGCACGCCCTTCGGCACGTAGACGAAGGAGCCGCCGGACCAGACCGCCCCGTGCAGGGCCGCGAACTTGTGGTCGCGGGGGG
>CAKTJM010000002.1 GCA_934567745.1 uncultured Eubacteriales bacterium | reverse complement strand
GGCCAGCTCCCGCTCCCGGGCGTTCCGGGCGGCGTCCTGCTCGGCGAGCCGGCCCCGCAGGGCGGCGGCCCGCTCCTCCTGGGCGACGGCCTCGGCCTGGAGGCTCTCCGCCTCGGCGTAGAGGGTGTCCGCCCGCCCGGCGGTCTCCGCGACCTGGGCATTGGCGTCGGCGCAGGCGGCGCGCAGCTCCTCCGCCCGGGCGCGGGCGGCGGCGATGCGGTCCATCCACAGCGAGACCTCCAGCGTCCGCCGCTCCTCGCGCAGGGCGAGACAGCGCCGGGCGCGCTCGGCCTCGGCCCGGAGCGGGCCGCGCTGCAGCTCCAGCTCGTCGAGCTTGTCGCCGATCCGCTGGAGGTCCGCCGCCACGCGGTCGAGCCGCCGCTCGGTCTCCTCCTTCTGGTGGCGGGCGCGGGAGATCCCCGCCGCCTCCTCGAAGATGTCGCGCCGCTCGGTGCTCCGGGCGGAGAGGATCGCGTCGATCCTCCCCTGCCCGATGAGGGCGTAGCCCTCCTGCCCGAGACCGGTGTCGTAGAACAGCTCGCTCACGTCGCGCAGGCGGACGGTCTGGCCATTGAGGAGGTATTCGCTCTCCCCCGACCGGTAGTACCGCCGCGTGACCGCGACCTCGTCCCCGCCGTCCGGCAGGGCGTCGCGGCAGTCCTCCAGCGTCAGCGTGACCTCGGCGTAGCCCAGGCGCTTGCGCTCCTGGGTGCCGCCGAAGATGACGTCCTCCATCGAGCCGCCGCGCAGCGACTGCGCCGACCGCTCGCCGAGGACCCAGCGGACCGCGTCGGAGAGGTTCGACTTGCCGCTGCCGTTCGGCCCGACGATCGCCGTGACGGCCTGGGGGAAGGTGAGCACCGTCCGGTCCGGGAACGATTTGAAGCCGTACAGCTCCAACGCTTTCAGACGCACGCGACGCTCCCCCCTCCCAGGCCCTCAGATGGGTATAATTCATTGTATTATACCAAGGATCGCCCCGTTTTGCAACGGCCAGCGGAAAAATGGCGGGTTGGACAGCCCCACCGCCCCCACAGGCCCCCCGCTCGTGCGATCCGACAGGGCGAAAAAAGCCCCGCCGCCCCGGGGGACCAAGCCCGGGGCGGCAGGGGAAAAGAAAGGTCGTGTTTCGGTTCGCAGGGGTGGGTGCCCTGACTCACTTGTCGGGCACGAACCAGTCGCGGGAGGTCGGATAGACCGGAGCGGCGCTCGCCACGGGGGCGACAGGCTCCGCCTCTTCCTCTTCCTCCTCCAGGAGGAAGTCGTCCGCGTCGTCGTAGGTGGCTTCCTTGGTGCCCATCAGGCCCAGGATCGCGCCGCAGATGCGGCCGAGCACGAGGCCGCTGACGACGGTGGCGAGGCAGGCGCCGACCTGGACGCCGACGTTGCCGGTGATGGCGATGCCGAACAGGCCGCCGAGGAGGCCGGGCATGCCGTGGAGGTTATGGACACCGCAGGTATCGGTGCCGCGGATCAGCTTGCAGACCTTCGGCGCGATGATGGCGAAGCCGACGGTGGAGAGGGTGCCGGCGCAGATGCCGATGACCATCGCGAAGCCGGGGTTGGCGGTGGAGCAGGTGGAGCCGATGCTGACGCCGCCCGCGAGGGCCGCGTTGGCGATGTCCTCGACCTCGATCTTGCCGCGGATCAGCTTGGTGAAGACGTAGGTGGCGAGGGTGGAGCCGGCCAGGGCCAGGACGGTGTTGAGCACCGTGGCATAGCTCTGCTCCGGGGCCACGACGGAGCTGGTGAAGGACGGCCAGAACAGCCACAGCACCATGCTGCCGAGCAGGCAGAACTCGTTGGAGATCTTGTCGGCCTTGGGGCCGGGACGGCCCGCGAACTTCTTGTCGGTCATCATGACGACACCGAGACCGAAGTACGCGCCGAAGGCGTGGATCGCGACGGACCCGCCGGTGTCGAGGAAGCCCTTGAAGAGGCCGCTCTCGAGCAGGAGCCATTCATTGAAGATGTACGCGACGGTGAAGAGGATGCCCAGCACGAAGTACTGGTCCATCTTCAGACGGCCGAGCACCGCGCCCATGCAGATGAGCAAGCTGGCGGCGGCGAACTCCGCGAAGAGGAAGCCGCTGATGTTCATGACCTCGAATTCGCCGGGCAGGAAGCTCTTGACGAGGAGGTACACGGGGATGGAGATGGACACGGCCAGGAAGGTAGCGGTCAGGGAGGTGAACTCATGCCCGCGCAGGAAGACCATCAGGAACCCGAAGCCCAGCAGGAGCATCGCCAGGATGTGGATGGACTTGGCATAGGTCAGGGTGTCGAAGATGGTATGGGACGCGTCGTCGAGGCTGCTGCCGTCGATCGCGGTGATGGAAGCCATGCCTTCGGCGACGTTGTGGTTCACGCCTGGGAAGAAGGCCACCGCCATGGCGATGGTGATGAGCAGGAAGACGATGAGGAGCCCTACATTTCTGTTGCCTTTCATCGTGGATACACACTTCTCTCTCACAATTTTCATGCAAAGTGAACAAATCTTCACCAGCACGTTGCCTACTCTACCACCATTTCATCTCATTGTCAATCATCTCGCGAGAAATAATTGTATAAAGTGGCGCATTTCCTGCGATTTTTTCGCCGATCCTGTGAAAAAAGCCGGAGACGGATCATCTCTGTCCGTCTCCGGCGCAGCTTCGTCTGTTATCCAAGGACCTCCTGGGCGTAGTGGACGGTGTCCATCGCGTCCGGGGCGTAGTGGTCCGCGCCGATGCTCTCGGCGTAGGGCCCGGTGATGACCGCGCCGCCTACGACGATGCGGCACGGCAGCCCCGCCGCGCGGAGCTGGCGGATCGTCTCCTCCATGTACGGCGTCGTGGTGGTCATGAGCGCCGACAGCCCGACCAGGGGGATCCGGCCCTCGCGCACCGCCGCCACGATCTCCTCCGGCGGGACGTCCTTGCCCAGGTCGAGGACGCGGAAGCGGTAGCTCTCCAGCAGGACCTTCACGATGTTCTTGCCGATGTCGTGGATGTCGCCCTTGACCGTCGCGAGGACGATCTGGGCCGGGCCGTCGCTCTGGCCGGTGGGCAGCCGCTCCTTGAGCACCGCGAAGGCCGCCTTGGCGCTCTCCGCGCTCATGAGCAGCTGCGGCAGGAAGAGCTTCCCGCTCTCGAAGGCCTTGCCGACCGTGTCGAGCGCCGGGACCAGCTCGCCGTTGATGACGTCCAGCACCGCCCGGCCGCCGTCGAGCGCGGCGCGGGCCAGGTCCTCGGCCTGCTGCTGCAGGCCCTTCTCCACGGCCTGGCGCAGGCTCCCGGCGGGGCCGTCCTCGCGCTTCGCCGCCGTGGGCGCGGCCGCGGCGGCGGGGGCGGCGGGCTTGAAGTCGCGGTATGCCTCCATATACGCCGTACAGCCCTCGTCCAGCCCGCGCAGGGCGCAGTAGCCGCGATAGGCCCCCATCATCCCGGCGCTCATCGGGTTGACGATCGCCGCGTCCAGCCCGGCCGCCAGGGCCAGCGTGAAGAAGCTCTGGTTGAGCTGCTCGCGGTTGGGCAGGCCGAAGGACACGTTCGAGACGCCCAGGACCGTCTTCACGCCCAGCTCCTCCTTCGCGCGGCGGAGGGTCGCGAGCGTCGTGTTGGCGTTCTCCCCGCCCGCGCTCACGGGCATGGTCAGGCCGTCGATCAGCAGCTCCCGCCGGGGGATGCCGATGGCCTCGGCCCGGGCGACGATCCGTTCCGCGATGGCGAAGCGGCCCTCGGCCGTCTCGGGGATGCCGTCGTCGTCCAGCGTCAGGCAGACCAGCCCGCCGCCGTACTTCTTCACCAGCGGCAGCACCGCCGCCAGGCTCTCCTCCTTGCCGTTGACGGAGTTGACGAGCGCCTTGCCGTTGTACCGGCGCAGGGCGCGCTCCATCGCGACGGGGTCGGAGGTGTCCAGCTGCAGGGGCAGCCCGGTGACCTCCTGGATCGCCTGGACCATCCGCGTCAGCACGGCCGGCTCGTCCAGGCCGGGCAGGCCGACGTTCACGTCGAGCACGTGCGCCCCGGCCTCCTCCTGGCGCAGGGCCTCGTTGAGGACGTAGCCGGTGTCGCCCTCGCGCAGGGCGGCCTGGAGCTTCTTCTTCCCCGTCGGGTTGATCCGCTCGCCGATGATGAGCGGCGTCGTCCCGTCGAAGCGGGCCGTCTGGCAGTAGGACGTCAGCAGCAGCGCGTCCTTCTGCGTGACGACCGGCAGGGGGATATCCTGCGTCGCCGCGATCAGCGCCGCGATGTGCGCAGGCTCCGTCCCGCAGCAGCCGCCCAGCAGGGTGGCCATCGGGGCCAGCGCCCGCATCTCGGCGGCGAAGGTGTCGGGGGCGAGGTCGTAGACGGCCCTGCCCGCCTCGCTGCGCGGCAGACCGGCGTTCGGCTGGAGGATGAGCGGGGTGGAGGCATCCTCCCACAGCTGGCGGATCGCCGGGGCCATCTCCTTCGGCCCCAGGCCGCAGTTGAGACCGAAGGCGTCCACGCCCATGCCCTCCAGCAGGGCCACGGCCGACCGGGGCGAGCCGCCCGTGAGCAGCTTCGCGCCCTCGTCGAAGATCAGCGTCGCCAGCACGGGCAGGTCGCAGTTCTCCTTCGCCGCCAGCACGGCGGCCTTCATCTCGTACAGGTCGCTCATCGTCTCGATCAGGATCGCGTCGGCCCCGGCCTCGGCCGCGGCGCGGATCGGCTCGGCGAAGAGCGCCACGGCGTCCTCGAAGTCGAGGTCGCCGTAGGGCTTGAGCAGCTTGCCCGTCGGGCCGATGTCCGCGCAGACGTAGGCGTCCGCGACGCCCTCCGCGGCCATCGCGGCGCGGGCGTTGGCGACGGCCGCGCGCATCACGTCCCCGGCGGCCACGCCGTAGGGGGCCAGCTTCAGCGCGGTCGCGCCGAAGCTGTTCGTGGTGATCAGGCGGCTGCCCGCCCGCAGATAGGCGCGGTGGACCGCCTGGATCTCCTCCGGCCTCTCCAGGTCCCAGAGATCCGGCAGCAGGCCCTCCGGCAGACCGGCGGCCTGGATCATGCTGCCCATCCCGCCGTCGAAGTACAGGCGGTGGGCCTTCATCTCCTGCAATAGGTCATGCATCCCCATGTCCCTCCTCGCGTGTGTCTCGGGATCTCAGACCATCCGGTACGGACAGTCCTGCTTCTGACAGCGCAGGCACCTCTGCCCGCAGTGCTCCTCCGGCCGGTCGCTGATCCCGACGAGGGCGGTGACGGACTTCTCCGGCACCAGCATCCCCCCCTCGGTCAGCCCCAGGCCGATCCTCCGGTGGGCGTCGAGCAGGCCCAGCACCCGGCGCTGGGCCGCGAGGGGCCAGTCGCCGTAGCCGGGGGAGAACGGCGGCGTGAGGTACTCCCCCGCCGCCAGGCCGCGCGCCAGCTCGTGGCCGTAGTCGGACGAGAGCGCATCCAGCCACGCCGCGCAGCAGGCCTGCCCCACGGCGGCGCGGGCCATGCTCTGCGCGCTCCACCGGCGCATGAGGCGGTCGGCCTCGGCCCCGAGGGTGATCGCGTACAGCACGACCGCGCGGCTGTGCGCCAGGTGGCGCGCCAGGTCGCGGCTCTCCCCCGTGAAGAGCTCGGCGGACAGCCGCCGCCCGATCCGATGGGGCACGACTGTCCGCTCCAGCTCCCGGATGCACCGGGCGGCCTCCTCGGCCACCCCCGGCGGGAGCGGCGCGCGGCCGTAGCCCAGGTACCGGGCGATCTCCCGCCCGTCCAGGCCCGCCGTCACCGGCCCAGGACCCGGGCCAGGCTCTCCGCCAGGCGGCGCGCCACGACCGGCTTGTTCATCGCGTACACGTGGATCCCGTGGACGCCGTTGGCGACCAGGTCCACGATCTGCTCGGCGGCGTAGACGACGCCCGCCTGCTCCATCGCGTCCGGCCGGTCGCGGAACCGGTCGAGGATCTTGCGGAACCGGTACGGCAGGGTCGTCCCGGACAGGGACAGGATCCGCGCCATCTGCGCGGCGTTCGTCACGGGCATGACCCCGGCCAGGACCGGGACGTCGATGCCCTGCTCCTGCGCGCGGTAGAGGAAGCTGTACAGCGCGCTGTTGTCGAAGAACATCTGGGTGATGAGGAAATCCACCCCGCAGTCCACCTTCTCCTTCAGGTGGCGCAGGTCCTCCTCCTGGCTGCGGCACTCGACGTGCCCCTCGGGGTAGCACGCCGCCCCGACGGTGAACCCGCCGAAGCTCCGCACGTCCCGCACCAGATCGGCCGCGTAGCGATAGTCGCGCGGCGCGTCGGGGTCGTAGCCCTCGGGATAGTCCCCGCGCAGGGCGAGGACGTTCTCGATCCCGGCGGACCAGAGCGCCTGGAGCTGGGCACGGACCTGCTCGCGGGTCGCGGACACGCAGGTCAGGTGCGCCAGGGCGGTCACGCCGTAGGACTGGACGGTCTTGGCGATCTCGGTCGTATAGGCCGAGGTCCCGCCGCCCGCGCCGTAGGTGACGCTCATGAAGTCCGGGCGGAGCTGGGCGATCTCGCGCACGGCGGCGCTCACGGAGGCGAGGTCGCTGTCGCGCTTCGGGGGGAAGGCCTCGAAGGAGAGGGTGGTCGTTTTTTCTTTCCAAAGGGTATTCAGCTGCATGGGGCACCTCCAGGGATAGGGCTGAGATCAACGCGCGGTCAGGCCCTCCTGCTTCGCCTGCTTGTCCTCCCGGGCGGCCAGGCGGATGCCCGCCAGCCCGATGGCGGCGACGAACCAGAAGATGAGCATGACGCGGGGGTAATGCCAGGGATAGTCGGCCAGGCCGCAGACCAGGCTCCCGGCCAGGGCCGTGACGGAGCCGATGACGGCCAGGCGGGTCTCGTGGCGGCAGGTGGTCCTGGCGATCGCGCGGATGCCGCGCTTGCACACGCCGAAGATGCCGCCGACGAAGGCGATCAGGCCGATGAGGCCCAACTCGCACCAGACCTCGAGGTAGATGTCGTGGCAGTGGACGAAGTGGTCCTTGCCGTGGAAGAGATGCAGGTCCGAGATCGCCGAGCGGACCGCGTCGGTCCCCAGGCCCACGCCGGTGAGCGGCCGCTGGCTGATGAGGTCCGCCGCCGCGTAGTAGAGCGGGAAGCGGCTGTTCGTCGAGGTGTCGGACGTGTTGAAGATGGTCAGGATGCGGTGGAAGACGGTGTCCGGGAGCATCGCCAGGCCCGCGAAGGCCACGAGGAGGAAGACGGGCATCAGCTTCCGCTTCCACAGCAGCACGAAGAGGAAGGCCGCGAAGGCCAGCCCGACCCACGCCGCGCGGGAGTAGGTCATGGCCATCGCCCCGCAGGCGAGGACGGCCGTTCCGAAGCCAAGGAAGCGCCCGGACCACCGGCGGCTGCACAGCATGAGCGCCACCGCGACGGGGATCAGCAGGACGAGGACCTCGGCGAAGGTGTTGGGGTTCTCATAGAAGGCGTAGACGCGGCCGGGCATGTCCTTGTTCAGGGTCATGTCCACGTAGGACGGGTTGACCTTGACGCCGACGATGCGCTGATAGAACCCGGAGCAGGCCATGACGCCCAGGGCCAGACTGGCCATGGTCATCAGCCGCACGAGCTGGCCGCGCCGCTCGACGGTGCTGACGATCACGAGCACGCACATCATGCAGGTGATGTGATACGGCAGGTAGCGCTGGGACTGGTGGACGTAGAGGGAGGTCGGCCAGGCGGCCAGCACCAGCCCCGTGAAGGCCACGAGCCACGGGCCGATCGTCCACAGGTCCAGGCGGAACTTCGGCTTGCGCATCCCGGCGCAGACGGCCAGGATGGTGCACAGGATGAAGCCGCCGAAGCTGTAGGCGTTGTTCCAGTACTTGAAGGGGATGACCATCACGATCAGCATGAGCCAGCCGACGGCCAGCGGGGTCTGCTCGACGATGGCGAAGCCGATCCGTGCGGCGACGCTCCCCTCGAAGACGGGCCGCCAGCGACGGTAGAGGAACTGTAACAACAGGGTCGGCAGGTTCACCAGGCCCATGAGCACGGTGCACAGCACGCTGCGCGGCCAGGCGCGGGTGAGCACGCCCTCCCGCCTGGCCCAGAGGACGAGGGCGCTGCCGTCCCACCAGCGGCAGAGGGCCCCGCCGACGCCGCGCAGGACGGCGCACAGGACGCTGTCAGGATAGCGCCCGACCAGAGCCAGCCACAGGGGGGCGAGGGCCTGGCAGAGGACGCTGCTTCTTACGGTCTCCAAAGAGCGGTCACGCTCCTTTCTTCGTCTCCGCCGCGCCCCGGAGCGGGTCCGGGGCGCGGCGGTACGCGGTCAATGCTTGCGGTTCTTATACCAGTAGAGGAGGGAGAGCAGGAGGAACCTGCGCCGCTCCACCAGGTCGGCGACGATCTGCTTGTTCCGCCCCAGCTCGTGGGGCCAGATGGCGCGGATGGCCTGGGCCATCTCCGGCCGGGCGCAGATCGCCTTGACGCGGCGGCGCTTCTCGGCCAGGCTGGCCGGGTTGGACGCCGCGAACTCGTTCCCGATCGCGATCAGCAGACCGGACCAGTTCGAGTCCTCCCGCCACAGGGGCAGGTCCTCACCCAGGCCGAAGCGGGCGGCCAGGGCCTCCTTCGCGGCCATGAACCGCGTGAAGGTGTCCATATAGTCCGGCAGATAGCGCCGCGTCACGGACAGGGGGTTCTGGAGGTAGTAGTACACCGGCTCGTCCACCATGGCCAGCCGCTGCGCGTGGCAGAAGTACTCCAGCAGGAACAGCTCGTCCTCCAGATAGGCCCCGTCGAAGCGGATCTCGTGCTCCTGCACGATGGCGCGGGAGAAGAGGAAGCGCCAGATGAAGCCGTTGAGGAAGACGCCGTGCTTGCCGAGCCGCTCGCCCATGAGCCGGTCGAGGATGCCCCGCCGGATCTCCTCCGGGCCGTAGACGCCCTTGGGCATCGCGCCCGGCTCGGCCTCGGTGCTGCCGTTCGGCTCGACGCGCCAGTGCGCGCCGCCCGCGGAGTCGGCCCCGGCGGCGGTCAGCGCGGCGACCATCGTCTCCAGCGCGTGCGGCGGGAGCCAGTCGTCGGAGTCGGCGAAGGCGAGGTAGGTCCCCCGCGCCTCGGCCATGCCGAGGTTGCGCGCGGAGGACACGCCGCCGTTGGGCTTGTGGAAGACCCGGACGCGCGGGTCGCGCGCGGCGGTCTCGTCGCACAGGGCGCCGGAGCCGTCGGGCGAGCCGTCGTCGATGAGCAGCAGCTCAAGGTCGCTCATGGTCTGGGTCAGGATGGATTCGGTGCACTTGTGCAGGAAGCTCTCGGCCTTGTACACCGGGACGATGACAGAGACGAGCGGGCCCGTCTCCCGGACATCGGACATGCTATCGGCTCCTTTCGGGGAGGTTCTTATCTACGGACCGTCCCGACGATCCACGCACAGCGGGCGTCGGGCGGTCCGAACGCAGACCTTACTTGCAGGCTGCTTTCAGAGCTTCTGCGCGGTCGGTGATCTCCCACTTGACGCCCAGGTCCTCGCGGCCCATGTGGCCGTAGGCGGCCAGGGCGCGGTAGATGGGCTTCTGCAGGTCGAGGTCACGGATGATGGCGGTGGGGCGCAGGTCGAAGGTCTTACGGACGGCGGCCTCGAGGACGTCGTCGGAGATGGTGCCGGTGCCGAAGGTCTCGACGAGGATGGAGACGGGCTGCGCCACGCCGATGGCATAGGCGAGCTGGACCTGGCAGCGGCGCGCCAGACCGGCGGCCACGACGGTCTTGGCGACCCAGCGGGCGGCGTAGGCGGCGGAGCGATCCACCTTGGTGGGGTCCTTGCCGGAGAAGGCGCCGCCGCCGTGGGGGGCGCTGCCGCCGTAGGTATCGACGATGATCTTGCGGCCGGTCAGGCCGGTGTCGCCCTGCGGGCCGCCGATGACGAAGCGGCCGGTGGGGTTGACGTAGATCTTGGTGGCCTCGTCCATCAGCTCGGCCGGGACGGTCGGGCGGATGACCAGCTCGAGCATGTCCTTGCGGATCTGGTCGAGGGAGACGTCGGGGCTGTGCTGGGTGGAGAGGACGACGGTGTCCACGCGGACGGGCTGGCCCTTCTCGTCGTACTCGACGGTGACCTGGGTCTTGCCGTCGGGGCGGAGGTAATCGACCTGGTGCTCCTTGCGCACGGCAGCGAGCTTCTTCGCCATCTTGTGGGCCAGGGAGATGGCCAGGGGCATCAGCTCGGGGGTCTCGTCGCAGGCGTAGCCGAACATCATGCCCTGGTCGCCCGCGCCGTTGTCGAGGGCGCTGTCGCCGTCCTCCTTGGCCTCGAGGGACTTGTCCACGCCGAGGGCGATGTCCGCGCTCTGCTCGTCGATGTTGGTGATGATGCCGCAGGTGTCGCAGTCGAAGCCGTACTTCGCGCGGTCGTAGCCGATCGCGCGGATGACCTCGCGGGCGACCTTGGGGATGTCCACGTAGCAGCTGGTGCTGATCTCGCCCATGATGTGGATCAGGCCGGTCGAGGCGGTCGTCTCGCAGGCGACGCGGCCCAGGGGGTCCTTCTCCAGGATGGCGTCGAGCACGGCGTCGGAGATCTGATCGCAGATCTTATCGGGATGTCCCTCGGTGACGGACTCGGAAGTAAAGAATCTGTGGCTCATGGTATGGTTCCTCCTTATGGTTCGATCTAGTCGATGAAATGTGGCTCGTTCGTTTTATGTAGGAGACGATCCGGCTCACACGCCGTTCAGATACGCGATCTGCTCGGGGGTGAGGGTGTCGATGTGCAGGCCCATCGCGGCGAGCTTGGCCCAGCCGATCTGGTCGTCGATCTCGTCGGGGACGGCGTAGACGCGGCGCTCCAGCTCCCCGTGGTGCTGGGCGACCCACTCGGCCGCCAGCGCCTGGACGGCGAAGGACATGTCCATGATCTCCGCCGGGTGGCCGTTGCCCGCGGCCAGGTTCACGAGCCGCCCCTCGGCCAGCAGGTCGAGCGTCCGCCCGTTCGGCAGGGTGTAGCCCACGATGTCCGCGCGGCGCAGGGTGGAGCGCACCGCCATCGCGCGCAGCTCGGCCGCGGCGACCTCGCAGTCGAAGTGGCCCGCGTTGGCCAGCAGGACGCCGTCCTTCATCTGCTCGAAGTGGCGGCCGACGATGACGTCCTTGCAGCCCGTGACGGTGACGAAGATGTCGCCCAGCGGGGCAGCCTCGTCCATGGACATCACGCGGAAGCCGTTCATCGTCGCGTCGAGTGCCTTGAAGGGGTCGATCTCCGTGACGATCACGTTCGCGCCCATCCCGGCCGCGCGCATCGCCACGCCCTTGCCGCACCAGCCGTAGCCCGCGACCACGACGGTCTTCCCGGCGACGATCAGGTTGGTGGTGTGCATGATGCCGTCCCACACGGACTGGCCCGTGCCGTACTTGTTGTCGTAATAATGCTTGGCCTTCGCGTCGTTGACCGCCATCATGGGGCAGGGCAGGCTGCCCGCCCGCTCGCGGGCCTTCAGCCGCAGGATGCCGGTGGTCGTCTCCTCGCAGCCGCCCATCAGCTCCGTGGCGTACTCTGCGCACTTGCCGGAGAGCAGGTCGATCAGGTCGCCGCCGTCGTCGATGACCAGGTGCGGGCGGCACTTGAGCGTCTCGACCAGCAACTCCTCGTACCCCGCGGCATCCACGCCGTAGATCCCGTAGGTCTGCACGCCCAGGCTGGCCAGCCCGGCGGCCACGTCGTCCTGGGTGGACAGGGGGTTCGAGCCGGTCAGATGGACCTCCGCCCCGCCCTTGGCCAGGACGCAGCCGAGGTTGGCCGTCTTCGCCTCCAGATGGACCGAGACGGCGATCCGCAGGCCGCGGAACGGCTGCTCCCGTGCGAAGCGCTCCTCGATCTGGCTCAGGGCGGGCATGTGGGCGCGCACCCAGTCGATCTTCCTCCGTCCCGATTCGGCCAGAGCCATGTCCTTCACGATGCTCATAGTTCAGATATCCTCCTAATGGTCCTGGGGCCTGTGCGGGGGCAACAAAAAAAGCCTCCCCCGATAGGGAAGCCGTTCGGTAACAGGCGCTCCCTTATCGCTGTTAGCGGTACCACCTTGCCGCGTGGGGCAGGTTGGTGTGGGGTCATGGAGCTAACTCTCTCACCCACTCTCGATAATGCGCACATCGTTCGATTGTCTGCCGCAGGACGGCAGGCCATCCTGTGGTATCGTAGATTATAGATCCCTCCGTGTCAAAACGCAAGCCCCTTTTTTCAGCTTTTCTCCAGATCCGGGATAATTTACAATCTGTTCTAGACTTCCCGGCGGAAAACGGTTAAAATGATACCAGTGACCGAACGAGGGGACCTATGAACCACCCATGACTGCTGAAACCAAGGACCGCTCGAGCCGATCCCCAAGAGTGGACGGAGGGATCTCCTTCCTCCGCCATGAGCGATCGACCCAGACGTCCCCTTATCAAGGAGGAACCACATTTTGCAAGCTCTGCAACGCTGGCTGGACCGCTTCTGCGCCCGGCACCCCCGCTGGGGCATCCCCGGCCTCATGCGCTACATCATCATCGGCAACGTCCTGATCTATCTCCTCGACGCCTTCTCCCTGCACGGAGGGGCCGTCGCGACGAGCCTGTTCTGCTTCGACTCCGCCGCCATCCTCAGCGGCCAGGTCTGGCGGATCGTCACCTTCATCTTCGTCCCGTCCTTCCGCTCGAACATCTTCTTCTTCGCCATCGCCCTCTACTTCTATTACTTCATCGGCATGGCGCTCGAGCGGGAGTGGGGCGCGAACAAGTTCACCATCTTCTACCTCTTCGGCGCGCTCATGAACCTGATCCTCGGCTTCGTGACGGGCACCGCGTCCATGAGCTATGTGAACCTGTCCCTCTTCTTCGCCTTCGCCACGCTCTATCCGGACCTGCAGGTCCTGCTGTTCTTCCTCATCCCGGTGAAGGTCAAGTGGCTGGCCTGGTTCGACGCGGCGTTCTTCGTCCTGTCGATCGTGCGCTTCCTCATGGCCGGGAAGCTCCTGCTCGCCCTGCTCCCGGTCGTGGCGATCCTGAACTATCTGCTCTTCTTCGCCGATGACATCTCCGGCTTCCTCTCCCGTGGCCGTCAGCGGACCGGCTGGCAGAGCGCCCGGCGCGGGCCGAAGGTCGTGGACTTCCACGCCGCCAAGCCGAAGCACGACTATCTGCACAAGTGCTCCGTCTGCGGCCGGACCGACGTGTCCGACCCCCAGCTGGAGTTCCGGTACTGCTCGAAGTGCCGCGGCTACCACTGCTACTGTCAGGACCACATCAACACCCACATCCACATCCAGTGACCGGCGCGACCGGTGAAAAGGAGGTCTTCCCCATGCCCATGACCGATGCGGCCCTCGTCGAGCAGGCCTTCGCGATACTCGACCGGGCCTATGTACCGTACTCCCACTTCCCCGTCGGGGCCGCGCTGGAGGGGGCCGACGGCCGGATCTTCACCGGCTGCAACGTCGAGAACTCCGCCTTCGGCTCCTGCATCTGCGCCGAGCGGACCGCCCTGGTGAAGGCGGTCAGCGAGGGCTGCCGGAGCTTCACACGCCTGGCCGTCGTCGGCAACAGCACGGACTACTGCTGGCCGTGCGGCTCCTGCCGGCAGATGCTCTATGAATTCTCCCCCGACCTCACCGTGCTCGTAGCGCGCAGGGACCACAGCTTCGTCTCCTACCCCCTGCGCGAGCTGCTGCCCCATGGCTTCGGGCCTGATTCCATGGGCTAGCCTGTCGGAAAGGAGGTCCCCATGGACCTACAGGACTATCTCTCCCACATGCGCCGCGGCGACCCCATCGAGGGCGGCGGCGAGCTGCACCAGCTCATGCGCGGGCTGAGCGAGGAGACCATGCGTCTGGTCTTCCTCCTCAACGCCGCCTACCACACCCAGGCCGAGGTCCGCGACTTCATCTCCCGGATCATCGGCAAGCCCGTGGACAAGACCGTGCGCATCTTCCCGCCCTTCTACACCAACTGCGGGAAGAACCTCTCCTTCGGCAAGCGCGTCTTCGTCAACATGGGCTGTCACTTCCAGGACCAGGGCGGGATCTCCATCGGCAGCGGGGCCATCATCGGCAACGACGTCTCCTTCACCACCCTGAACCATGACTTCGACCCTGCCAAGCGCACCACCGCCTATCCCGCGCCCATCGTGGTGGAGGAGGACGTATGGATCGGCTCGTCTGTGACCGTCCTGCCCGGCGTGACGATCGGCCGGGGGGCCGTCGTCGGGGCGGGGAGCGTCGTGACGAAGGACGTCGCGCCGTACACCATCGTCGCGGGCGTGCCCGCCAAGTACGTCCGGACGATCCGCCCGGGCGAGGAGGACACCCGGCCGAAATCACACCGGGGGCGGTGAGACCAAAAGCCTCCCTCTGACGAGGGAGGTGGCTCGGCGGAGCCGAGACGGAGGGAGAGATACGCGAGCCTGCCCCCAGGACGCCGTCGTCCTACCGGTCTCTCCCTCAGTCCGCTGCGCGGACAGCTCCCTCGTCAGAGGGAGCCAAACGCTCGAACGCCCCGCAGTCTGTCGATCATAGCGAAGCACCCGTCTCGTACCGTGAGACGGGTGCTTTTCTGTTGCAGGAACAGACCCCCATGCCCCGCCCACGGCCTGGCCCGTCCGTGGGACACCGGATCCTGCACCGGCCCGGTGGCGAGAGGGCGGACCTGCCCAGACCGATCGGGCGATCCTGTCCGGGGCCAGGGACGATCCTGCCCATCCCGACTGGGCAAAAATGCCCACCTAGTTAAAACTACCTTATTTACAATGACAAGTAAAAACTACGCAGTTAGGGCGCGCGGAGGGAGTGGAGGCATCAGGGACGGGCGGCGGGGGCGGCTGGGGCTCGCCCTCCGCCCCGTCCGGGAGCGCCACGACGCAGTCAAAGAAGTGCTCCTGCGACCGATGGACGAGCCTGAGCTTCCCGGCGCGGAGCAGCTCCTCCACCCGCGGGCCGAGGACCTCGTTCCCGTGTGCGTTGGGATGACGCCGCCAGAGATGGATGATCAGGGTCGCGATGGAGAGCGGACCGCCGCCCAGCTCTGCCTGGAGCATCGCGTCGTAGTGGTCCGCCGGGCAGCTCACGAGCCGCCCGTCCACGACGGCGCGCAGCGGGGCGTCCTCCGCCCGCAGACGTTCCCACGTCCGGGCGATCTCGTCCGCGCGGGCGTCGGACAGCGGTTCCTCGACGCGGGCGAGGTAGCGCGGGACGTCCCTCCATTCGAGCTGGTCCCAGCCGCGCAGGGGGACGGACGGGTCGAAGGGATCGGCCGCGGGCAGCGCGGCCGTCACGATCGGGCAGCCGTACCGATGGAGCACCCAGACCGCGTAGTGGAAGCCGCACAGGCTGTACGGGTCCTGGCCGTACCAGATGCGCATCGGCGTCCCGGCCTCAGCCAGCGCCAGGAACCGCCCGTGGGCGCGGACCTTCTCCCGCCATCTGCGGGCGAAGTCCTCCTCGACCTCCGCCGGACCGACCTCCTCGGCCCACCGGTCGCCGCAGTAGACGCACGCCCGCAGGGCGGCCTGCCGCTCGTCGGAGAGCGGATCGCCGCGGATGCTGCCGCAGGCCAGGTCGAGGGACAGCAGGAGGTCGTCGGGGAAGGGCTCCGGCTGCGGGAGCGGGCCGAGACGGCCCTCGTGCCAGAGGGCCGCGAAGTCCGGATATCGGACCGGGCCGCACAGGCCCTCGGTCCTGGCCAGGGCGAAGTGGACCCTCGTCTGGTCCGAGAAGAACAGCTCTGTCATACGATCACGCGCTCCTTCCTGTCGGATGCGGGAGCGCCCGTCTCGAGGGCGAGACGGGCGCATTTCGTGTGTCATGGACGCTCACATCTCCCGCCGCCCCTCCAGGGCGCGCATGAGCGTGGCGTCGTCGGCGTATTCCAGGTGCCCGCCGACCGGCACGCCGTAGGCCAGTCGGGTCGTCTTCACGCCAAAGGGCTTGAGCAGACGCGAGAGGTACATCGCCGTGGCCTCGCCCTCGGTGTCGGGGTTCGTGGCCATGATGACCTCCTCCACCCCGCCCGCGGCGACCCGCTCGATGAGGGGCTTGATCGCCAGGTCGTCCGGCCCGACGCCGTTCATCGGCGAGAGGACCCCATGCAGGACGTGGTACCGGCCGCGGTACTCCCGGCCGCGTTCGAGGGCGACGACGTCCTTCGGATCCGCCACCACGCAGATCAGGCCCGCGTCGCGCTTCGTGTTCGCGCAGATGGGGCACGGGCCGCCGCCCTGGGTCAGGTTCTGACAGATGGGGCACAGGGCGATCTCCTGCTTGGCCGCGCGCAGGGCGTCGGCGAAGGCCAGGACCTCCCCCTCGGGCAGGGAGAGGACGAAGAACGTGAGCCGCTGGGCCGTCTTCTGCCCGATGCCCGGCAGGCGGGCGAACTGCTCGACCAGGGCCTCCAGGGCCGGAGGGAAGTATTCCATCTCACGCCTCCCTCAGGGCCTCGATCGCGGCGGCGGGATCGGCCGCGCCGTAGACCGCGCTGCCCGCGACGAGGGTGTCCGCCCCGGCGTCCTTGCACAGCCGGACGGTGTCGGGGGCGACGCCGCCGTCCACCTCCAGCCGACAGGCAGGGTTGATCTCGTCGATGTACGCACGGACCTGTTCGATCTTCTTGAGCTGGTCGGTCATGAAGCTCTGGCCGCCGAAGCCCGGCTCGACGGTCATGACGAGGACGAGGTCGAGGTCCTTGAGGTAGGGCAGGATCGCCTCGGCGGCGGTGATCGGCCGCAGGGCGACGCCCTTCTTCACGCCGCGGCGGTCCATCGCGTCGAGCGCGGCCCGGATGCCGGGGGGCATGTCGGCCTCGAGGTGGACGGTGAGCAGGTCGGCCCCGGCGTCGGCGAAGGCGTCGATGTAGCGGACGGGCTTCTCGATCATCAGATGGACGTCGAGGAACATGTCGGTACACTTGCGCAGGGACTTGACGACGGGGACGCCGATGCTGATGTTGGAGACGAACATGCCGTCCATGACGTCGACGTGGAGCCAGTCGGCGGTGTGGACGCGCTCGACCTCGCGGCGCAGGTCGGCGAAGTCGGCAGAGAGGATCGAGGGTGCGATCTTGACCATGGCAGAGCTTCCTTTCCGTGCAGAGCATTGGGGGATCGTGTCGCCGCACATCGTGGGTGGGCGGCGCATAGGATGCGTCGAGCGGCAGCGGGGCGCAGGCCCCGCGCGGAGCACCGGGACCGCCGTCCCCCTCGCCCACGGGACCGGCCGACGACCCGGCGGCCCGCCGCATCATATAGATGCCCCTCGTCCCGCCCCATGCCTGGGGCGCGGCCGGGGGGCCCTGTTTCGACCTCTCTATTGTATCCGCTGCCGCGGGCGCTGTCAACCGGGCGTGGCTTGACAACGGGGCGGCGGGATGGTATCATAAAAACAGGAAGGCGTTGCGACGAGCGACCCCGGCCTAGTTATTGGTTGATCAGCATTTCTGCGGAAACCGTCACTTGGGCGAGTGGCGGTTTCCATGCTTTATCCTGATGGTTACAGTATATCCGAAGATATGTAACGTAAGGATGATTGGCATGTGCCTCACCTCCTTTCGGAGGATATGGCCGAGACCGCCTGTCGTTGTACTTCAGCGCCTTCCTGCCCCTTTCGGGTCCTTTTAGTATACCACGACCCTTCTCGATCGTCGAGCCTGTTTTTCCGGGACGGCGGTCGTTTTTTATGCGAAATGGCCCGGTCCGGCATATGCCGGACCGGGCCATTACACTATCTACTGCATCTACTGCGCCGGGGCCTCGACGGCCACCAGGCCCTCCAGCAGGCCGCTGGCCGTGTGGAAGGTCAGGCGGTGCCCCTCGCCCTGGCGCGCGCAGTCCACGAGCTGCGTCCCGATCTCCCCCGCCGGGACCGTGAAGTGCAGGACGCCCGTCCGGCCGTAGTGGATCGCGACCGTGACGTCCTCGTCCCCCTCGTTGCCGACCGTGACCCAGTAGCTCCCCTCATAGTCGGGCTGGTCCCAGGTGTAGTCCGTCCCGTCCGCGCGGTAGAGCGGGCCGGGCTGGATGAGCGGGTAGCTCGGCACGTCGTAGTCTCTCGTGAGGTAGGCCCCCGGCTGCTCCTTTGGATAGTAGAGCGGCACGAGGACCAGGGCGCTCACCACCGCGGTCAGCAGGCAGACCGCCGCGACCACGAGGACGGTGATCCGCCGCATCCCGGCCCGCTTCACACGGGCCA
Organism: uncultured Eubacteriales bacterium; assembly: GCA_934567745.1. Classification (GTDB taxonomy): domain Bacteria; phylum Bacillota; class Clostridia; order Oscillospirales; family Oscillospiraceae; genus Evtepia. The sequence goes on along the minus strand of CAKTJM010000002.1, from coordinate 20,928 downwards.
CGTCCGCCTGTCCCTCCGGCGAGGCCGTCAGCGTCTTCGCCATCTCCTCCGGCGGGCCGAAGGCCGCGACCAGGTCGTCGTAGCCCGGCGTGCCGATCTCCTCCTCCAGCGGGGCCATCGCCGCGCGGAACCGTGCCAGCAGGGCCTCCCGCTCCTTCGCGCCGCCCGGCAGGGCCCGGCGCAGCTCGGTCAGGTATTCGTTCATCTTGGGTCCTCCTCTCCGTCCAGGATCCTCTCCGCGCCGCGCGTGAACCCCCGCCAGAGCGACAGCAGCGCCGCCTGGTGGGCACGCCCGGCCTCCGTCACGCCGTAATACTGGCGCAGGCGGCCGTCCGGCGCGGTCCTCTTCTCCGTCTCGCGCAGATGGCCCGCCTGGGTCATCCGGTAGATTGCCGCGTAGGGGAACACGATGTTCAGCGCGCCCCCGCTCCGCCGCTCCAGCGCCGGGGCCAGTTCGCCGATGTATCGGTCCCGCTCGGTGAACAGCGTGAGCACCAGCAGCTCCGTCAGCGCCCGCTTGAGGTTGTCCACCATCACCGACCCGTCCGCGCGCGGCTCCTGCCCGGCCGGATCGGCCTTCGGTCTGCCCATGAGGCTCGCCTCCTCTTGTCTTTGATCCTTATCTTCGTGATCTTGATCCCATCTTACCATGCACACCTCCTCCGGTCAATATTTTTCTTCGTAAAAAATTTGTTGTTGACAAAAATAAGCCGTGTGCTATAATGAAGATACTCTCGAGAGCAAACAAGTTTTTCGCCCACCAAAAAGTCAAACTGAACAGAAAGGAGCAAGGACATGAGAATCATTCGTTCATCTGTGTGTTTTGCATTACTGGTCCTCACGCTGTGCTTGTGCATCTCGTGCTTTGCCGCACCCGCAAAAGTCGCGACCTATGAGATCACGCCCAACGGCGGTTCGATCTCGGACCAGACAACCGATCCCGATTCTGCTCGCGCCAATTACCTTATCCTGGATTCTTCCATTCGCCCCAGCACGAACCTTTACTGGGATCAACCCTACAAGTACTACCGTGTTTGGGTGCAGAACACGTCCAACAGATCCATGACGGTCACGATCACGCATAACGTCGGACCGGTCCCGATCACCAAGGAATTCGTTGTCCCTGCCGGGGGCCAGAAGACCCAGACCTATAGCACCACCGCAGTCCGTCACTATGTCAGCTTCGATAATGGGGAAGGCAGCGAGAGCGGTACCATCCGTGTTCGTGTCTCCGACCAGGAACTGAGCTGACCTCCTTTTCCCCTGTCATATCCCTGTGTGATACGGGCCGTGGTCTCTTTGGGGACCACGGCCCCACTTTCTTTTCCCTAAGTGCCCGACGCGCCGCTCCACCATGACCATATCGATACATTTTTTGTGAAAAAACTTTTGTCTTGACAAAAATATGTCCTGCATTATAATCAAAGTGAGGTAACTGAGATCCCACTCGTTCCAATCTTCCAAAAAGGAGGTCAACGACATGATCCTCGCGCTTTCCATCGTATCCAGCATCCTTGGGATCGTGCTGATGGTGCTGGGCATCCTCGTCTGCATCAAATATCTGCGGAGCTGACGGCCCGCGCGGCCCCTCCCTGCCCGTTTGCGCCCATTTTTACGCCCTGCCCGCCCCGCGCTCTGGTGGATCTTCCCCCGGAGCGCGGGGCTTTCGGCCCTATTTTTAGCACTTCCCAAAGAAAAGTGAAAAAATCTCGCCAAACCCCTTGCGTTCTCTGCGGGAGCGTGGCATAATATATTAGCACTCAGAGCAGAGAGTGCTAACTATGTTTTTCCGACAAGGGAGGCTTCATATAAAATGGAAAAGAAACAGTTCAAGGCCGAATCCCAGCGGCTCATGGAGCTGATGATCGGCTCCATCTACACCCATCGCGAGATCTTCCTGCGCGAGATCGTCTCCAACGCCAGCGACGCCATCGACAAGCTGGCCTATCGCGCCCTGACCGACGACAAGGTCGGCATGGACCGTGAGGACTTCTCCATCGTCATCGTCCCCGACAAGGACGCCGGGACCCTGACCGTGTCCGACAACGGCATCGGCATGACCCAGGAGGAGCTGGAGAACAACCTCGGCACCATCGCCAAGAGCGGCTCGCTCCAGTTCAAGAAGGAGGCCGAGGCCGACGACGACGCGGAGCTGGACATCATCGGCCAGTTCGGCGTGGGCTTCTACTCCGCCTTCATGGTCGCGGACAAGGTGCAGGTCATCTCCCGCGCCTACGGCTCCGAGGACGCCTTCTGCTGGACCTCCGAGGGCGTGGACGGCTACACCATCGAGCCGTGCCACAAGGAGAAGGTCGGCACCGACGTCATCATGCACCTCAAGGCCGACGAGAAGGACGGCGAGACCTATCACGAGTACCTCGACCCGAACCACATCGCCACCCTGATCCGCAAGTACTCCGACTACATCCGCTGGCCCATCCGCATGGAGATGGAGCACAGCCGCCAGAAGCCGAAGCCCGAGGACGCGGGCGACGACTACAAGCCCGAGTGGGAGCAGGTGAAGGAGTGGGAGACCATCAACTCCCAGGTCCCCATCTGGCAGCGGCAGAAGGGCTCCGTCAAGCCCGAGGAGTACGACGAGTTCTATAAGAGCAAGTTCAACGACTGGAAGGACCCCGTCTGCACGATCCCCGTGGCGGCCGAGGGCAACTTCGAGTACAAGGCCCTGCTGTTCGTGCCCGGCCAGGTGCCGATGGACTACTACTCCGCCGAGTACAAGAAGGGCCTGCAGCTCTACTCCTCCGGCGTCATGATCATGGAGAAGTGCGCCGACCTGCTGCCGGACCACTTCAGCTTCGTGCGCGGCATCGTGGACACGCCTGACCTGTCCCTGAACATCTCCCGTGAGATGCTCCAGCACGACCGCCAGCTGCGCGTGATCGCCAACAGCATCGAGAAGAAGATCAAGGCCGAGCTGCTCAAGCTGATGAAGGACGACCGAGAGAAGTACGAGGGCTTCTGGAAGGATTTCGGGATGCAGTTCAAGTATTCCCTCATGAACGCCTACGGGCAGAACCGCGACGCGATCCGCGACCTGCTGCTGTTCTGGTCCTCCAAGGAGGGCAAGCTCACCAGCCTGAAGGAGTACGTCGAGCGGATGCCCGCCTCGCAGGAGAAGATCTACTACGTCTGCGCCGACTCCGTGGAGAACGCCGCGAAGATGCCGCAGGCCGAGCGCGTGCTCAAGGCCGGGTATGAGGTCCTGTACCTGACGGTGGACGAGGACGAGATCGTGCTCCAGATGCTGGAGAACGCCGACGGCAAGCCCTTCGTGTCCGTCTCCAGCGAGGACGCCCTGCCCGTGACCGACGCCGAGAAGGCCGAGGCCGCCGAGGCGGAGAAGACGCACAAGGAGATGCTCGACTTCGCCAAGGAGACCCTGGGCGACAAGGTGTCGAAGGTGCGCGTGTCCACGATCCTGCGCAGCGGGACGGTCTGCCTGACGGCGGAGGGCCCCGTGTCGCTGGAGATGGAGAAGTACTTCCGCAAGATGCGCAGCGACTTCCCGATGAGCGCCCAGCGGGTGCTGGAGCTCAACCCCGGCTCCGATGCCTTCCGCGGCCTGTGCGCCGCCTTCGACGCGGGCGACAAGGAGAAGGCCGCGGCGTACATCGAGGTGCTCTACGACCAGGCGCTGATCCTGGCCGACATCCCGATCGCCGATCCGGCGCACTACACCGAGCTGGTGTGCAGTCTGATGAAGTGAGCTCACGGATGATACTACGATGATGAGACCGCCCAGGACCGCAGGGTCCTGGGCGGTCCTGTTCCGCGGGGGGGGGGGGCTGTCTCTGGACGTAGAGGGTCCGCACACGACGCTGAGTGCCCTGCCACGCAGGCGCACGGGTGGAACAGCTCCCCTCGACGCAGTGTGCGGAAAACAAATGGGATCGAAACGCCGCCCTTCCATCCCCTTCCAGCCCCCGTCCCGTCGAATCGTAACGAAACTGTAATCTTCTGAAGCCCTTCGTCCCTTGACAGCGCATCTCCCGAACGGTACAATATTATAATAGTATCGTATCCGCTGCGCGGCCCGCTCGCTCCGGCCGCGCCACGAAAGGACTGAATGCCGTGGCGAGATTCAAGAAGCGCCCCGTCGCCCCCATCTATGCCATCGCCGTGGTGTGGGCGGCGTTCACCCTGCTCCACTCGCTCTATCAGGTCTCCGATTACGTCTCGGTCATCCTCCTGTCCGCGGTGGCGTTCATCGTCGCCAAGGGCATCTGGCCCACCGTCGAGTACGAGATCCCCGACGTCGCCCAGCCGGAGGGGGCCGCCGACGCGGCCGCCGACGACGACGCCAAGGAGGAGCCGAAGGCGGAGGAAAAGACCGCCGAACCGGAGGAGAAGCCCTCCACCGGCGACGAAAAGCTCGACGCCCTCATCGAGGAGAAGGACCGCGCCCTCGGCGAGATGCGCCGTCTCAACGACGCCATCCCCGACGAGGACGTCTCCCACCAGATCGACGAGCTGGAAACGACCACCGCCAAGATCATCGACCACGTCGTGGCGCATCCGGAGAAGCTCCCCCAGATCCGCCGCTTCATGAACTACTACCTCCCCACCACGCTCAAGATCCTCAACGCCTACGACCGCATGGGCGCGGTCGGCATCTCCGGGGAGAACATCGACGGGACCATGGACCGCATCGAGACCATGATGGACACCATCGTCGCCGCCTTCCACAAGCAGCTCGACGCGCTCTTCCGCGACGAGGCCATGGACATCTCCTCCGACATCACCGTCATGGAGAACCTGCTCGCTCAGGAGGGCCTGGGCGACGTGCAGATGGGGTCCTGACGGCCCCACATCGACAGAGAAAGGATCGTATCGCTATGGACGACTTCATCCCCGAGCTCACCCTCGACCCCACCGGCGCCGCCGCGGCGCAGGCCTCCGCTCCGGCGGCCCCGCAGGCCCCTCAGGCCGCCGCGCAGGACCTGCCGGAGACGGACCTCGACGAGGCGAAGCTCTCCGAGGCCGAGCGCAAGGCCGTCGAGGACTTCGCACAGAAGATCGACATCACCGACAGCAACGTCGTGCTCCAGTACGGCGCGGCCGCGCAGAAGAACGTCTCCGACTTCTCCGAGAGCACGCTGGAGAAGATCCGCACCAAGGACCTCGGCGAGATCGGCGACACCCTCGCGGGCCTGGTCCGCGAGCTGCAGACCCTCGACGCGGGCGAGGAGAAGAAGAAGGGCCTGGCCGGTCTCTTCCAGAAGAAGAAGGACCAGCTGGCCGCCATGAAGGCCAACTACGCCAAGGTCGAGACGAACGTCGATAAGATCGCCGAGAGCCTGGAGAAGCACCAGATCGCCCTCATGAAGGACGTGGCCACCCTGGACCAGATGTTCGAGCTGAACGCCCGGTACCAGAAGGAGCTGACCATGTACATCCTGGCCGGCAAGCGCCGTCTGGCGCAGGTCCGCGCCGGGGAGCTGGCCGAGCTGGAGCAGAAGGCGAAGGCCACCGGCAGCCAGGAGGACGCCCAGGCGTACAACGACCTGGTGAACCTCTGCACCCGCTTCGAGAAGAAGGTCCACGACCTGGAGCTGACCCGCATGATCGCGATCCAGATGGGCCCGCAGACGCGGCTGTTGCAGAACAACGACACCGTCATGATCGAGAAGATCCAGTCCAGCCTGGTCAACACCATCCCGCTGTGGAAGAGCCAGATGGTGCTGGCCCTCGGTCTGGAGCACGCACGGCAGGCGACCGCCGCGCAGAACGCCGTGACGGAGATGACCAACGAGCTGCTGCGCAAGAACGCCGACATGCTCAAGATGGGCACCATCGAGACCGCGAAGGAGGCCGAGCGCTCCGTCGTGGATCTGGAGACCCTGCGCCACACGAACCAGCAGCTCGTCGAATCCCTCGACGAGGTCATGCGCATCCAGAACGAGGGCGCGCAGAAGCGCAAGCAGGCCGAGCAGGAGCTGACCGCCATCGAGGGCGAGCTGAAGAAGAAGCTCCTAGAGCTGCGCGCCTGATGCGCACACGAGAGACGAAGAAACAGGGACGACCGGGAGGGACAGGATGGACTTTCTGAAAAAGACGCCCGTGGCCATCGTGCTGACGGCGCTGATCGTGGCGCTGTGCTGCGTGGTCGGCCACCAGCGGGCCGTGGCGCAGCTCGACCATCCCCAGAGCAACATCCAGAACGACGACCGCGCCGCGGGCGAGAGCAGTCTGAACTACTACCTGAACTGGATCGACGACGGGGCGGACCTCTTCTCCACGAACGCCTGCGACACGATCGCGCGGCGGAACCTGGCCTTCGACACGACCTACAGCAGCCTGTGCGCCATCCAGACGCTGACCTATCTGAACGGCCAGGACATCCAGGCCTACGCCGAGCAGGCCGCCGAGGACATCGAGCTGGGCAGCCGCGACATGCTCCTCGTGGCCGAGACGGACAGCCAGAGCTGGTACGTCGTCTACGGCAGCGACATCGCCTCCTACGTCGAGGCCAGCGGCGACCTGTCCGGCATCTTCCGGCGGCACATGGACGAGGAGTTCTTCACCGGCAGCAGCGACGCCGTCGTGGTGGACCTCTACGCCGAGCTGGCCGACTGGTACGCGGACAACCTGCCAGCCAACCCCGACCAGGGCAACTCCATCTTCCAGAGCGACCCCAAGGTGCACACGATCACCCTGACCGCGATCGTCAGCGGGATCCTCTTCACGCTCCTGTCCAACATCTGGTGGATCGTGCTCCTCCTGCTCGTGCTCAACTGGATCGACCACAGCCGGTTCGAGCGCTACCGCGCCCGCGCCCCCATGGGCGGGCCGATGGGGATGGGCGGGCCGATCCTGTTCCGGCCGATCCTGTTCTGGCACCGGCCCGGCTCGCGGTGGTTCACGCGGATGTGGTCCAGACCGGTCCCCCCGCCCGACGACCATGACGACTTCTTCGGGCCCCACGGCCCCGGCGGCTTCGGCGGGCCGGGCGGCTTCGGCGGCTTTGGCGGCTTTGGCGGGGCCAGCACCCGGCGGCGCGGCGGCGGCTTCGGCCACGGCGGGACCAGCACCAGCCAGCGCTGGGGCGGGTTCGGCGGCTCCCATCGCGGCGGTGGGTTTGGCGGCTTCGGCGGTGGCCGGGGCGGCGGTGGCGGGTTCGGCGGAGGCGGCAGCCGGGGCGGTGGCTTCGGCGGCGGCGGTGGACGCGGGGGCGGGTTCGGTCGGTGAGGAACGGATCCTCTCTGCCACGATCCTTTTCTATGCCCTCCCTCCGCACACCACGTTGGGCGCTCTGCACCGTGGGCGGCACCCTCTCAGTCGCCTACGGCGACAGCTCCCCCAAAGGGGGAGCTCGCGATGCGCAGGTGTTCTCTCCCACGTCGAGGTGCTCGGCCCACGTCCCCAGAGCTCTCCCTCTGGGAGAGCTGGCCGCGAAGCGGACTGAGAGGGCGTGCATACCTGGCCGCGCCCGCGACGCCGTGTGCGGACGCTGCGGCTCAAGTCATTATATCGAGACACAAAAAACGCTGTCCCATACGGGACAGCGTTTTCGTTTCGTTTTCGGTCAGATGTTCAGGATGGCGCGCGCCACCTGGAAGTAGATGAGCAGCGTCAGCACGTCCACGATCGTCGAGATGAACGGGCTGGCCATCACCGCCGGGTCCAGGTGCAGCCGCTCGGCCAGCAGGGGCAGCAGACAGCCCGCCGCCTTCGCGCAGACGACGGTGAACACCATCGTCACGCAGATGACCAGCGCCACCAGCGGCGTCACCCCGCTGTTGCCCAGCAGCGATCGGTCCACCACCATCAGCTTCACGAAGTTGCAGGCCGCCAGCGTCACGCCGCACAGCACCGCCACGCGGACCTCCTTCCAGATGACCCGCAGGGCGTCCGAGCACTCCACGTCGCCCAGCGACAGGCCGCGGATCACCGCGACCGATGCCTGCGTGCCGCTGTTGCCGCCCGTGCCGGTCAGCATCGGGATGAACGCGATCAGCGCCGAGCACGCCGCCAGCGAGTTCTCGTACCCCGTGAGCACCATGCTCGTCAGCGTGGCCGACAGCATCAGGATCAGCAGCCACGGGAAGCGGGACTTCCACGTCTCGAAGACGCCCGTGCGCAGATAAGGCTTGTCGGACGGCAGCATACCGGCCAGCTTCTCGAAGTCCTCCGTGGTCTCTTCCTGGAGGACGTCGATGGCATCGTCGATCGTGACGATGCCGACCAGGCGGTTCTCCTGATCGACCACCGGCAGGGCGACGAAGTCGTATTTCGCCAGCGTCTGGGCCACGCTCTCCTGGTCCTCCAGGGTGTTCGCGCTGATGACGTCCGCCTCCATGATGTCGGAGATGACGTCGTCGTCGTCGCTGAGCAGCAGGGTCCGGATGGACACCGTGCCGAGCAGCTTACGGTCATTGCCCGTGACGTAGCAGTTGTAGATGGTCTCCTTGTCCACGCCCGTGCGGCGGATCCGCTTGATCGCCTCCTCGGCGGTCATGTCCGGGCGCAGGCTCACGTACTCCGTGGTCATGATGCTCCCGGCGCTGTCGTCGGGATACTTGAGGATCTCGTTGATCATCTTGCGCGTCTCGGGGTCCGCGGACTTGAGGATGCGCTTGACCACGTTGGCGGGCATCTCTTCCACGATGTCCACCGCGTCATCGACGTACAGCTCATCGACGACGTCCTTCAGCTCGTTGTCGGAGAAGCCCCGGATCAGCAGCTCCTGCGCCTCCGGTCCCATCTCCACGAACGTCTCCGCCGCCAGCTCCTTCGGCAGCAGCCGGAAGAGCAGGGGGAGCTTCTCCTCGGGCATCTCCTCGAACACCGCCGCGATGTCGGGCGCGTTCATGGTCACGAGGATGTCCCGCAGTGTCGTATATTTCTTGCCCTCGACCAGGGCCGCTAGAGTGACGTCGATCGTCACGACAGGTCTCTCTGCCATTGGTATCTCCTCCCAGCTTTTCGTGTCAGAGCGCCGCGCGCTCCGTTCCAGAGCAGGAAGTAAGACACATCGCAGGGCCGATGTCAGTCGTTCCTATGGTGGGAGGAGGGCCACAAGGGCGGCTCCTCCGCACGTTTCGTGCTTCGGCCCGCTATCGTGCCGTTACTACCGCCTGCGTCCATCGTTACCCACCTCGCTTCATCTTCGTTTTTTTGCATGAGTTCGGCATGACCTGCGTGGTCATACCCTTTTTATTATAGGTCCCCCCGAAATCTTTGTCAACCGCAAACTATGCGCCGGAGCGGGCCGAAAGCTTTCTATTTTCTGCCATTTAGGGCCGTCCGCCCCACTTTCCGGGCAGGAAACGGCCCCCCTGCCGGTCACAATAAATCCGGCAGGGGCCGTCAGTGTGTCAAAAAGTCTCGCAGATGAGCGCCCTCAGGCGCCATGGAAGCGACCAACCGCCGAAGGCGGCTCTTAGGGAGTCCCAGTTTCGCGCTCGGAAGCGCGAAATAAAGCCAAATCATTTTCTCCGGCGACATGTGCGTCGGAGAAAATACTTCTCAGCCCACAAGTGTGCGAATCGTCCGCCGCAGGCGGACGGTGCGTTTGCGCAGGGGGCTGCATCCCCTCCGTCGAAAAGCTCCGAAGGAGTTTTTCGACAGTCTAACGGCCCCTGCCGGTCACAATGGACCGGCAGGGGCCGTCACAAAACGTAGGACCTCCCGTAGGGGCCTTATGCGTTGGCCAGGGCGGCGCCGAGGTCGCGGCAGAGCTGCTTCCCGGCGGCGTCGGGGGTCAGGTTGACGATCAGCGGCTCGGCGACGAGGATCGCGCCGTCCTTCTTCGTCCGCTCGGCCCACTCGCGCATCCACTGGCCGTCGCCCCAGTCGTAGGAGCCGAACAGCACGACCTTCTTGCCCGCGAGCTTGCCCTCGAGCGCCGTGAAGAACGGCTCGAACTCGTCCTCCTCGAGCACCTCGTCGCCCATGGACGGGCAGCCGAGCGCCAGCTTGTCGTACTGCGCGGCCTCGTCGGCGTTGGTGTCGATGACGTTGATGAGCTTCGCCTGGCCGCCGGTGCCCTCGACCACGGCCGCAGCCATCTGTGCGGTGTTGCCCGTGCCGGACCAGAAGATCACTGCGATGTTTTCCATATGTATGCTACCTCCTTTGGGAACTGGTGGGGCGGTCGCGGACACGTTGTAGTTAAGTTCATCTAATCAACGGCCAAGAAAATTAGAGGTCCCGTCTCGCCCCTTCTTGGTTAGATATCTCTAACGATTGAGAGTATAGCAGATGCGCGGCCATTCGTCAAGGGGTCTCGCCGTCTTTTTTCGTCTTGCGGGCGCGGACCGAACGTGATACCATGGAGGGACACCATCCAGACCGTGCGAAAGGAGGTCCCCGCCATGTCCGCTCCCCTGCCCCTCGACGCCCCCGTCACCGCCCTGACCGGCGTCGGTCCGGCGCGGGCCGAGGCCCTCGCCCGCCTGGGCGTGCACGCCGTCGGGGACCTGCTGGCCCTGATGCCGACCCGCTACGAGGACCGCTCCCTGCGCGGACCGATCCCCACCCTGCCGCTGGACGAGGTCGTCTGCTTCTCCGCCGTGGTCGCCGAGCCGCTGCGGGTGGACCATCTGCGCCGGGGGCTGGACCTGACCCGCGGCCGCGCCGTGGACGAGGCCGGTCAGGTGGACCTCGTCTTCTTCAACGACCGCTACGCCCACCGGACCCTCCGCGCCGGGACCGCCTACCGCTTCTGCGGCAAGCTGACCGCCAACGGGCGGCGGCGGCAGATCGTGAACCCTCTCTTCGAGCCGGAGGAGGCCGCGCCGCGGCTGACCGGCGGTCTCGTGCCGGTCTACCCGCTCACGGCGGGCCTGGGCGCGGGCTTCCTCCTGGGGCTGATCGCCAAGGCCCTCCCGAGCGTGGGGCAGATCGCCGAGACCCTGCCGGAGGACCTGCGCGCGCGGCACGGGCTGATCGGCGCGCAGGAGGCGTATCGGACCGTCCACGCCCCGACGGGCTGGGAGGCCCTCGCGGCCGCGCGGCGGCGGCTGGCCTTCGAGGAGCTGCTGAGCCTGCACCTCGGTCTCGCCCTCCTGCGCCGCGGGCACCGGGGGCAGGCCGCCCCGGCCTTCGCCGTCCAGGACCTCGCGCCCTTCACGGCCGCCCTGCCCTACGCCCTCACCGGGGCGCAGCGGCGGGCGATCGGCGAGGCGGCGGCGGACCTGGCCCGCCCCGCCGCGATGCACCGCCTGCTCCAGGGCGACGTCGGCTCCGGCAAGACCGTCGTGGCCGCGGCCTGCGCCGTGCTCGCCTGGCAAAACGGCTGGCAGGCGGCCCTCATGGCCCCCACGGAGCTGCTGGCCCGCCAGCACGCGGACGGGCTGACCGCCCTGCTCGGGCCGCTCGGCCTGCGGGTCGGGCTGCTGACCGGCTCCCTCAGCGCGGCACAGAAGCGCGCCGTCCGCCAGGCGCTGGCCGACGGCGCGCTCGACCTCGTCGTCGGGACCCACGCCCTGCTGAGCGATCCGGTGGCGTTCCGGCGGCTGGGCCTGGTCGTGACGGACGAGCAGCACCGTTTCGGCGTCGCCCAGCGCGCGGCGCTGGCCGGGAAGGGCGGCGCGCTGCGCCCCCACGTCCTCGTCATGTCCGCCACGCCGATCCCCCGGACCCTGGCGCTGATGCTCTACGGCGACCTCGACCTGTCGATCCTCGACGAGCGCCCGCCGGGCCGCCAGCCCGTCCGGACCTTCCTGATCGGCGAGGACAAGCGCCAGCGGATGTACGGCTTCGTCCGCCGCCAGGTCGCCGCCGGGCGGCAGGTCTACATCGTCTGCCCCGCCGTGAGCAGCGACGATCCCGACGGCCTGACCGCCGCCGAGCAGTACGGCGCGCGGCTGGGGCAGGAGGTCTTCCCCGACCTGCGCGTCGCCGTGGTCCACGGGCGGCTCCGCCCGGCGGAGAAGCAGGCGGTGATGGCCGCCTTCGCCGCCGGGACGGTGGACGTGCTCGTCTCGACCACCGTCGTCGAGGTCGGCGTGGACGTGCCGAACGCCAGCCTGATGATCGTCGAGGACGCAGACCGGTTCGGCCTGAGCCAGCTCCACCAGCTCCGGGGCCGCGTGGGCCGCGGGACCCACCAGAGCTGGTGCATCCTCGTCTCCTCCGCCCGCTCGCCGGAGACCCGCCAGCGCCTGCGCGCCCTGTGCGCGACGACGGACGGCTTCGCCCTGGCCGAGGAGGACCTGCGCCAGCGCGGGCCGGGGGACTTCTTCGGCGCGCGGCAGCACGGCCTGCCCTCCCTCCAGCTCGCCGCCCTCGGGGACCTGGCCCTGCTGGAGGAGACCCAGGCGGCCGCCCGCGCCCTGCTCGCCGCCGACCCGGAGCTGGCCGCCCGGCCCGCCCTGCGGGACCGCGTCGCCCGCCTCTTCGCGGAGAGCGGCGACCTGTGACCCGGTCTCAGGCCCCGAAGAACAGCCGCACCGTCAGGGCCGCGAAGAAGAAGCCCGCCAGGTCCGCGCACAGCGCCGCCGGGACCGCGTACCGCGTCCGCCGGATCGACGCCGCGCCGAAATAGACCGCGATCGTATAGAACGTCGTCTCCGTCGAGCCGAGCATCACCGCCGCCGTCCTGCCGATGGTCGAGTCGGGGCCGTAGGTCCCGATCAGCTCCGAGCCGACGCCCAGCGCCGCGCTCCCGCTGATCGGCCGCACGAGCATCAGGCCCACCGTCTCCGGCGGGATGCCCAGCAGGCCGAGCACCGGGCGCAGGGCCTCCTGCGCCAGCTCCAGCGCGCCGGACGCGCGGAGCATCGCCACCACCGTCAGCAGGGTCACGAGCGCGGGGAGGATCCGCCACAGGATCTCCAGCCCCCGCGCCGCCCCCTCGAGCAGCGCGTCGTAGACGTCCACGCCCCTGGCCATCCCATACAGCGACACCCCCACCAGGATCGCCGGGATCAGCAGATCGACCGTCATCCCGGCCACACCCGCCGCAGCAGCCGCGCCGCCGCGATGCCCGTGCACACCGACAGGGCCGACGTCACCCACACCGCCGGGAGGATGTCGAACGGGGCCGCGCACCCCTGCGCCAGCCGCACCGCCGCCACCGTCGTCGGGATGAGCTGGATCGACGCCGTGTTGCAGACCACGAGCATGCACAGGCTGTCCCCCGCGACCCCCGGCGTGCGCCGCGCCATCCGCCGCGCCGCCTCCAGGCCCAGCGGCGTCGCCGCGTTGCCCAGGCCGAGGAGGTTCGCCGACACGTTCGCCGCGATCGTGTCCATCACGCCCGCGTCGGACGCGAAGTCCGGGAACAGCCGCCGCAGGATCGGCCGCAGCAGCCGCGCCAGCTTCTCCGCCAGACCGGCCCGCTGCATCACCTCCATCACGCCCATCCACAGGCAGATCGTCCCCGCCATCGACAGCGCCAGCTCCACCGCCCCGGCCGCGCCCTCCAGCGCCGCCGGGGCGAGCATGCTCCCCCGGCCCAGCGCCAGCGCGCACACGAGCGCCGCCGTCGTCATCCCCGTCCAGATCGCCGTCATCGCCATCGTCGTCCCCCCTGTCCGGAGCGGACGCCGCGGCCCACTCCCTATCCTTCCATCATCAGAGGGTATGAGAAAGGCGGCGAGATGATGTCTCGCCGCCCCGTTCGCGCATTTCCATGGAAATTTTCTCTTTTTTTAAAAAATCGACAAAATCCGATTGACTTCTTATTACATTTTGTTATAATCAAGATGTTTCCTTCGTTTTTTATATCTTTTTCGTCCCCTCGCACCGGCCCGCCCGAGCGGCCCGGTCTCACCGTTTGAAAGGATGTGCTCATCATGAAATCTACAGGCATCGTTCGCCGCGTCGACGAGCTCGGTCGTATCGTCCTGCCCATCGAACTGCGCCGCACGCTCAACATCGCGGAGAAGGACTCCCTGGAGATCTACGTGGACGGCGCCTCGATCATGCTCAAAAAGTATCAGCCTGCCTGCATCTTCTGCGACAGCGCCAAGGATATCACCGTCTTCAAGGGCAAGAACATCTGTGCCCACTGCATGAAAGAGCTCGCGCATTGGTGACCCCTCCGCCCGGAGGACCGCGCCCCGGTCCCCGCTCGGCCCACGATCGGCCCGGGCGGGGCGCTCCACCCCATACCTGACGAAGATACCGGCCCTTCTATACGGCCGGTATTTGCCATTTCTGCCAAAAGCTGGTCAGCCCCGCTCGCCGCGCACGACCGTGTCGTACAGCGCCTTGCGCGGCAGGCGGAGGTCCTCCGCCGCCTGGCGCACCGCGTCCCGCGTGGAGACGCCCTCCCCGCGCAGCCGCGCGACCAGCGCCACGCCGTCCTCCAGCGTCGCCTCCTCCGCCCGGACCGGCTCCGCCCCGGCCACGACCAGGACGAACTCGCCCCGCGGGGCCTCCGCCCGGTACCGCTCCAGCGCCGCGCCGAGCGTCGTCCGCCACACCTCCTCGTGCAGCTTCGTCAGCTCGCGGCAGACCGCGACCGGCCGCGCCGCGCCGAGGACCTCCGCCAGGTCGGCGAGGGTCGGCACGAGCTTGTGCGGGGCCTCGTGGAGGACCATCGTCCGCCGCTCGCCCGCCAGCTCCGCCAGGTGGGCGCGGCGGTTCTTCTTGTTCATGGGGAGGAAGCCCTCGAAGGTGAAGCGCCCCGTGTCCAGCCCGGACAGCGCCAGCGCCGTCACGAAGGCGCACGGCCCCGGGACGGCCGTGACCGTCACCCCGGCCTCGGCGCACAGGCGGACCAGGTCCTCGCCCGGGTCGCTGATCGCGGGCATCCCCGCGTCCGTCACCAGCGCGCCGTCCTCCCCGGCCAGCAGGCGCTGGACCAGCTCCGGCCCGCGCCCCTCGTCGTTGTGCCGGTGGTAGCTCACCATCGGCTTCTTGATGTCCAGGTGGTTCAGGAGCTTCACGGTCACCCGCGTGTCCTCCACCGCCAGGAAGTCCACCGCCCGCAGCGTCTCGATCGCCCGCAGGGACAGGTCCCCCAGGTTGCCGATGGGCGTCGCCACCAGATATAAGGTACCGGCCATCCGTCTCGTCTCCTTCCGCCGTCATGTGATCGAGGTCCCCGCCTGGTGCTGCACCGGCAGGACCTCCAGCCCCGGTCCCCCCTCCTTCACCGCCTCGACGAGGACGGCGTAGGGGGGCTTTTTCGTGTCATAGGCCAGCAGCTGCATCCGCTTCGGCTCCAGCCGCACCGCCGCCAGCGCCGCGAACAGCTCCGCCAGCCGCTCCGGCCGATAGACCAGCGCGAACCGCCCGCTCGTCTTCGTCAGCCGTGCCGCGGCGCGGCACAGCTCCGCCACGGAGCAGGTCTCGTCCATCCGCGCCCGGCCGCCGGAGGCACCCGAGCCGGTGCGGAAGTACGGCGGGTTCGAGACGACCAGGTCGTACCGGTCCCCCGGCAGCAGGCCGCCCTCGCGCAGGTCGCCGGTCAGGACGGTCCCGTCCAGCCCGTTCTCCCGCAGGTTCCGCCGCGCCAGCTCCGCCGCGACGGGGTCCAGCTCGATCCCCGTCCGCTCGATCGCCTCCATCCGCTGGGACAGGAGGAGCAGCAGCGTCCCGACCCCGCAGCCGAGGTCGCACACCCGCCAGCCGCGCCGCACCGTCGCGAACCCGGCCAGCTGCACGCTGTCCCGCCCGAGCTTGAAGCAGGCGTCCGACTGCGTCAGCCGATAGCGGCCCAGCCACTCGACATGCTCCACGCTCAGCCCTCCGCGAGCTGTCCCAGCTCGTTCATCAGCCAGCGGACCGTCCGCCCCGTCATCCCCCAGATGACGTGGCCGTCCACCTCGTAGATGGGCACGTCCATCCAGCCCCTGCGCCAGGGGTAGTCGTGCGGGAAGCCGATCCGGTCGTACGGGAAGCCCTCGTCCACCAGCGGCCGCACCGGGTAGCGGTAGAAGTCGTCCGGCCCGCGCAGCAGGCGCCCGACCGGGACGAAGAACACGTCCTTCACCTCGTCGATGCTCGGCGAGAGCCGCGCCAGCCCCCGTGCGCTCACCCGCGCCAGGAACGGCCAGATCACCCGGTCGCTGATGTCCTGGATCACGTCCAGCGGGGCCAGGATCTCCACCTCCTCCGGCGGGATGCCCAGCTCCTCCCACGTCTCGCGCAGGGCGGTCTGCCGGGGGGACTCGCCCGCCTCCCGCCGTCCGCCGGGGAAGCAGACCTCGTTGGGCTGGTGCCCGACGAGCGTCGCGGCCCGCGTCTCGAAGAGCAGGCACAGCCGCCCCTCATGCTCGACCAGCGGCACGAGGATCGCATACTCCCCCACCGCGCCCTGGACGCTCAGCTCCCGCTGCCGGAAGTGCCGCGCGATCTCCTGGATGGTCATCTCCCTCGCCTCCTCTCACGATTCCGGGACGGTGAACTTCGCCAGCGGGTCGTCCTCCCGCCAGAGCACCGCCCGCCCGGCCCGCAGGCTCGCGGGCAGGTCGATCAGCCGCTGGTTCCGGCTGCCCCGGAAGTGCAGCTCATACGACTTCTGCGCCTGGACGAAGGGGCCGTCCACCAGCACGTCGGCCGCCCGCAGCAGGGCGTCCCAGTCCGGGTCCCCCCGCGCGACGAGCTGCTCGAAGGTCCACCCGGAGTAGACCCACACGTTCAGCCCCAGCCCGTGCGCCGCCCGGGCCAGCTCCGCGCAGGCCGCGGCCTGGAGGAACGGCTCGCCGCCGGAGAGGGTCAGGCCCTCGATCAGCGGGTCGCCCGCCAGCTCGGCGGTCAGCTCGGCGATGCTGACCTCGCGCCCGCCCGCCGGGTCGTGGGTGTCGGGGTTGTGGCAGCCGGGGCACCGGTGGGGGCACCCCTGGGTGAACACCGTCAGACGCAGCCCGTGGCCGTCGACGATGGAATCATGGACCGTGTTCGCGATGCGCATGGCAGGCCCTCCTCTCGTTTCGTTCCTCTCATCATACCACGCCCCGCGCCGCAGGGCAACGACAAAAAAGCCGCCCTCCCGATGGGGAGGGCGGCACGATCGCGATATGTCTTACTTCGTGTAGTCGTAGAAGCCCTTGCCGGTCTTGCGGCCGAGGCGGCCGGCGCGATAGAGGACCTTGTACAGGTGGGCCGGACGATACTTGGAGTCGGCGGTCTCCTGATACAGGGACTCCATGACGTCGATCATGATGTCGATGCCGATGGCGTCGGCCAGCTTCAGCGGGCCCATGGGCAGGTTGTAGCCCAGCTCGCACGCCTTGTCGATGTCCTCATAGGAACAGACGTTCTCGCCGGCCAGGATGGCGGCCTCGTTCATCATCGGGCACATGACGCGGTTGGCGATGAACATGGGCACGTCGCTGACGGTGACGAACTCCTTGCCCAGGCCGCGGGCCAGGGCCTTGCCGCTCTCGATGGTGTCGGCGGAGGTGTCATAGGCGTTGATGATCTCGACGAGCTTCATGGCGGGCACCGGGCTGAAGAAGTGCATGCCGAGGAACTTCTCGGGGCGCTTGGAGGCGGCGGCCAGCTCGGTGATGCTCAGAGAGGAGGTGTTGGAGACGAAGATGGCCTCGGGCTTGACCAGGTCGGCCAGCTTCTCGAAGGCCTCCTTCTTCAGCTCCATGTTCTCGATCATGGCCTCGATGACGATGTCGACGTTGGCCAGGTCGTTCAGGTCGGTGGTGGCCTTCAGGTGGGTGAACCACGCGTCGGCCTGCTCCTGGGTGATCTTGCCCTTGGAGATCTTCTTGTCGAAGTTGTGCTTGATGCCGGCCACGCCCTTCTCCAGGGTGGGGGTGCGGTGGTTGTACAGGACGACCTCGTAGCCGCCTTCCATCGCGACCTGGGCCAGACCTCTGCCCATAGAACCTGCGCCGTAGATGCCAACAGTCTTGATTTCCATGATTTTTGCAACTCCTTACCAATTACATTGATCGTGTGTGTCTTACTTTTCCATACTTACGATATCTTTACTTATCTTACAGCCCCGGCCAGGCCGGGAGGCTTTTATCCATAGAAAAGCGTGGTGGGGGCCGGACCGCGCCCCAAGTCGTCAGGCCCGGCCAACGTTCCCCTCATCGTGCCCTATCTTACAGGAAGAACGCGCGCTCGTCAAGGGGCTTAGGTCAAATTTTCACAATTTTTCTTGCATCTCCCCCCTCTCCCATGGTATTTTCCACGGAAACCGACCCGTTCTCCTGCAGGACCGTCCGTCACCGGCGGATGCCGCTCCCGTTTTTGTTGCTTTTGCAAGTTTCTCTCATTCGGATCTCGTCGATTTTGATGACATCGACAGGGCTGAGAGGGCTTGAAATAGTGCGATCTCAGTATGTGATTAGGGAAAAATAATCAATATGTGGCATGTGACCCCGGGTTTCTTATGTTATAATAATCCCTGTAGAAGTTGCCCCGTTTGAAGAAAGTTGCCGTGGGCATCCTTCTCATGCCCAGGCAATTTTTGCGCCTGTCACAACAAATCACAGGAGGATTTTGTAATGGAATTTAAACTGAACGAAGACCAGAAGATGATCCACGACCTCGCGCAGCAGTTTGCTCAGGACGTCCTGCAGCCCCGCATCGACGACATCGAAAAGGGCGAGATGGTCCAGGTCAGCAACGGTGAGTCCCATCCCCAGATGCCCCGTGACATCCACGAGCAGCTGGCCGAGTGCGGCTTCATCGGCATCTCCTTCCCCGAGGAGTACAACGGCATGGGCATGGGCCACGTCGAGCAGGCCATCGTGATCAAGGAGCTCTCCCGCGTCTCTCCCTCCGTCGGCAAGTGCCTGGACGTTTACATCCTCGGCCTCGAGGCCCTGGACCTGTATGCCAACCATGAGCAGAAGATGAAGTATCTGGCTCCCTGCTGCTCCGGCGAGCAGACCGTCTCCTTCGCGTTCACCGAGCCCGAGACCGGTTCCGACCCCAAGATGCTGAAGACCCGCCTCGAGAAGACCGCCGACGGCAACTACAAGCTCAACGGCGTCAAGCGCTTCATCTCCAACGCCGGTTATGACGGCCCCTGCGTCCTCTTCGCTCTGCTGAAGGACGACGAGACCGGCAAGGACCTCGTCACTGGTCTGGTCATCGACAAGTTCTGCCAGGGCTACTCCATCTCCTCTCCCTGGGAGAAGATCGGCTATCGCGGCTCCGAAGTCTATGATATCTTCATGGACGACATCGTCGTGACCCCCGAGCAGATCCTCGGCAAGCCCGGCGACGGCTTCACCCAGCTGCTCGGCACCACCGCTTACGGCAAGCTCGGCTTCACCTCCGTCTTCGTCGGTACCGCTCTGGGCGCCGCTGACATCGCCCTGAAGTATTGCCAGGAGAAGCTGCATCGCGGCAAGCCCATCACCAAGTTCCCCACCACTCAGCTCCGCCTCTCCACCATGCTGACCTATGCTCACGCTGCTGAGCTGATGCTGATGGAAGCTGCTGACTTCTGCGATCACAACCACTTCGAGCCCGACGACATCAACACCATGCGTGAGGTCCAGGCTCACACCGCTCAGGCGAAGGGCTTCGCTGCCGAGACCGCTACCCAGGTCGCTACCATGGCCGTCAACGCTATGGGCGCCTACGGTGTCTGCGACGAGTATCAGGCCGAGCGCTTCGTGCGTGACGCTGCCATCGCCCCCAACATCGAGGGTTCCGGCGACATCCAGTACCTCATCCACGGTATGTATGTCGGCGCCAACGGCAACACCACCTATTATTGATCCCTCTCATCTTCTCAGAAGGAACACCTTTGGTTTACACGGCCGGCCGGGGCGCGCTAGGCGCCCGGCCGCGCCTGTAATATAATTAAATGGAGGTTTGAACTATGAAGATCGAATATCCGCAGGCTGCTACCTATCCTCAGTATGAAACTCTGCTCGTCGATATGGTCGAGCCGAACATCATGAAGGTCACCCTGAACCGCCCGAAGGCTTACAACGCTCTGTCCCACACTCTGGTCGCTGAGCTGACCGACCTGTGCGAGCGCCTGAAGGACGACTTCTACAATGTCCGCGTCGTCCTGCTGTACGGCGGCGACGAGTCCAAGGGCTTCTGCGCCGGCCTGGACGTCAAGCAGGGCCTGAACGAGTATGAGAAGACCGTCCCCGGCTTCTATGCTTATCAGATCAAGCTCGGCGAGCTGGAGCTCAAGATGACCCAGACTCCTCAGCCCTGGATCGCGATGGTCGACAACGTCTCCGCCGGCGGCGGCTTCTCCCTGGCCATGGCTTCCGACATCCGCGTCTGCACCAAGACCGCTCGCTTCTCCTGCTTCTATGCCAACGTCGGCATCGGCGGCTGCGACATGTGCTCCTCCTATCAGCTGCCTCGTCTGATCGGCACCGGCCGCGCTTACGAGATGATGCTGACCGGCAACTTCATCAGCGCTGATGAAGCTTGGAACCTGGGTCTCGTCTCCCGCGTCGTCGAGGATCGTCCCGCTCTGTATCCCGCTGCCATCGAGCTGGCCCGCGTCATCGCTGCCAAGGATCCCATGGCTGTCCGCCTGACCAAGGAAGCTATGCGCTGCAACGTCGATGCCTCCGGCTTCGAGAACGCTCTCCACGTCGAGAACCGCAACCAGACCCTCATGATCGCCCACAACATGGACAAGGATCCCACTCAGGACCCGATCGGCAAGTATTGGATCGAAGACCGCGTCACCGATCCCATGAAGCCCACCGGCGCCAACTGATCGTTGACCGCTACGCTTCTACGCTGACATGCGATCTCGCCCCCCCGGCCTTTGGCCGGGGGGGCTTTTTTTTCAGGGATCGGAAAGGCGGGGCCTTCTGAGGGGGCGTGGTCGATATCCTCGACGTTCCGATCCCTCAGTCAGCCTGGCGGCTGACAGCTCCCTTTACGCAAGGGAGCCTAGGCGCTTTCCTGTAACGTCGTGTGCTCCACCCACGCAAAGCTGCCCCCCAGCCATGAAAAAGCCTCCCCAAAGGGGAGGCTTCAGCGTGTCGAAAAAGTCCGGCTGGAGCTGGGCTTTTTCTGATAGATATGGTAGAATGGACAAGGGTGATGAAA
>CAKTJM010000001.1 GCA_934567745.1 uncultured Eubacteriales bacterium | reverse complement strand
CTCACAGGAAGACGAAGCCGTAGACCAGGTAGACCACACAGGCCAGCGCCCCGGCGCACAGGGCGAAGGGCATCTGGGTCTTCACGTGGTCGAGGGGGCTGATGTTCGTCGACTGCGCGATGAGCACCGCGTTGTCGGAGTAGAAGCACAGCTGGGTACCGAAGACCGAGCCGGAGAAGATGGAGGCGATGGTCAGCGGCAGGCTCGCGTCGATGGCCTGGGCCAGCGGCACGACCAGCGGGACCATGATCGCCGTCACGCCCCAGGCGTTGGCCAGGGCGAAGGTCATGACGGTGGAGACCAGGAAGATGACGAACGGCAGGATCTTGTTCGACATCAGCGGGGCGACGGTGGTGATGATGTAGTCGGACATGCCCAGGCTCTCGCAGGAGCTCTTGAACAGGAACGCGATGACCAGCAGCGCGAGGACGGACATCATCGAGGAGAAGCCCTCCCAGATGTTGTCGAAGAAGTCGGAGAGCTTCGACAGCTTGCGGATCAGGTACAGGACGCAGGTGAAGACCAGGGCCACGACCACACCGGCGAGCACGTCGGTGTCGAAGAAGATGGTCGCCGCCAGCAGCACGGCGATGGGCAGCACGAAGTCGAGCACGCCGCCGTCCTTGGCGTTGGGGTCACGCTCCTCCACGATCTCCTCCGGCGGCTCGGTGCCGTCGGGGAAGAGCTGGCCGGTCTCCTCGGCCTGCCGCTGATACCTGCGGATCTGCCCGAACAGCGGGACGATGCCCGCGATGACCAGGATCAGCACCAGAAGACAGAAGATGGGGTAGAACATGTACGGGATCGCCTGCAGGTACACGCCGAAGGCCGTGCCGCCCTCCGGCACCGCGTCGGTCTGGCCGATCAGGCTGATGTAATAGATCGACCAGGAGGTCAGCGGGATCAGCACCACGACCGGGGCCGAGGTCGAGCCGATCAGATAGGCCGTGAGCGTTCGGTGGATCCGGTGCTTGTCGTTGAGCCGCTTCATGATCGACGCCGTCGTCATGATGTTCATGTAGTCATCGACGAACAGCAGCACGCTCAGCACCCACTCGGCGAACAGGGAGCGCTTCTTCGTCGTGGCGAACTTGGACACCAGCCCGGAGAAGCCGAGCGCGGCCCGCGACCGCTCCAGGTTGGTCATCAGACCGCCCAGCAGGCCGACGACCAGCAGCACCCAGATGTTTTCCGCCGCGACGGTCTGGAGCTGATCGATGAACGCGAGGAACCAGTCTCCCTTATAGCCGATGACCAGCGCCAGCAGCGTGGCCAGCAGCAGGGACTCGAAGGTCCGCTTCGTGGTCAGAGCCACGACGATGAGGAAGATGACGGGGACGATGCTGATGATACCGTAGGATAGTTCCATGATCTTGCCACCTCTCTGTTGAAATAGGGGGGATTTACAATAGGTGTCTATCTAGCAACGAAACGTGTTCGCAACTCGCTTTCTTTTGTTCACAAAGACTTACATTAAATGGTAAAAAGGGGGCTGACGCCCGGTCGGACGAGGGCCGAGACGGGGGTCAGACGGGGTCAGTTCCTGGGATCGCCCTCCTGGAGCAGGCGCATGATGGCCCAGCGGGAGGTGACGCCGAATTTCTGGAAGATGTTCTGATAGTGCTTCTGCAGGGTGGACTCGCGGACGTTGAGCGCCTCGGCGATCTCGCGGTTGTCCCAGAAGCGGGCGATCAGCTCGAGCAGCTGCGCCTCGCGGTTGGTCAGCCCGTACCGGGCGGCGATGGCGGGGATGTCGTAGCCCAGCGCGGCGCCGCCGCGCTCCATCCGGCTGAGGATGGTGGACATGTGCTGGTTGAGGTGGGTGCCGACCGAGCTGACCAAAAACAGCTCATCGTCCGTGAACGGCAGATCGCCCCGGCAGCGGAACAAACTCAACACGCCCAAGGGCCTCCCGCTGTATACGATCGCATATTGGACGGAGTCGTAGACGTCGAATTCCTGATAGCACTTCTGATAGATCGTCGAGCGCAGGCGCTGCTGCTCGCCGACGAGGTCGCTCTCGCGGAAGATGGTGGACTCGCGGCAGTGGGTCAGCCAGCCGGTGTAATCGTCGTCGGCGAAGCGCATGTAATTGCGCTCGGCCGTCTCGAACTCCGCCGGGACGCAGAGGGGATCGATCATGCGGATCTTGTTCCCCTTCTCCTCCCGCCGCATGATGCTGGCATAGCGGTTGGGCACGAGCATCTTGAGCATCGGGAGGAAATACAGCCCGAGGTCGGGATAGGTGCGGCAGCGGTACAGCTCAGAGATGATGTTGTTGAAAATGAGGAACCCATTTCTTTTTAGCACAGAAGATCCTCCCTCATTCGCCTCATTTTTTGTGATTATAACAAAAAAGAAATGAGAATAATATACCTAATTTCAAGTAGAAATACATGATAATATCTACAAAATGCTTGAAAAAAAGAATTATCAATGTGGCGGTTTTGGCTATAATGGAGATGAATACTTGGCAAATGGATCGTCATAACTTAGCAAAAGGACCGGATCGGTCATTTTTGAAAGTGGGACGGTCCGTACATAGGGGGCGATGTGGGCATCGTCCCGGCCAAGCCGGATGGAAGGGAAAACTTTAGGAACTATAGGAGGAAATCTTTATGTACAACTATGAGAAGAACAGAGACCAGGTCGTCAACGATCTGGACAGAGTCATCCGCCTCATCCACATGAAGGCCAACGAGATCCCCGAGGAGGAGAAGGCCCAGATGGTCAAGGAGACCGTCGAGCACTTCAACACCTGCGTCAGCCCCGGCTGGATCAACTACAGAAAGTGCGTCTCTTCCGAGACCGAGGGCAACGCCGTCCTGGAATGGGAAGACGGCGGCTCCTACTTCCGCGGCCTGTATGATAACGAGAAGTTCCTGGACGCCATGGGCGGCTTCGGCATCTATGTGGCCGGCCACAGCGAGCCTGAGATCATCGACGTCGTCAAGGCTCAGCTCGACCGTCAGGGCCTGCACTCCCAGGAGCTGATCGATCCCCTGCGCGGCTATCTGGCCAAGGCCATGGCCGACTGCACCCCCGGCGACCTGCAGCAGTGCTTCTTCACCAACAGCGGCACCGAGGCCGTCGAGATCGCCATGAAGCTCGCCCGCTTCAAGAGCAAGGGCAAGTGGTTCATCTCCACCACCCACGCCTTCCACGGCAAGACCGGCGGCTCCCTCTCCCTGACCGCTAAGGGCATCTATCGTCAGCCCTATCTGCCTCTGCTCCAGCAGGTGCAGCACGTGGAGTACGGCAACGCGGCCGCCATCCGCACCGCCATCGAGAACCTGCGCGAGGTCGGTGAGACCATCGCCGCCGTGGTCCTGGAGCCCATCCAGGGCGAGGCCGGCGTCATCATCCCGCCCGCCGGTTACCTGAAGGAAGTCCGCGCCATCTGCGACGAGCTGGACGTCATCCTCATCATCGACGAGATCCAGACCGGCATGGGCCGTACCGGCACCCTGTGGCGCTCCGACGCTGAGGGCATCGTCCCCGACATCATGACCTTCGGCAAGGCCTTCGGCGGCGGCGTCATGCCCATCACCGGCCTCATCTGCCGTCCCGCCATGTGGAGCGAGGAGCTGGTCGAGAACCCCTATCTGCTGGGCTCCACCACCTTCGGCGGCAACCCCGTCTGCTGCGCAGCTGCCATCGCTGCCATCGACTTCCAGCTCAAGCACGACATCCCCGGCCAGGCCCGCGAGAAGGGTGCCAAGATCAAGGCCGGTCTGGAAGCCATCCAGGCAAAGTATCCCACCGTCATCCAGGAGGTCCGCGGCGTGGGCCTGATGATGGCCGTGGAGTTCTTCGCCGACGAGTACGGCTATGAGTTCTCCAAGGAGATGTACAACCAGCACGTCATCATCTCCGGCACCCTGAACAACTCCAAGACCATCCGCTTCGAGCCGCCCGCATCCCTGACCGACGAGGAGATCGCCAAGATCCTGGACGCCACCGAGAAGGCAGCCGCCAAGGCCAAGGAGGTCTTCAAGCTCTGAGCCTGAGCCCCTGTCCAAGCTGATACATAAGCAACGATGGACCTGAGACACGGCCCGCTGCGAGGCGGCGGGCCGTGTCCCGATCCCGATACCTTACCATTTCAAAACAGGAGGGACCTATATGAAGCTGTGCAAGAACTACATCAATGGCGAGTGGGTCGAGAGCCTTGGCGGCAAGACCAACCCCACCTATAACCCCGCGACCGGCGAGATGCTGGCAGAGGTCGTTTGCAGCGACCTCGAGGACGTCGAGCGCGCTGTCGCTGCGGCGAAGACCTCCTTCTATGAGACCCGCGACTGGCGCGACATGGACAGCCAGACCAGAGGCGACGTCCTGCTGAAGATCGCCGACCTGATCGACAAGTATCGCGACGAGCTGGCCCGCATCGAGTCCACCGACATGGGCAAGCCCCTGCGCGAGGCCGAGGGCGACGTCGACGACGCCATCCACTGCTATCGTTACTATGCCGGCCTCATCAAGGCCCCCTATGGCGGCATCTATGACGTGAACGAGGGCTTCGGCAAGATGCACTCCTTCACCATCCATGAGCCCGTGGGCGTCGTCGCCCTCATCAGCGCCTGGAACTTCCCGTTCCTGATGGGCGCCTGGAAGATCGCTCCCGCTCTGGCGGCCGGCAACAGCATCATCTTCAAGCCCGCCTCCCACTGCGTCATGTCCAACGTGAAGATGTTCGAGATCCTCGACGAGGCCGGCATCCCCAAGGGCGCTGCCAACCTCATCCTCGGGCCGGGCGGCTCCGTGGGCGAGGCCCTCGCCTCCCATAAGGACATCGGCATGATCACCCTCACCGGTTCCACCAGCGTCGGCCAGAGCATCATGCGCGCCGCCGCCACCAACGTCAAGAAGATCGGCCTGGAGCTGGGCGGCAAGTCCCCCAACATCATCTTCGCCGACGTCGACCTCGAGGCCGCTGTCGAGTGGGCCATGATCGGCATCTTCTTCAACCAGGGCGAGGTCTGCTCCGCCGGTTCCCGCATCATCATCGAGGAGAGCATCCACGATGCGTTCGTGAAGCGTCTGGCCGAGCGCGCCAACGCCATGACCATCGGCGACCCGCTCGATAACCCCGACATGGGCCCGATCGTCAGCGAAGGCCAGCTCAACGACATCCTCTCCTACGTCAAGAAGGGCATCGAAGAGGGCGCGACCCTCGTCTGCGGCGGCGAGCGCTACACCGAGGGCGAGTGCGCGAAGGGCTACTTCATGCGTCCCACCATCTTCGACGACTGCACGCCCGACATGACCATCGTCCGTGAGGAGATCTTCGGGCCGGTCGTCACCATCCAGACCTTCAAGACCGTCGACGAAGCCATCGCCATGGCCAACGACACCGATTACGGCCTGGCCGGCGGCATCTTCACCTATGACCTGGTCACCGCCCTCAAGGTCGTCAAGGAAGTCCGCGCGGGCATCACCTGGATCAACGCCTACAACCCCACCTTCAACGAGGCTCCCTGGGGCGGCTACAAGATGTCCGGCATCGGCCGCGAGCTGGGCGTCCATGGCCTGGAGGAGTATCAGGAGATCAAGCAGGTCAACATCAACCTCACCCCGGGTGCCCCCGGCTGGTACGAGCACTGAGTCCGAGTGGGAACGGTCTGACCGTCCCCAGCCCTCCCTACATCCACCCTTATATACCGCGCCGCTGCAAATGCAGCGGCGCGGTGCTTTTGTCGGGAAAGGCAGGGCATGACGCGCCGCCGTGTTCCCACAGCGGTGCTTTTGTGTCTGTCTATGAAAAAACTTGCGGATACCCCCTATGCAAACCGCGAGTTTTATATTAGAATATAGAAGACTATGAGATGTCCCGGAAAGGAATGAATGGAATGGACAAACCGAACTATCGCCGCGTCCTGCTCAAGTGCAGTGGCGAGGCCCTGGCCGGGAAGGACGGGCGCGGGCTCGACTTCGCCTTCATCCGCCAGGTCTGCCAGGCCGTCAAGGACTGCACCGCCATGGGCGTCCAGGTCGGCATCGTCGTCGGCGGCGGCAACTTCTGGCGCGGCGCCAAGGACGGCGGCGACCGGATGCAGCGCAGCCGTGCCGACCACATGGGCATGCTCGCCACCGTCATCAACTGTCTCGCCGTGCAGGACACTCTGGAGCAGCTCGGCCAGAGCGCCAAGGTCCTCACCGCCATGCCGATGGGCAGCATGACCGAGCCGTACTCCTACGCCGCGGCCGACCGTTGGCTCAGCGAGGGCACCGTCGTCATCTTCGGCGGCGGCACGGGCAACCCCTATTTCTCCACCGACACCGCCGCGGTCCTGCGCGCGGTCGAGATCGGGGCGGACGTCATCCTGCTCGCCAAGAACATCGACGGCGTCTACAGCGCCGACCCCCATAAGGATCCCACCGCGGTCCGGTACGACCGCATCAGCTACGATCAGGTCCTCGCGGGGCATTTACAGGTCATGGACCTGCCCGCCACCTCGCTGGCCCTGGAGAACCACGTCCCCACCATGATCTTCGCCCTGGCCGACCCCGAGAACATCGTCCGGGCCGTGCGCGGCGAGGCCATCGGCACCATCGTCGAAGAGTGAGTCAACGTGCCCGGACGCCGGGCGCGATACATCAAGGAGGAAACGAAACATGAACGAAGTCCTGAAAGAGTTCGATACCAAGATGCAGAAGACCATCGATGTCGTCATGAGCGACTTCGCCGCCGTCCGCGCGGGCCGCGCCAACGCCGCCGTGCTGGACAAGCTGACCGTGGAGTACTACGGCACCGAGACCCCCATCCAGCAGGTCGCCGCCATCTCCACCCCCGACCCCCGTTCCCTCGTCATCCAGCCGTGGGACGGCACCCTGCTCAAGGCCATCGAGAAGGCCATCCAGGTCTCCGACCTCGGCATCAACCCCCAGAACGACGGCAAGGTCATCCGCCTCGTCTTCCCGCAGCTGACCGAGGAGCGCCGTAAGGACCTCACCAAGCAGGTCAAGAAGTACGGCGAGGCCGGTAAGGTCGCCATCCGCAACATCCGCCGCGACGCCATGGACAAGTTCAAGGCCCAGAAGAAGAAGTCCGAGATCACCGAGGACGATCTGAAGGAGTACGAGGAGGATCTGCAGAAGCTGACCGACAAGCGCTGCAAGGAGATCGACGAGCTGACCGCGAAGAAGGAAGCGGAGCTGATGGCGGTCTGATGGCGTTCTGGAACCGCAAGACGGCGGACGGCCCCCAGCCCTCCGCCGAGCTAGACCTGACGCGCCTGCCCCGCCACGTCGGCATCATCATGGACGGCAACGGCCGCTGGGCCAAGCGGCGCGGCCTGCCCCGCACCGCCGGGCACAAGGTCGGCGCGGAGACGTTCCGCACCATCGCCTACTACTGCCGCGACATCGGCATCGACTACCTCACCGTCTACGCCTTCTCCACGGAGAACTGGAAGCGTCCGGCGGACGAGGTCTCGACCATCATGCAGCTCCTGCAGAGATATCTGCTGGAGGTGCTGGAGAAGATGGAGCGCGACGGCTTCCGCGTCCGCTTTTTGGGCGAGCTGTCCGGTCTGCCCCCCGCGTTACAGGAGCTGTGCATGGAGGCCGAGTCGCGCAGCGACGGCTTCACCGACAAGCGCAGCCAGGTCGATATCTGCCTGAACTACGGCGGGCGGGACGAGATCGTCCGGGCCGCCCGCGCCTGGGCGCGCGACTGCGCCGCCGGGCGGCAGCGGATCGAGGATCTCGACCCCGAGATCTTCGCCCGCTACCTCGACACCCGCGGCATCCCGGACCCGGATCTCGTCATCCGGCCGAGCGGGGAGCAGCGGCTGTCCAACTTCCTGCCGTGGCAGACGGCCTATTCCGAGTTCTATACCACCGACGTCCTCTGGCCCGACTTCCGGCCGGAGGACCTGGACCGCGCGCTGGTGGCCTACCAGCACCGGGACCGCCGTTTCGGCGGCGTGTAAGTAAGGAGGGTCCATCCCGATGAAAAGTCGTATCCTCGTGGCATGCGTCGGCGTGCCGCTGATCCTGGTCGTGCTCTTCGTGCTGCCGGCCCCGTTCACCCCCGCGCTCATCGGCGTGCTGTCGGCCGTGGCGACCTATGAGATCATGCATGCCATCGGGATGAACCACCCGCGCGTCGGGCTGTACACCGCCGCGCTGGCCCTCGCGATCCCGTTCTGGGTCTATTTCGAGACGCCGCACGTCTGGGCGGTCACCGTCCTGCTGGCCTACCTCATCCTCATCTTCGTCGAGGGCTTCGCCAGCGGCTTCCGGCTGAAGATGGAGCGCGTCGGCGGGGCCGCCTTCTTCGCGGTGTTCATCTCCTACTGCCTGTCCTCCATCGTGCGGATCGGCATGATGGACCTGCGCACGAGCTACATCTTCCTGCCCATCGTCATCCCCTTCGTTGGCGACGCCGCCGCGATGTTCGCCGGGATGGCCTTCGGCAAGCACAAGCTCTGCCCGGAGCTGTCCCCGAAGAAGACCGTCGAGGGATCCGTCGGCGAGTGGGTCGGCACCGTCGTCATCTGCATCGTCTACGGCGTGGCCTTCCATTTCATCACCGGCGTGACCGTGAACTACTTCTTCCTGGCCGTCTACGGCATCCTCGGCGGCGCCATCTCCCAGATCGGCGACCTGGCCTTCTCCTACGTCAAGCGCACCCGCAAGGTGAAGGACTTCGGCCACGTCTTGCCCGGTCACGGCGGCGTCCTCGACCGCTTCGACAGCGTCATCTTCTGCGCGCCGCTGATCGAACTGCTCATCATCTGGCTCCCCGCGTTCAAATAAGCAGGGCCCGGATCGGTCCGATCGGTGGTCATCTAGTGAAAAGGAGCCTACTATGCCGACTTTGTCCCTCCTCGGCTCGACCGGGTCCATCGGGACCCAGACCCTCGAGGTCGCCGAGGCCCTCGGCCTGCGCGTCGCCGCGCTGGCCGCCCACCACAGCGTCGATCTGCTCGAACAGCAGGCGCGGCGCTTCCATCCTGAACTCATCGCGGCGGCGGATCCTACCGCCGCCGCTGCTTTGACCTCTCGCCTGGCCGACACGCCCGTCCGCGTCGTCGCCGGGGAGGAGGGCGTCCTCCGGGCCGCCGCCTGGCCCGGCGCCGACACCGTCGTCACCGCCCTCGTGGGCATCGCGGGCCTGCGCCCGACCCTCGCCGCGATCGACGCGGGGCGGCGCATCGCCCTGGCGAACAAGGAGACCCTCGTCTGCGCGGGCCCCCTCGTCATGGCGCGCGCCAGGGCGCGCGGGGCCGAGATCGTGCCGGTCGATTCCGAGCACTCGGCCATCTTCCAGAGCCTGCAGGGCAGCCGGGACCACGGCGAGCTGCGGCGCATCCTGCTCACGGCCTCCGGCGGGCCGTTCTTCGGCTGGACGCGGGAGCGGCTGGCCGGGGTCCGGCCGGAGCACGCCCTGAAGCACCCCAACTGGTCCATGGGCGCGAAGGTGACCATCGACTCCGCCACCCTGATGAACAAGGGGCTGGAGCTGCTGGAGGCCATGTCCCTCTTCGCCGTCCGGCCCGACCAGATCCAGATCCTGATCCACCGCGAGAGCATCTTCCACTCCGGTGTGGAATACTGTGATGGGGCGGTGATCGGCCAGCTCGGCGCGCCCGACATGCGCCTGCCGATCCAATACGCCCTCACCTGGCCGGACCGGGTCCCCGGCCCGGCCCGCCCGCTCGACCTCTTCTCCTGCGGCACGCTCACCTTCGCGCGGCCGGATCTGGAGACGTTCCGCTGCCTGGCCCTGGCCATCGCGGCGGCGGAGGAGGGGGGCACCGCCCCCGCCATCCTCAACGGTGCGAACGAGGTCGCCGTGGCGCGGTTCCTCGCGGGGGACATCGGCTTTTTGGACATCCCGCGCGTGGTGGAGGGCGCCCTGCGCGCCGTCCCGCACGAGCGGGACCTGGACCTGGACGCCGTCCTGCGCGCCGACCGGCTGGCCCGGTCCGCCGCCGAGACGACCGTCGCGGCCATCCTGGAAGAGGGGGGAACGGCTTGATCTACATCCTCATCGGCATCCTGTTCTTCGGCCTGCTCATCGCCGTCCACGAATGGGGGCACTTCATCACCGCGAAGCTCCTCGACGTGCGGGTGAACGAGTTCTCCATCGGCATGGGCCCGGCGCTCTTCTCCCGCCAGCGGGGGGAGACGCTGTACTCCCTGCGCCTGCTGCCCATCGGCGGCTACTGCGCGATGGAGGGCGAGGACCAGGCCACCGAGGATCCCCGCTCCTTCGCGGCGAAGCCCGCCTGGCGGAAGCTCATCATCCTCGTGGCGGGGTCATTCATGAACTATCTGGCCGGGCTGCTGATCGTGGTGATCCTGTTCAGCTGCTCCGGCCCGTGGGCCGTGCCGGTGGTGCAGGGCTTCATGGACGGGGCGAGCTGCGCCGAGGACGGCGGGCTGGAGCCGGGCGACCGCCTGCTCGCCGTCGGGGGACACAAGATCCGGATCTATTCCGAGGTCACGGCCGCGCTGAACGCCGCGAACGGCCAGCCCGTCGCCGTCACCGTCGAGCGGGACGGCGCGCGCGTCACGCTGCCCGCCGTCTCCTTCGTCCTGCGGGACTATGAGATCGACGGGACGACGCGGCAGATGTACGGCCTCTACTTCGATCAGGAGGAGCCGACCCCCGGCCGGGTCCTCGTGCACAGCTGGGACACCTGCCTGTACTTCGCGCGGGCGGTGTGGTCCGGGCTGGGGATGCTCGTCTCCGGCCAGGTCCAGCTCAGCGACATGTCCGGCCCGGTGGGCATCGTGTCCTACCTCGGCGAGGCCGGGAGCCAGGCGAACAGCTTCCTCGTGGGGCTGCGGAACGTGTGCTACTTCATCGCGCTGATCGCGGTGAACCTGGCGATCATGAACCTCCTGCCGATCCCCGCTCTGGACGGCGGGCGGATCTTCCTGCTGCTGGCGGGGGAGGTGTGGTTCCTCTTCTGCGGGCGGCGGATCGACCCGAAGTACGAGGCGGTGCTCAACGCCGTCTTCCTGGTGCTGCTGCTGATGCTGATGGCCGTGGTGACCTTCAGCGACATCTTCAAGCTGGTGCGATAGGAGGGAGCACGATGACGAAACGACTCATGGTGGGCGCGGTCCCCTTGGGGGGCGGCGCCCCCGTGTCCATCCAGTCCATGACGAGCACGCCCACCGAGGACGTGGACGCCACCGTCCACCAGATCCGCCGCCTTGCCGCCGCCGGGTGCGAGATCGTGCGCGTGGCCGTGCCGGACATGGCCGCGGCGAAGGCCGTGGGGAAGATCCGGGAGCGGATCGACCTGCCCCTGGTGGTGGACATCCATTTCAACTATAAGCTCGCGCTGGAGTGCATCGCCGCCGGGTGCGACAAGGTCCGCATCAACCCCGGCAACATCGGCGAGCCGGAGCGGGTCCGCGCCGTGGCGCGGGCCTGCGCGGCGCGGGGCATCCCGATCCGCATCGGGGTCAACGGCGGATCGCTGGAGAAGCCGCTGCTGGCCAAATACGGCGGCGTGACGCCGGAGGCCCTGGTCGAGTCGGCCTTCGGGCACATCGCGCTGCTCAACCGCTACGACTTCGACGACATCGCCGTCTCGCTCAAGTCCTCGTCCGTCCGGACGACGGTGCAGGCGTACCGCCTGATGAGCGAGCGGTCGGACTACCCGCTCCACCTCGGCGTGACCGAGGCGGGCACGGTGCGCATGGGGACGATCAAGTCCGCCGCGGGCATCGGCGGCCTGCTGGCGATGGGGATCGGCGACACGATCCGCGTCACCCTCACCGCCGACCCGGTGGAGGAGATCGTCGCCGCGCGCGACATCCTCAAGGCCGTCGGGCTGCGGCGCGACGGGCCGGAGCTGATCGCCTGTCCGACCTGCGGCCGGACGCGGATCGACCTGATCGCCCTGGCGAAGCAGGTCGAGGAGCGGCTCAAGAGCGTGGAGAAGCCCATCACCGTCGCGGTCATGGGCTGCGTCGTCAACGGCCCGGGCGAGGCGTCCGCCGCGGACGTCGGCATCGCCGGGGGCCACGGGACCGGTCTGCTCTTCCGCAAGGGGGAGGTCGTCGGCCGCGTGCCGGAGGACCGGCTGCTCGACGCGCTCATGGCGCTCATCGAGGACTACCAGGCCGAGTGACGGCCGAGCGAGACAGATACGAGACACAGGAAGGGGACAGGCATGGCGGAGAGGAAGCTACCGTTCGATAGGATGTTCGCAGGCTGCGCGGCGCTGACGGACCGCTGGCCGGAGACGGCCCGCTGGGTGGTCACGCGCGCGGCGCTCGACCGCGCCGGGCGCACCGTCACGGCCGAGCTGGACTGCCCGGAGCCGCCGGCCCCGGCGCTGCTGGACGCCGTCGCGGCGGAGGTCGCGCGGGCCTACGCGCTCTCCGCGCTGGTGCTGCGCCCGCTCCCGCCGATGGGGCCGGTCCCGAGGGACGAGGCCGTGCCGCCGCCGTTGGACGGGGCCGTCCCGCCGCAGCTGGACGGGGACGTTCTGCCCCCGATGGACGACGACGCCCCGCCCCCGGCGGACGACGACGCGCCGCCGTTCGCGCCGGAGCCAGATCCGACCCCGGCCCCGGCGCACGATCCGGAGCCGGTCCCCGCGCCGGAGCCGGTCCCGCCGCCCGCGCAGGAGGCCGCGCCCGCCCAGGGCGCGCCCCACACGACGGAGGAGCTGCTCTTCCGTCAGACGGAGGAGCTGCGCCGCCAGGCGATGGCCGAGGCGGCCGCCCGGCGGCCGGAGCGGGGCTTCTCGACCCAGCGGATCTATGGCCCGCGCCAGATCACCAAGGGGCCGATCCCGATGGAGAAGCTCATCCTGGACATGGGCATCGTGGTCGTCGAGGGCGACGTCTTCGCCGTGGACCACCGCGAGCTGCGCCGCCGCAACGCCTGGGTGGTCGGCTTCGACCTGACGGACTACACCAGCTCCATCCACGTGAAGAAGTTCCTGCCCGGCGACGAGGGGCGGCCCATCGTCGAGGGGGTCTCCGTCGGGATGCACCTGAAGATCGCCGGGCGGCTGAACATGGACCGCTTCGACAACGACATGGTCCTCGAACCGATCGTCATCGAGACGGCCGAGAAGAAGAAGCGCCGCGACACCGCGGAGGAGAAACGCGTCGAGCTGCATCTGCACACGAAGATGTCGCTCATGGACGCGCTCACCGATACGAAGGACGCCGTCAAGCGCGCGATCGAGTGGGGCCACCCCGCGATCGCCATCACCGACCACGGCGTGGCGCAGTCCTTCCCCGACGCCTGGAACGCCGCCAAGGGCAAGATCAAGGTCCTGCTCGGCACCGAGGCGTACTACATGAACGACGTGGACGAGCGGCTGACCATCCGCGGCCCGGCGGACCAGGACCTCGACGAGGCGATCGTCTGCTTCGACCTGGAGACCACCGGGCTGGACCGCAAGCGCGACGCGATCACGGAGATCGGCGCGGTGGTCCTGGAGCACGGCGAGGTCAAGGAGCGCTTCCAGACCTTCGCCGACCCGCAGCGCCGCCTGCCCCCGAACATCGTCCAGCTCACGGGCATCACGGACGAGATGCTCGTGGGCGCGCCGTCGCAGGAGGAGGCGATCCGCGCCTTCCTGGCCTTCGCCGACGGGCGGCCCCTCGCGGCGCACAACGCCGAGTTCGACATCGGCTTCGTCCGGGAGGGCTGCCGCCGGTACGGGATCGACTTCGCCCCGACCTTCGTGGACACCCTGCCGCTGGCGCAGAACCTCCTGCCGGACCTGGGGAAGTACAAGCTCGACATCGTCTGCCGCCATCTGGAGCTGCCCGACTTCGAGCACCACCGCGCCAGCGACGACGCGGCGATGGTCGGCTACATGCTGGTGCCGTTCATCAAGATGCTCCGCGAACGCGGCGTGGGGACCCTCCAGGAGATCGGCCCCGCCCTGGCGAAGATCAGCACCCTCGGCGGCAAGGCCCGCCGGATGCCGAAGCATCTGATCGTGCTCGCGAAGGACCACACCGGCCTGCGGAACCTCTACCAGCTCATCTCGATGAGCCACCTGGACTACTTCAAGCGCTTCCCCATCATGCCGAAGAGCGAGCTGATGAAGCACCGCGAGGGCCTGATCCTCGGCTCGGCCTGCGAGGCGGGCGAGCTGTACCAGGCGATCGTCCGGGGCAAGGACTGGGAGGAGCTGTGCCGCATCGCGTCGTTCTACGACTTCCTGGAGATCCAGCCCCTCTCGAACAACGGCTTCATGGTCCGCCCGGACCGCAACGGCAAGACGATCGCGCGGGACTGGGACCAGATCCGCGAGTGGAACCGCACCGTCGTCCGCCTGGGCGAGGAGCTGGGTAAGCCCGTCTGCGCCACCGGCGACGTCCACTTCCTGGACCCGGAGGAGGAGATCTACCGCCACGTCCTCCTGGACACGAAGGGCTTCGACGACGCCGACGCGCCGAACCCGCTCTACTTCCGCACGACGCAGGAGATGCTCGACGAGTTCGCCTACCTCGGCGCGGAGAAGGCCTATGAGGTCGTCGTGACGAACACGAACCTCGTCGCCTCCTGGTGCGAGGCGGTCAAGCCGCTGCCGGACGGGCTGTTCGCGCCGAAGCTGGAGAACTCCGACAAGGAGCTGTTCGACCTCGTCTGGGGCAAGGCGCACGAGCTGTACGGCGAGGATCCCCCTCAGATCGTCAAGGACCGCATCCAGCTCGAGCTGCCCGGCATCATCGAGCGGAAGTACGACGTCATCTACATGTCCGCGCAGAAGCTCGTGCAGAACTCCCTTGAGCACGGCTATCTGGTCGGCTCGCGTGGGTCGGTCGGCTCGTCGATCGTGGCCTTCCTCTCCGGCATCACGGAGGTCAACTCCCTCCCGCCGCATTACCGCTGCCCGAAGTGCAAGCGGTCCGACTTCGCCGCGGGCGAGGGCTGGGGCTGCGGCGCGGACATGCCGGACGCGGTCTGCCCGGACTGCGGCACGCCGTACGTCAAGGACGGGTTCAACATCCCGTTCGAGACCTTCCTCGGCTACGGCGGCAAGAAGGTCCCGGACATCGACCTGAACTTCTCCGGCGAGTACCAGGCCAACGCCCACCGGTACACCTTCGAGCTGTTCGGCGCGAACCACGTCTTCCGCGCCGGGACCATCGGCACCGTCGCGGAGAAGACGGCCTACGGCTACGTCAAGAAATACCTGGCCGCGCGGGGCAAGGTCGTGCCGCGCGCGGAGGAGAACCGCCTGGCGCTCGGCTGCACGGGCGTGCGCCGCACGACCGGCCAGCACCCGGGCGGCATGGTCGTCATCCCGCAGGACCATGAGATCTACGACTTCTGCCCGGTCCAGCACCCGGCGGACGACACCGGGACGGACATCATCACGACCCACTTCGACTATCACAAGATGGAGGACAACCTCCTCAAGCTCGACATGCTCGGGCACGACGACCCGACGATGATCCGCATGATGGAGGACCTGACCGGGGTGGACGCGAAGACGATCCCGCTGGACGACCACGACACGATGACGATCTTCACGGACTCGACGCCGCTGGGCTACACGAACGACCCGATCCTCGGCCCGACGGGCGCGGTGGCGGTGCCGGAGTTCAACACCCGCTTCACGCGGCAGATGCTCCAGGACACCCAGCCGCACCGGTTCAACACGCTGGTGCGTCTGTCCGGCTTCTCGCACGGCACGGACGTGTGGCTGGGCAATGCCCGGGACCTGATCGTCAGCGGCACGGCGACGGTCGATTCGACGGTCGGCTGCCGCGACGACATCATGTTGTACCTGATGGAGCAGGGGGTCGAGCCGAAGCTGGCCTTCGACATCATGGAGGCGGTCCGGAAGGGCAAGGTCAAGTCCGGCGGCTTCAAGGACGGCTGGGAGGACGCGATGCACGCGGCGGACGTGCCGCAGTGGTACATCGACTCCCTGGCGAAGATCGGCTACCTCTTCCCGAAGGCCCACGCGGTGGCCTACGTCATGATGGCGTTCCGCATCGCGTGGTTCAAGGTCCACCACCCGCTGGCATTCTACGCGGCCTACTTCTCGATCCGCGCGAAGGCGCTCGACGCCTCGTGCATGTGCATGGGCATGGAGACCTGCCAGCGCAAGATGCGCGAGATCGCGGCGAAGGACAAGGACGCCGCCGCGGTGGAGGAGGACATGCTGGTGACGCTGGAGGTGTGCTACGAGTTCTATCTGCGCGGGTTCACCTTCGAGACGATCGACCTCTACCGGTCCGAGGCGACGAAGTTCGTGATGGATCGGGAGCATGGGTCGCTCCTGCCGCCGTTCACGGCGATCCCGGGCCTGGGCGAGTCGGCGGCGGTGTCGCTGGTGGAGAACCGGGCGGGGCGGCAGTTCATCTCGCAGGAGGAGCTGCTGGCGGCCTGCCCGAAGCTCTCCAAGGCGCACGTGGAGCAGCTCCGCCTGGCCGGAGCGCTCGGCGCGATGCCCGAGAGCAGCCAGATCTCGCTGTTTTGAGCGGGGACGCACGATCTTGACCATAACGATGACAGAAAGGGAGCGCTGCCCACCGGGCAGCGCTCCCTTTTCGCATCGGATCCGATCTTCTGTTGATCTTCAGTTGATCTTCAGCCCCTCCCAGAGGGTGTTCATGTACGCGAGCATGTCGTCGGACAGGTTCTGATAGGCGAACCGGTTGTACCGGTCGGCGAAGTCGTCCATCGGCGGGTAGAGGATCTCCATGGCGTCCTCGCCCATCTCGTCGATGTAGTCCTCGCTCTCGTAGACGAGGGCGTTCGGCGAGGCGTACCAGATGTACTCCGCGTTCGCGATCGCAGGCTCCTCGCTGAGCATGTAGTCGATGAAGATCTCGGCCAGCTCCTTCTCCTGGCAGCAGGTCGGGATGCACATCGCGTCGAAGAAGTAGTTCGTCTCGTCCGGATAGTAGAACTGCAGATCCACCGTGTCCGCCTGGGCCTCCTGCATGGTGAAGTAGTCCCCGGCGTAGTACGCGCCGATCGCCGCCTCGCCGGACTCGAGCGCGTTGTAGATCTCGTCCATCACGTAGGCCTTCACCAGCGGGCGCTGGTCCATCAGCTCCTGGAAGGCACGGTCCCACTCGCTCTTGTCGGTCGTGTTCACGTCGATGCCCAGCTTGTACATCGCCGTGCCGAAGGCGTCGCGGGAGTTGTTGAACTGGAGGATCGAGCGCTTGTACTTCTCGTTCCACAGCAGGTCCCAGCCGCCGGTGTCGGCCTCGTCCACGACGTTGGCGTCATAGATGACGCCGATCACGCCATAGGTGTACGGCACGGTGTACTCGTCGTTCGGGTCGTAGTACAGGCCGCGGTACTTCTCGTCGATGTACTGATAGTTCGGGATGTTGCTGTAGTCCAGCGGGAGCAGCATCCCCTCGTCGCGCAGCCGCGCGATCATGTAGTCCGACGGGATGATCACGTCGTAGCTCACCGCCCCGCTCTTGAGCTTGGCGTACATGTCCTCGTTCGAGGCGAAGGTGGAGTAGTTCACGTGGACCTTCTGGCCATACGTCTCCTCGTACCACTTCTCGAACTCCTTGATCGTGTCGAAGGAGCCGTCCGAGCCGTCGGAGATGTACTCGCCCCAGTTGTAGACGTTCAGCGTCAGGGTGTCCGTCCCCTTGCCGACGAGGGAGGTGACCACGATCAGCACCGCGGCCACGCCCAGCACCGCCCCGGCGAGGGCCTTGCGCCCGCGCCCGCTGCGGGCCTTCTTCTCCTTCTCGCCGGAGTCGTCCATCAGGTTGTTCACGATCAGCAGGGCCAGGATCGCGAAGAAGATGAGCGTCGCCAGGGCGTACATCTTCGGCGTGACCGTCTTCTTCGTCATGCTGTAGATGCGGATCGGCAGCGTCTCGAAGCCGTTGCCGGAGGTGAAGTAGCTGATGACGAAGTCGTCCAGCGACAGGGTGAAGGCCATGATCAGGCCCGTCAGCACGCCCGGCAGGATCTCCGGCAGCTCGACCTTGAAGAAGGCGCGCAGCGGCGTGCAGCCGAGGTCCATCGCGGCCTCGGGCAGGGAGGCGTCCATCTGCCGCAGCTTCGGCAGGACCTGGAGGATGACGTAGGGCAGGCAGAAGGTGATGTGCGCGATCAGCATCGTCCAGAAGTTCAGGCTGGTGCCCAGGCCCATGAGCCGACCGGCGAAGACGAACATGAGCATCAGGGAGATGCCGGTGATGATGTCCGGGTTCGTCATGGGGATGTTCGTGACGGTGTTCATCGCCGTCTTCATGTAGCGGCTGCGCAGCTTGTTGATGCCGACGGCGGCGGCGGTGCCCATGATCGTGGACAGGACCGACGCGCACAGGGCCAGCACCAGAGTGTTCTTCAGCGCGCCGAGGGTGTTCGTGTCATGGAACAGCTCCTTGTACCAGTACAGCGAGAAGCCGGAGAAGACCGACAGGCTGTTGCCGCTGTTGAAGGAGAAGAAGAGCATGATCGCGATGGGCGCGAAGAGGAAGAGGAAGATCAGGGCCGTGTAGACCTTCGCGATGGGTCTCATTTACACCAGCCCCCCTTCTGCGCGCCGCCCGGTCAGCCGGTGCATGACGGCCATGCACGCGAGCAGGACGACCATCAGCACGAAGGCGATGGCGGCGGCGAAATGGAGGTTGTTGGCGACATACTGCCCCTCGATGGCGTCGCCGATGAGGAAGAACTTGCCGTCGCCGAGCTTCTGGGAGATGTAGAAGGTGCTGATCGAGGGGATGAGCACCATGGTGATCCCGGAGATGACGCCCGGCAGGCTCAGCGGCCAGATGACGCGGCGCAGGACGCCGAAGCCGTTGCAGCCGAGGTCGCGGGCGGCCTCCAGCAGGCGCACGTCCATCTTGGCCATGATGGAGTACAGCGGCAGGATCATGTACGGGAAGTAGTCATAGACCATGCCGATGACCACGGCGGCCTCCGTGCCGATGATGTGCAGCGGGGCCAGGTGCAGCAGCGACAGGAGGTTGTTGAAGATGCCCGTGTCCTGGAGGATGGTCATCCAGGCGTAGGTCCGGATGAGGAAGTTCATCCACATGGGGATCATGATGACGGTGATCATGGTCTTCTGCACGCGCGGCTCCGCCCGGGCCATGATGTAGGCGATGGGGTAGCCGAGCACGAGACAGATGGCGGTGGAGATGACCGCCAGCTTGAGCGACCGCCAGAAGATGACGAGATAGGTGTGGACCTCCTTCGCCGCGCCGTCGTCGGTCATGACCATCGAGGTGGCGGTGAAGAAGCGCCGCACGTTCTCCGTGGTGAACTGGAAGCTCGCGTCCGTGAAGGCGTAGTAGGCCACGAAGACGAGGGGCACCAGGATGAACAGGAGCGACCAGAGCGCATACGGCCCGAGCGCGATGTGGTCGGCGCGGGCGATGCGGCGCTCGTCGCGGGTGTGCTTTTCGGTCATTCGTCGTCCTCCGTTTCCGCGTCCGCGTCGGACAGCTCGTCGAATTCGTTGGAGAAGGAGGAGAAGTCGCCGTACAGGCCGGACCAGGCGGACTTCTTCATGATGTGGATCGCGTCGGGATCGAGGGTGATGCCGATCGTCTCGTCCACATCGACGAAGTCGGTCGTCTGGATCATCCACTTGAAGCCGCCGACGTCCACGATGATCTCATAGTGCACGCCCATGAAGGTCACGCCGGTGACGAGACCGGTGAGCTGGCCGCGCTCGACGGGGACGATGTCCACGTCCTCGGGCCGGACGACCACGTCGACCGGCTCGCGCGGGTCGAAGCCCTTGTCCAGGCAGGGGAAGGTCTGGCCGGAGAAGGAGACCTTGTAGTCCTCCAGCATCACGCCGTCGAGGATGTTGCTCTCGCCGATGAAGTCGGCGACGAAGGCGTTGACCGGCTCGTTGTAGATGTCGATCGGGGTGCCGATCTGGTGGATCTTGCCCTCGGACATGACGACGACGGTGTCGGACATGGACAGGGCCTCCTCCTGGTCGTGGGTGACGAAGATGAAGGTGATGCCCGTCTGCTTCTGGATCTTCTTCAGCTCGACCTGCATGTCCTTGCGGAGCTTCAGGTCCAGGGCGCCGAGCGGCTCGTCGAGCAGCAGGACGCGGGGCTTGGCCACGAGGGCGCGGGCGATGGCCACGCGCTGCTGCTGGCCGCCGGAGAGACGGGTGACGCTGCGCTCCTCGAACCCGGTCAGCGCCACGAGGGCGAGCATCTCGCGCACGCGGCGGTCGATCTCGTCGCGGGGACATTTCTGCTCGCGCAGGGGGAAGGCGACGTTCTCATAGACCGTCAGATGGGGGAAGAGCGCGTACTTCTGGAACACGGTGTTCACGCTGCGCCTGTACGGGGGGATCTGGTTGATCCGCTCGCCGAGGAAGACGATGTCGCCCTCGTCGGGGGTCTCGAACCCGCCGATCAGCCGCAGGAGCGTGGTCTTGCCGCAGCCCGAGGGGCCGAGCAGGGTGAGGAACTCGTTGTCGTAGATGTCCAGGTCGATGTGCTCGAGGACCGGCACACCGTCGAAGGATTTGGAGATGTCTTTCAGTTCGATGATCTTCTTCATAGGCCCACCCTCCAATGGAAAGCAAAAAAGTGACGGTGCAGCTCAGAGCACCGTCACTTGCAAAAAACACCACGGGGGGACCGCCCGCCGCGAGGGAGGAGGGGAGTGGTGGATGGGTCGTTGAGAGTCTATATAGCAAGGAACTTACTTTTACTACTCTTATTGATCATTTCACAAGTTTGCATGCCCGAGAGCACTGGTTTATAGTTACCAACTTATAAAACTTGGGCTTTGAACCCAATCAATAAGGCAACAGAAGTTGCCGCCGCACACGCGGAGCTCGGCATTCGACCCGGCTGTCCGTCTGGCCTTAGGCGCTGGCCCTCGCAGAGGAGGGGGGATCCAGCGGCGGTCGTGTCCTGCTTGTGGGAAGACGTATCATAGACCCTTCCGTCATCAGATGCTAACATGATAACAGGGATCGTCTTTTCTGTCAAGACAGAAAGGAACGCCCCGGAATGGGGGATATTCGGTGCTTTGGACAAAGATCGTTCACAGATCGTCCGAAAAACGTTCACGAGCTGTGCTTGGATCGTTCACGATCGCTCCCTATAATGTGGGCCACAAGGATGAAAGGAGGGACCTCACATGAGGAGATCCTTAGCTTTGGGCCTGGCGCTGTGCCTGAGCCTTTCGCTCCTGGCGGGCTGCGGCCAGGGCGACACGTCGAACGATCCGGCCACGGGGGGCGAGGACACCTCCGCCATCGCCCCGGCGGGCGAGGCCGGTCAGGCGCAGCAGCCGGAGGGCGAGACGACCTGCGCGCTCCCGAAGGAGACGCTGGTCGCCGCGCTGGACGCCTGCGTGTCGTATGAGGAGGGCACCGCGGGGTGCAGCCTGAAGGCCACGCAGGCGGCCGCCGATCTGGTGGCCTGCGCGAAGGACCTGAAGGAGACCGACCTCCAGGCCGTCGCCGTGGCGGCGAAGGAGTGGTACGACGCCCTGCCCGCCGACCGTCAGCAGGTCTTCCAGGAGAACTGGCCCGCCATCGAGACGGACGCCCGCACCCTGGCCCGCGACCCCGCGTCGATGCTCGAGGCGCTGGACGAGGCCGGCGTGGACACCGACTTCTCCGTGATGGACCTCACCCAGGCCGAGGGCCTGGTGGACACCCTGCGTTCTGCGTTGGTGCAGGCGTGAACGCAAAGGCCCCTGCCATTTGGCAGGGGCCTTTTTATCCTCATGAGAGCTCGATCGGCAGGCGGCGGGGCGGTCGCCCTCTCAGTCGCCTTCGGCGCCAGCTCTCCCAGAGGGAGAGCTCTTTGGGTGGGCGCACCGCTCCCACGCATGGGAGAGCGCCGCGCAGCGAGCTCCCCCTCTGGGGGAGCTGTCACGGCGCGGCCGTGACTGAGAGGGTGCACGGATGCGGCAGGTCGCTCCTTGCGCCGTGTACGGAACGGCTTCCGCGCCAGAGCGGACCGATGCGCGCCCCCGCGTTCAGTCGATCTTGACGTCCGGGAAATACTCCTCCGCGAAGTCCACGCGCTCCACGGTCCAGGTCCGCCCGTCCAGGTGGGCCAGGCGGCCCGCGTCCGTCGTGAAGCGGAAGGCCAGCTTATAGGAGCACAGCGCCTGACCGTTCCGCCCGTACCTCTTGTTCTCCCGCGCGCGGCCGTATTTGCCGTCGCCCAGCAGCGGGTGCCCCGCCGCCGCGAACTGCGCGCGGATCTGGTGCGTCCGGCCCGTGATCAGGCGGCACTCGACCAGCGACAGCCCGTCGCGCCGGGCCAGCGTCCGGTACAGCGTCACCGCCGTCCGCCCGCCCTCGACGGGGCGGCGGTGGACCGAGACCTGCTTCTTCTCCTCGTCCTTGAGCAGGAAGCCCTCCAGCTTCCCCTCCGGCGGGGCCATCGTCCCGAGGACCAGGCAGAGGTAGGACTTCTCCACCTCCCGGTCGCGGATCTTCTGGTTCATGATCCGCAGGGTCTCGGCGTTCTTCGCGGCGATCACGATGCCGCCGGTGTTCCGGTCGATCCGGTTGCACAGGGCCGGGGCGAAGGAGTTTTCCCAATACGGGCTCCACTCCTTCTTTTGATATAGGTAGGCCTGGATGTGCGTGATGAGGGTGTTCACCCGCTCCGTCTCGTCCGGGTGGACCACCATCCCCGGCCGCTTGTCCACCAGCAGCAGGTCCTCGTCCTCGTAGACGATGGTCAGCTGCGGCTTGAAGACCGAGAGGAAGGCGTTCTCCGGCGTGGGCCGGTCGAAGAACTCGTCGTTGATGTACAGGGAGAGGACGTCCCCCTCCTGCAGGCGCACGTCCCGCTTCGCGCCCTTGCCGTTGAGCTTGACCCGCTTGATGCGGATGTATTTCTGCGCCAGGGGCGCGGGGAGGAGGGGCAGGGTCTTGCCCAGCCACCGGTCGAGCCGCTGGCCCGCGTCGTTCTTCTTGATCGTGAATTCCCGCATCGTCGTGTCCGCCTTTTTTTGAGATCGGTGCTTGCCAAGGCCCCTCCGGTCGTGTATACTGTGTGTTCGGGGCGGCTCGCCGCTCCCATCCTACCACATTTTGAAGAAAATTGCAAAACTTCGAGAAAACATTTGACATCTCGCAAAGTTTTTGTTAGAATATCCCCTGTACCATGTGAGGAGTGCGCTATGCGTTTGGACCTGAGAACCATCATCCATGTGCCCGGAGCCAGTCTCCCGTTCTCGTTTTCCCTGGACCTGTCCGGGGAGGACTTCTTCGGCGAGCGGCCCATCGACCGCCCTGTGCAGGTGCAAGGCACCGTGCGCAACGTCGCCGATGTGCTCACGCTCGAAGG
Source organism: uncultured Eubacteriales bacterium (assembly GCA_934567745.1). Lineage (GTDB taxonomy): Bacteria > Bacillota > Clostridia > Oscillospirales > Oscillospiraceae > Evtepia. The sequence continues at coordinate 24,845 of CAKTJM010000001.1, read as the reverse complement.
GACGGCCACCTCGGTCCTCGACTACACCTGCGACCGCTGCATGGCCCCGTTCACCAGAGAGAAGACCGTCCGTCTCTCCTGTCTGCTCGCCGAGACGTTAGAGGGCGAGGAGGACGACGACCTGGTCCTGCTGGAGGACGGTACCGTGGACGTGGGGGCGCTGGCCTACACGGCCTTCATCCTCGACATGGACACGAAACATCTATGCTCAGAAGACTGCAAGGGACTTTGCCCCGGCTGCGGCGCGGACCTCGACCGCGAGCCATGCCGGTGTAAAAAGCAGGCCGATCCCAGATGGGCCGCTCTTGAGCAGCTCCTTGATAAAACTGAGTAAGCATCCAAACAGATCCCCGAACAGGAAGAACTAAGGAGGTGTCTCAACATGGCGGTCCCGAAGAGCAAAGTCTCCAAGCAGAGACGAGACAAGCGGCGTGCGAATTGGAAGCTGTCCGCTCCCGCAGTCACGACCTGCCCCAAGTGCGGTGCATATCGTCTGCCCCACCGGCTGTGCAAGAACTGCATGACCTACGACGGCAAGGTGTTCGGCCAGGTCCAGGCGGCTGAGAATCAGTGAGAAAAGGGAAGAGGGGCACGCCCCTCTTCTTTTTTTGTGTGTATGACGAAAGCGAGGGCGTGCGATGTCCCTGACCAAAGTGAAGACCGTGCAGGAGGGCTCGCCCGCCGATCTGGCCGGGGTCCGGCCCGGCGAGACGCTCCTCCAGATCGGCGAGCACCGCATCGTGGACGTGCTCGATTACAAATACTATGCCTACGACCCGAGCCTGACCCTCCTGCTGGAGGGGGCGGACGGCCATCGCCGCCGGGTGCGGATCGAGAAGGACGTGGGGGAGGACCTGGGGCTGGAGTTCCAGACCTACCTCATGGACCGCGCGCGCTCCTGCGCGAACAAGTGCGTCTTCTGCTTCGTCGATCAGCTCCCGCCGGGGATGCGCGAGACGCTGTACTTCAAGGACGACGACGCGCGGCTGTCGTTCCTGATGGGCAACTACGTCACCCTGACGAACCTCAGCCGTCGGGAGCTGGACCGCATCGCCCAGCTCCACGTCTCGCCGATCAACATCTCCGTCCACGCGACCGATCCGGAGGTGCGGCGGGTGCTGCTCGGCAACCGCAAGCGCGGCGGCGACTGCCTGGAAAACATGCAGCGCTTCGCCGCGGCGGGCATCGTGATGAACTGTCAGATCGTCTCCTGCCCCGGCCTGAACGACGGGCCGGTCCTCCAGCAGAGCATGGAGGACATGGCCGCGCTCTACCCCCAGGTCAAGAGCGTGTCCATCGTCCCGGTGGGCGTGACGCGGCACCGCGAGGGGCTGTACCCCCTCCGCCCCTATCGACAGGACGAGGCCCGCGCCGTCGTGGCGCAGGTCGAGGCGTATCAGGAGCATTGTCTCGCGGCCTGCGACAGCCGCATCTTCTGGTGCTCGGACGAGTTCTACCTCCAGGCGGGCCTGCCGATCCCGGACGATGAGTTTTATGAGGAGTACACCCAGCTGGAGAACGGCGTGGGGATGCTCCGCCTGCTGGAGACGGAGCTGCGCGGCGCGTGCTACGGCGCGCCGGAGGGGATGACGGTCCCGCGGTTCTCCATCGCGACGGGCGTGGCCGCCGCGCCCTTCCTGAAGGAGATCATTGACAAGGCCGCGGAGAGGTGTCATACTGACCTCGACTACACGGTCTATCCCATCGTCAACCGCTTCTTCGGCGAGACGATCACCGTCTCCGGCCTGCTGACCGGGCAGGATCTGCTGGCCCAGCTCAGGGGGCAGGACCTCGGCGAGCGGGTGCTCCTGTCGCAGACGACGCTCCGCCACGGCGAGCGGGTCTTCCTGGACGACATGGGCCTGGACGAGCTGGAGGCGGCCCTTGGCGTCCCGGTCGTCCCCGTGGAGCAGGACGGCTTCGCCCTGTTCGAGGCCATCTTCGGCTGCTGAGCGCGGCAGGGCTGGGGATACGATCGATACCATCGAGACACCGCGCGCCATATAGAGACATGAGAAAGTTAGGAGGGCGATAGACCATGAGACCCCTTGTCGCCATCGTGGGCCGACCCAACGTGGGGAAGTCCATGCTGTTCAATAAGCTGGCGGGCCGCCGCCTGTCGATCGTCGAGGACACCCCCGGCGTGACCCGCGACCGCCTGTACGCCGAGTGCGAGTGGCGCAGCCGCACTTTTGATATCGTCGATACCGGCGGCATCGAGCCGACCGCCGACACCGAGATCCTGGCCTTCATGCGCAAGCAGGCCGAGATCGCCATCGACAACGCCACGGTGATCGTGTTCCTGTGCGACATCAAGAGCGGCCTGACCGCGTCCGACCAGGACGTGGCCAACATGCTCCTGCGCGCGCGCAAGCCCGTCGTGCTGGCCGTGAACAAGATGGACCAGGTCGGCATGACCAACCCCGACATCTACGAGTTCTACAACCTCGGTCTCGGGGACCCGATCCCCGTCTCCGCCGTCCACGGCCACGGCACCGGCGACCTGCTCGACGCCTGCTTCGAGCACTTCCCCCCCGACGACGAAGAAGAGGAGGACCGCGATCTCATCCGCGTGGCCGTCATCGGCCGCCCGAACGTCGGCAAGTCCTCCCTCGTCAACCGCATCCTCGGCGAGGAGCGCGTCATCGTCTCCGACATGGCCGGGACCACCCGCGACGCGGTGGACAGCTACTACGAGAACGAGACGGGCCGCTTCCTCTTCATCGACACCGCCGGGATGCGGAAGAAGGCCAAGGTCAACGACCAGATCGAGAAGTTCTCCGTCCTGCGCGCCACCATGGCCATCGAGCGCTCCGACGTGTGCCTGATCATGATCGACGCCAACGAGGGCGTCACCGAGCAGGACACCAAGATCGCGGGCATCGCCCACGACTCCGGCAAGGCGTGCATCATCGTCGTCAACAAGTGGGACGCGATCGAGAAGGACGACAAGACCATGGACAAGATGCGCCAGGACATCCGCCGCGACCTGTCCTATATGACCTACGCGCCGATCGTCTTCATCTCCGCCCTGACCGGCCAGCGCGTCCCGCGGCTCTTCTCGCTCATCAGCTACGTCCGAGACCAGGCGGCCATGCGCATCACGACCGGCATGCTCAACTCCCTGCTGGCCGACGCGACCGCCCGCGTCCAGCCCCCGTCCGACAAGGGCAAGCGGCTGAAGATCTACTATATGACCCAGGCCGGTATCTGCCCGCCGCACTTCATCTGCTTCTGCAACGACGCGAAGCTCTTCCACTTCTCCTACCAGCGCTATCTGGAGAACCAGATCCGCGCCACCTTCGGGCTGGAGGGCACCCCCATCCGCATCACGATCCGCCAGAAGGGCGACAAGGAGGGCTGAGCCATGGAGGGCCTCTCCGTCATCCTCGCCGCCGTGCCGCACGGCACCGCGGCGCTCCTGCTCGTCGTCACGGTCGTCATCGGCTACTTCTTCGGCAACTGCAACGGCGCGATCATGATCTCCAGGCTCGTCCTCAGGGACGACGTCCGCACCCACGGCAGCGGCAACGGCGGCCTGACGAACTTCCAGCGGACCTACGGCGGCACGAAGCTCACGGTGATCGTCATCGCCGTGGACATGCTCAAGGTCGTCGCCTCGGTGTACATCGCCCTGGGCCTGTTCTCCCTCGTCCTGGCCGAGCCGCCCCTCTTCGTCAAGTACTGGGCGGGCATCGCCTGCGTCGTCGGCCACGTCTTCCCCTGCACCCTGCACTTCCACGGCGGCAAGGGCATCCTCTGCGGCGGCACCCTCGCGCTGCTCGTCGATTGGCGCGTCGCCGTCTTCGCCTGGGGGCTGTTCCTCCTCGGCGTCGTCCTCACCCGGTGGGTCTCCTTCGGGTCCGTGATGGCCGGGACCGCCTTCGGCGTCTCCTCCGCCGTGTTCCACCCCGCGCCCTCGATCGCCATCCCCGCCCTGCTGGCCGGGGCGCTGATCGTCTGGAAGCATCGCGCCAACATCCGTCGGCTCGTCCGCGGGGAGGAGCCGAAGCTATCACTCCATAGAAAGAAGGCACAGCCATGAAGATCGCGGTACTCGGCAGCGGCGGCTGGGGCACGGCCCTGGCCATGCTCCTTTTGGAGAACGGCCACGACGTCTCGCTCTGGTCCTATCTGCCGGAGGAGTCCCAGCACCTGGCACAGACCCATGAGAACCCGCTCCTGCCCGGCGTCGTCCTGCCGGAGGGGCTGCGGTACACGAGCGACCTCGCCTGCGTGCGCGGCTGCGGCGCGGTCGTGATGGCCACGCCGTCCTTCGGCGTGCGGTCCACCGCGGCGGCGATCCGCCCCCTGCTCGACCCGTCGATGGTCCTCGTCTCCGTCTCCAAGGGCATCGAGAAGGACACCGGCCTGCGCATGTCCGAGCTGGTCCGCGAGGCCACGGGCGGCGTCTGCCCGGTCGTGGCGCTCTCCGGCCCCTCCCACGCGGAGGAGGTCGCCCGGCGCGTGCCGACCGCCGTCGTCTCCGCCTGCGCCGACCAGGCCGCGGCGGAGCTGGTCCAGGACCTCTTCCTCAACGAGCGCTTCCGCGTCTACAGCTCCAGTGACGTCATCGGCGTCGAGCTGGGCGCGGCGCTGAAGAACGTCATGGCCCTGTGCACCGGCTGCTGCACGGGCATGCAGTGCGGCGACAACACGAAGGCCATGCTCATGACCCGCGGCCTGGCCGAGACCGCCCGCCTGGGCGTCGCCCTCGGGGCCAGGCGCGACACCTTCGCGGGCCTGGCAGGGATGGGCGACCTGATCGTCACCTGCACGTCGATGCACTCCCGCAACTACCGCGCGGGCATCCTGATCGGGCAGGGCGTGCCGGTCCCCGAGGCCATCGAGCGGATCGGGGCCGTGGTCGAGGGCTACTACGCCGTCGTCTCCGCCCGCGCCCTAGCCGAGCGCACCGGCGTCGAGATGCCGATCACCCAGGCCGCCTACGAGGTCCTCTACCACGGCAGGGATCCCCACACCGTCCTCACCGAGCTGATGCGCCGGAAGAAGCGCCACGAGACGGAAGAGGGCTGGTGAGCAAAAAAGTCGCAAAAAAGACTTGCAATTTTCGCGCATGTCTGGTATTATACTAAACGATGCTTTTTCGATATCCGCACCGGCAGCCCCGGTGTGATCATAAACCAGCGAGGAGGTAAAGCGAATGGCTAAATGTGATTTCTGCAACAAGGGCGTCGTCTTCGGCATCCAGGTGTCCCACTCCCACCGCCGCTCCAATCGTCCTTGGAAGCCCAACGTCAAGCGTGTCAAGGCGATCGTCAACGGTACCCCGAAGCACGTCTACGTGTGCACTCATTGCCTCCGTTCGGGCAAAGTCACCCGTGCTGTGTGATCTGAGCGATCCTGATATGACGGCATAGGACCTGAGCTGTTCCGGCTCAGGTCCTTTTTTCGTTCCTTGTCAAATGCGATCGCTCATGCTATAATGAAGAGACTATCTTAAGGAGGGACCGCCCATGGCATCTCGTTCCGCCATCAAGCTCAGCAGACTCGTGGAGAAGTTCGGGCTGGAAGTGCTCAACCGCGGCAAGAACTATGAGAACCGCCTCATCCGCGCGGACGACATCAACCGCCCCGGCCTCCAGATCCTGGGCTTCTTCGACTACTTCGATCCCAGCCGTCTCCAGGTCATCGGCAAGGTCGAGTGGACCTATCTGAGCAACCAGACCGCCGAGCAGCGGCGCAGCTGCTTCGACGCCTTCTTCTCCAAGCCCTTCCCGGCGCTGATCCTCACGCGCAGCCTCCAGCCCTTCCCGGAGCTGACCGAGATGGCCGAGGTGCACCAGAAGACGATCCTGCGCACGAAGGAGGCCACGTCGCTCTTCATCCCGAACCTGACCGACTACCTCAAGGGCACGCTCACCCCGCGGATCACGCGCCACGGCGTCCTGCTGGACGTCTACGGCGAGGGCGTCCTGCTCATGGGCGAGTCCGGCGTCGGTAAGAGCGAGACCGCCATCGAGCTGATCAAGCGCGGCCACCGGCTGATCTCCGACGACGCCGTCGAGATCCGCCACATCGGCACGCGGCTCGTGGGCACCGCGCCGGACCTGATCCGGCACTACATGGAGCTGCGCGGCATCGGCGTGGTGGACGTGCAGCAGCTCTTCGGCATGTCGGCCGTCCGCGAGGACATGGAGATCAACCTCGTCGTCAACCTGGAGCAGTGGAACGAGGGCGCGTTCTACGACCGGCTCGGCACGAACGACGAGCACACGACCATTTTGGACATGGACGTGCCCGCCATCACGATCCCGGTCAAGCCCGGCCGGAACCTCGCCGTCATCGTCGAGGTCGCCGCCATGAACAACCGCCAGAAGCGCATGGGCTACAACGCGGCGAAGGAGTTCGCCAAGCAGCTCGACGCCCACTTCGAGCAGATGATGCAGTCGTCGCAGATGGACGCGGCGGACGATTACGACGAATACGAAGACCTGAGTGCGGAGGATTGAACGAATGGAACGACGCAACAAGATCCTGGCCCTTTGCCTGGCGCTGTGTCTGGCGCTGGGGCTGGCCGCCTGCGGCACGCCCGGCGGCGACGACGGGACCGCCGACGCGCCCGTGAACGTGAGCTACGGCCTGTCCAACGCGTGGGACTCCCTGATGCCGTACTACAGCGTGTCCGGCAGCAACTACTCCCGGCTCATCTATGACAAGATCTACGACCGCCTCGCCTACGTCCAGCCGGACGGCACCTGTCTGCCGCGCGCGGCGGAGAGCTGGGAGAGCGCGGACGACGGCATGGCCATCGTCTTCCACCTGGACAAGGACGCCGCCTTCCACGACGGCACGCCCGTCACGGCGGAGAGCTGGGCGGAGACGATCGCCCTGCTGACCGACCCGGAGGTGGACACCCTCGGGCGCACCGTCTTCGCCGGTCTGGCGGGGACGGACAGCTCCGGCGCGGCCGTCGCGGGCGAGGCCCTCGGCGCCGAGGCGGTGGGGGACTATGACCTCAAGCTGACCTTCCAGCAGCCGACCATCCCGGAGGAGTTCCTCGTCGCGTCCAACCGCGACATCTACGTCCTGCCGGTCCACCTGCTGCGCGACCTGCCGAAGGCGGAGGTCCTCTCCGCCGACCTGTGGCTGGCCCCCGTGGGGTCCGGCCCGTGCAAGTTCGTCAGCGAGCTGGCCGGGAGCAGCCTGACCCTGGCCGCCAACGAGGACTATCAGCTCGGCGCGCCGGGCTTCGACACCATGACCATCACGGTCATCGACAAGGCCAACCTCCTCACGGCCCTCATCTCTGGGGACCTGGACTACTACGCCTTCGGCGGCAGCATCTCCGAGGAGAACCGCCCCGTGGCCGAGCAGGCGGGCTTCACCGTCTCCGAGGGGACCGTGACCTCGACCTTCTACGAGCTGATGCTCAACAACGAGAGCATCGACGACGTGTCCATCCGCCAGGCGATCGCCAAGGCGCTGGACAAGGAGCTTCTGTGCCGGCAGAGCACCGGCACCCTGGGCGACCCGACCGACACGAGCATCCTCCCCGGCACGATCTACTCCGCGCCGGTGCAGGACACCTACGACCCCGACGGGGCGAAGGCGCTCCTGGCCGCGTCCAGCTACGACGGCCGGACCTACACCCTGGCCTGCACGTCCGCGCGGGCGAGCGTCGCGGCCCTGATCCAGCAGGATCTGGTCGAGGCGGGGCTGAAGGTGGAGATCGTCACGGTGGACTCCGCGACGATGTTCTCCGGGATGTACGACGGGACCTATGACATGGGCCTGGCCAGCCACACGCCCACGAGCCTGCCCCTGTGGTTCACGGGGAGCCGGTTCAGCGAGGACAACGACCTCTTCCGCGTGGGTGACGTGAGCCGGTACCAGCAGCTCATGGGCGAGATCGCCGGGATGACCGACGAGGACGTGCGCGTGGACCTCGTGGACGAGCTGGAGCAGTACCTCGACGAGCAGATGCCGTTCGTCCCGCTGTGGACCAGCCGCGCGCTGCATGTGGAGTCGAAGACCGTGAGCGGCATCGACTACGCAGCCTCCGCCTGCTGCAACGAGAACGTGTGGCAGTGGAGCAAGGAGGGCTGAGCCGGACCGGCTCGGACCTGACAGACAGAGAGACCTCCGTAGGGCCGGACGTCCGGCCTGTGCCCGCAAGGGCCGGAAGTGCAGGAGGAGACGGTTTTTTTGAGACGTTACCTGACGAGACGCATCCTGGGTGCGGTCCCCGTGTTCTTCGGCATCACGGTGATCGTGTTCCTGATGCTGGATATGGCCCCCGCCACGATCGCAGACGCGGCGGGGGCAGGTGAAGCCTCCAGTGCGGCCCTGCGCGCCGCCCTGGAGGCGCAGCTTGGTCTGGACCAGCCGCTGGTGGTGCGCTACCTGCTGTGGCTGAAGGGCCTGGTGACCGGCGACCTGGGCACCTCGTTCCGGACGGGACAGCCGGTGCTCCGGATGATCGCGCAGCGGGTCGTCCCGTCGCTCGTCCTGACCGGGACGGGCGTGGCGGCGGCGGTGCTGATCGGGATCCCGCTGGGGGTCCTGGCCGCGTGGAAGCAGCGGAGCGGCTGGCGCTGGACGGCGACGGGCGTGACCCTGCTGAGCTTCAGCACGCCGGGCTTCTTCCTGTGCCTGGTGGCCATCTACGTGTTCTCCGTGCGCCTGGGCTGGTTCCCGGCGGCGGGGATGTGGTCCGTGGGGGACAGCGGGTCGCCGGGCGACCTGCTGCGGCACCTGGTCCTGCCCGCGTCGGTGGTGTGCCTGTCGAGCCTGGGGAGCCTGGTGCGGCAGACGTACAGCGCGTGCAGCGAGACGCTGCGCGAGGACTTCGTGCGCACGGCCCGGGCGAAGGGCCTGAGCGAGCGGGCGGTGGTCTGGCGGCATGCGTTCCGCGCGGCACTGATCCCGGTGCTCACGACGATCCTGAACCACATCCCGCACGTGATCGGCGGGTCGATGATCGTCGAGCGGATCTTCGGCTGGCCGGGGATGGGCAGCCTGCTCTTCGCCTCGGTCTCCAGCCGGGACTACACGGTCATCATGGGCATCACCGTGGTGACGGCGCTGGCGGTGCTGGTGACGGGCATCCTGATGGACCTGGTCTACCGCCTGGTCGATCCGGCCATGGGCTGGGGAGGTGCGCCATGAGGCGGCGGCATCCCGCGCTGGCGCGGTTCCTCGCGCAGCCCGCGGCGGCGGTGAGCCTGGGCTTCCTGATCGCCGAGGTGGTCCTGGTCCTGATCCTGCCGCTGGTCCTGGGGCAGGACCCGAACGTCACGGACCGCGCGGCGGGCTTCTGGGCCGCGCCGGGCGGGGCGCATCTGCTCGGCACGGACGACGTCGGGCGGGACCTCTTCGCGCGGCTGCTGGCCGGGGGGCGGGTGTCGCTGCTCGTGGGCTATGCCGCGGCGGCGGTGAGCACGGTCCTCGGCGTCCCGCTGGGCCTGCTGGCCGGGTACAAGGGCGGGAAGTGGGAGTACGGCATCATGCGCGCCTGCGACACCTTCCAGTCGTTCCCGAGCCTGATCCTGGTCCTGTGCATGGTCGCCCTGCTGGGGCCGTCCGTGTGGAACCTGGTGCTGGTCATCGGCGGGCTGGGCTGGGCGTCGATCGCGCGGCTGGTGTACGGCTGCACCCTGTCGGTCAAGGGGCGGGAGTACGTGACCGCCTCGCTCCTGCTGGGCGCGACGGACCGGATGGTGCTGTTCCGGACGATCCTGCCGAACGTGGTGGCCCCGGTGTGGGCCGCGCTGCCGGTGAAGGTCGGCCGGGCGATCCTGTGGGAGTCGAGCCTGAGCTTCCTCGGCGTCGGCCTGCGCACGCCGCAGGCCTCGTGGGGCAACCTGATGCAGAACGCGATGGAGCTGGTGACGCTCACGACGCGGCCCTGGGCGTGGATCCCGCCGGGGGCGTGCATCATCCTGACGGTGCTGGCGCTGCTGCTCGTCGGCGAGGGCCTGCGCAGGGCCTTCGATCCAAGATCCTGATATGAGACGGACGGCGGAGGAGCCCCCGCCGTCTGTCTTTTTTTGGTCCCGCGGACTTGCTTTTTGGGACGCGCTCGTGTAACATGGAACTGTACGCATATCATAACGACACGCGACCCAGACAGGAGGTATCGCACATGAGGAAGACCAAGATCATCTGCACGCTCGGCCCGGCCACCGACCAGCCCGGCGTGCTCGAACAGATGCTCCGCAGCGGGATGGACGTCGCCCGCTTCAACTTCTCCCACGGGAGCCATGAGGAGCACAAGGCCCGGCTCGACCGGCTCAGGGAGCTGCGGCAGGAGCTGGACCGCCCCGTCGCCGCCCTGCTCGACACGAAGGGGCCGGAGATCCGCCTGCGCACCTTCGCCGAGGGGCGGGAGGTGCTCGAGGCCGGGCAGACCTTCACCCTGACCACCCGCGCCGTCGAGGGCACGCGCGAGATCTGCTCCGTGAGCTATCGCGACCTGCCGCAGGACGTGCGCCCCGGCGACACGATCATGCTCGACGACGGGCTGATCCGCATGACCGTCGAGGCCGTCACCGACACGGACGTCACCTGCCGCGTGGAGAACGGCGGGCCGATCAAGGACCGCAAGGGCGTCAACGTCCCCGGTGTCCACCTCTCCATGCCCTATATGTCCGCCCAGGACCGCGCCGACCTGCTCTTCGGCATCGAGCAGGGCTTCGACTTCGTCGCGGCGTCCTTCTGCCGCAGCGCGCAGGACATCATGGAGATCCGCCGCCTGCTCGACGAGCACGATTCCAACATGCGCATCATCGCCAAGCTGGAGAACCAGGAGGGCGTGAACAACGTCGATGAGATCCTGGCCGTCGCCGACGGCGTGATGATCGCCCGCGGCGACCTGGGCGTGGAGATCGACTTCACCGAGATCCCCGTCCTCCAGAAGGACATCATCTCCCACACCCTCGGCTATGGCAAGCACGTCATCACCGCGACCCAGATGCTCGACAGCATGATCGCGAACCCCCGCCCCACCCGTGCGGAGATCACCGACGTGGCCAACGCCGTCTACGACGGCACCTCCGCCGTGATGCTCTCCGGCGAGACCGCCGCGGGCAAGTATCCCGTCGCGGCCCTGGAGACCATGGCCGCCATCGTGCGCCGCACGGAGGCGGACATCAACTACTTCGGCCGGATGCAGAAGATGACGCCCGACATCCGCCTGGGCATCAGCGGCGCGACCGCCCACGCGGCCTGCACCATGGCGACCGACACGAACGCCTCGGCCATCATCACCGTCACCAAGAGCGGCGGCACCCCGCGCCTGATCAGCCGCTTCCGTCCCGACACGCCCATCGTCGCCTGCGTCATGGAGGAGGATGTGCGGCGGCAGCTCGCCCTGACCTGGGGCGTCACACCGATCCTCATGCCCTACGTGCGCAGCACCGACGAGATGATCGAGGGCTCCGTCGCCGCGGCCAAGGCCGCGGGGCTGATCCACGACGGCGAGATCGCCGTGGTCACCGCCGGCGTCCCCGCGGGCATCGTGGGCACGACGAACATGATCAAGGTCCACCTCGTCGGCAGCAGCCTGATCACCGGCGCGGGCGTCGGCGACGAGAACGTCAAGGGCGTCCTGTGCGTCTGCCGGACGATCGAGGACGTGCGGACCAAGTTCCGCCCCGGCATGATCCTGGTCGTGCCGCACACGAACAACGACATGCTCCCGTATCTGCGGGAGGCGACCGGCATCATCGCCGAGGAGAACGGCATGGCCACCCACGCGGCCGTGGTCGGTCTGACGCTGGGCAAGGCCGTGATCGTCGGCTGCACCGGCGCGACCCGCACCCTGCACGACGGGATGAAGGTCTCCATGGACTGCCGCCAGGGCAGCGTGCAGAGCCTGGCGGAATAAAAAGCGATACGCACGCGCCCCGTCCTCTCAGATAGAGGACGGGGCGTTTTCTTATCTATGATCGGCCCCCTGCGTTCCGAAGGACGGAAGGCAGGGGGCCTTTTCCTGTCCGGACCGGTCCCGCTGCGCGAAAAAAACAGCCTCTCTCGTGGGGCTCTTCGAGCCACTACGAAAAGGAGGTCGATCCATGGACCAGAACAGAGACGGCAGGGGGGCCGGACCGGTACGGCCTGCGCGGCAAGGCATTGCACCATTCTCCGGGAACGCTCTATATTATCCTCGGGGGATGGGGCGAATGGATGGGTACAAGACGGTCAAGGAGGTGTGCGCGCTGACGGGACTCACAGGGAAGCACCTGTATTACTTCCACCATGCGCGGGTCGTGCGGGCCGTGGCCTTCGCCAACTACTCGGTGGTGGGGAACGACGGCTACAAGCTGTACGACGACGCCGGTGTGGAGAAGCTCCAGCACATCGCCCTATACTACCAGTTCGGCCTGAAGCGCAACGAGATCCGGGACATCATGCTGGCCCCCGACTACGACATGGACCGGACGCTGGATGCGCTCCTGCGCCGGAAGCGGGCCGAGAAGGCCCGGATCGAGCGGCAGCTCGCGGCGATGGAGCATCTCAAGCGGGTCGGGGCGAAGGCGGGGCTGGCGGAGCTGCTGGCCACCGGCTCGGTGGAGGAGCTGGGGCAGCGCCGGCTGCCGCAGCAGGAGGAGAGGGACGCGGCCGCACCGAACGGCGGCGGTCCCGAGGACAGAGACGACAGAGTGATGAAGAAGGAGGAACAGGAATGAAAAAAGCGATATCCCTACTATTGGCTGTCTTGATGATAGCCACAGCGCTCTCAGGATGCGGCAAGGGAGCGGATACGCTCGTCGGCACCTGGAACGCGGACAGCATCGAGACGGAGGGCATCAAATACACCGTCTCAGACATCGAAGCGATCGGAGAGACCGAGTTGAGTGGCCTCTTGCGCTCCATGCAGCTCGTCCTCAAAGAAGGCGGCGCGGCCTACCTCACGGTCGGTCCCGATGCGGGCGTCATCGATTGGGAAAAAACGGACGAAGGAGTGCGGATCGGAGAGGAAGACTGTGCCATCGTGGACGGGATGATCTGCCTCGCATACGACGAGGATAAGATCTACCTTGCAAAGAGCTCTGACAGCCAGACGGTCGGTGCCGTACAGGGAGCCGAAGATACTCAGATAGAGGAGACCGGAAACGGTCCTATGGAGGGATGACCATGAAAAAAGTGATTTCTTTGTTGTTCGCTGCCTTGATGATGAGCGCCGCCCTCGTTGGCTGCGGCAGTGTGGCCGCTGATGTCGAACGGCCGTCCGAACCCACGGTCGCCATCAAAAACTCGCCCGACAAATATACCTGGTACATCAAAAGCTATGTGGGGAAGAACTGCGCGTCGATCGGGTATACCTCTCTGGGCGGCGACCGTATGGACGAGTATGGCAACTGGTACATCAAGCTGGTCCTCGTGACGCCGGATGGCGCATACATCGATATCGAAACAGATGATGACCTGAAGCAGTATGTCGTGACCGGCCAGAGCCTGGCCCCGAACACGGAGCTGAAGTACGTCTTCGACACCGACTCTGACGGGAACGAATACGATAGCCTCGTTTCCTGGCAGAACTACGAGGAGATCGTGCTGTGTGTGAAGAAGGTCGGCACACACGAGGAGACCGCCCTTGGTCTGACCGCGATCGATCCCTCGCCGGACAAGTATACCTGGTACATCCGGGATTATGTCGGCAGGAACCTCGCGAGCTGCGGATATCTTTCCCTGGGGGGCGACTTCAGAGATAAGTATGGCGGGGGCAGTATCAAGTTCGTGATCGTTCCCAGCGATGGCACCTTTATCGATCCGGAGGATACCGAGCTCCTGAAAAGCTATGTCGTCACGGGACAGAGCATCGCCCCGAACACGGAGATGACCTATACGTTCAGCACGGACAGCGAGGGGAACGAGTATGACAATCTCGTCAACTCCCAGAACATCAAAGAAATCGAGCTGACCGTGGAGCCAATCGACGCTGGTTGATCCACGGAAGACGAAAAACCGGGAGACCCTGCGCGTTCATGCAGGGTCTCCCGGTCTTTTCTTTTCACATCTTCTCCGGTGCGGAGACGCCCAGCAGGCCCAGGCAGTTGGCGATCACGGACCGCACGCTGTCGGCCAGCTTCAGCCGCGCGGCGAGCAGCTCCGGCTCCTCGCCCTTGATGCGGCACGCGCCGTAGAACCGGTGGAACAGCCCCGCCAGCTCGACCAGATAGCGGTTGATCCGGGACGGGTCATAGTCCCGCGCCGCCGCGTGCAGCTCCTCCGGCAGACGGGCCAGGGCGCGGATCAGGTCGCGCTCCTCCTCGGTCGCCAGCAGCTCCGCGCGGACCTGGGACGCCTGCGGCACCGTGTGGCCCTCCGCCGCCAGACGGGCGACGAGGGTGCAGATGCGCGCGTGCGCGTACTGGACGTAGTACACGGGGTTCTCGCTGTCCTCGCGGACGGCGAGGCCCAGGTCGAAATCGACCGGGCTGGTGGCCGAGCGGGAGTTGAAGAAGTACCGCGCGGCGTCCACGCTGACCTCGTCGAGCAGATCGTGCAGGGCGATCGCCTTGCCGGAGCGCTTGGACATCCGCACCGGCTGGCCGTCCTGCAGGAGGTTCACCAGCTGCATCAGCACCACGACCAGGCGGTGGGAGCCGTCCAGCCCCAGCCCGTCCAGCGCCGCTTGGAGCCGCGCCACGTGACCGTGGTGGTCCGCGCCCCAGACGTTCACGACCTTGTCGAAGCCGCGCTCGGCGAACTTGTTCCGGTGATAGGCGATGTCCGCCGCGAAGTAGGTGTAGAACCCGTTCGCGCGGCGCAGCACGTCGTCCTTGAGGGCCAGCTTCTCGATCTGGGCCTCGGTCTTGCCCTCGGCCAGATACTTCTTCTTCAGCAGGGCGGAGGTGTCCAGCCACAGCGCGCCGTCCTTCTCATAGGTCCAGCCGTTCTTGCCCAGCAGGGCGACGGTCTCGGCGACGTAGCCGGATTCGTGCAGGGTGGACTCGTAGAACCACTGGTCGTAGACGATGCCGTACTGCTTCAGGTCGGCCTCCATCCGGGGGATGTTCCGGGCCAGGCCGAAGGCGGCCAGCGCGGCCAGCCGCTCCTCCTCGGGCTTGTCCTGATAGTTCGCGCCGTGCTCCTCGTAGAAGGCCTTCGCCAGCGCGCGGATGTCGTCGCCGTGGTAGCCGTCCTCTGGGAAGGGGACGGCGTCCTCGCCCAGGATTAGCTGGAAGTACCGCGCCTGGATGGACAGGGCGAACTTGTTGATCTGGTTCCCGGCGTCGTTGACGTAGAATTCCTTCCAGGTCTCATAGCCGGTGCGGCGCAGCACGTTGGCGAGGGTGTCGCCCAGCACGCCGCCGCGGGCGTTGCCCATGTGCATGGGACCGGTGGGGTTGGCGGAGACGAACTCCACCATGACCTTCTGCCCCTTGCCCTCGTCGCTCTGACCGTACAGCCCGCCCTCGCGCTCGATGTCGGCGAGGACCTCGCCGTACCAGCGGGGGGCGAGGCGGAAGTTCAAAAAGCCCGGCCCGGCGATCTCGACGGACTGGAAGATGCTCCCCGCGAGGTCCATGTGGTCCGCCAGCGCCTGCGCGATGGCGCGGGGGGCCATGTGCAGGGCCTTGGCCCCGGCCATGGCGACGGAGGAGGCGTAGTCGCCGTTCTGCGGATCCTTGGGGATCTCGATGGTGCCGCGGAGGGTGGCCCCGCCCGGGAGGAGCCCGGCGGCGACGGCCTTCTCATAGGCGCGCCCGGTCTGCTCGGCGACCTGGTCGCGCGCGTATTGGATCAGATTCGACATAGGTTCACGGTCCCTTCTCAACTATATTCTGTGCGTCACAGGAGCGCGGTCGGCTCCTGGCCGTGGATCTCGACGAAGTTCTCACCGACCTTCTCGGTGTCTACCTCCAGGGCGTAGCGGATCTCCAGATCGCCGCCGGAGCGGCCGATGTCGGAGCGGGCCCGGTGGGTATCGACGCCCAGGATGAGGCCGCCGTAGGGGGTCTCGTAGGTGGAGAAATGCCGCTGGCCCTCCTGGAAGATCATGTCGGAGCGGAGGGTCCCCTCCCGGTGGAGGGTGATGCGGTCCTTGCCGATGCGGAAGGTGGTGGTGGTGCCCTCCAGGCCGGTCAGCTCGCTCTCCTCATAGGTGAGGGAGAAGCCGTCCTGGTCCTGGCCCAGGATGCCCTGGGTGACCAGCTCCATCGTCTCTTCCCCGATGGTCTCGCCGGTCTGGATGCCCTTGATGGAGATGATGACGGGTTTTTCCATGGATGCGATCATTTCCTTTCTGGCTCGGTGCGGTCGTCCCGCAAATGCAAACTATTATACATGATGGGCGGGCGGATGTAAAGCATCCGGCGAGAAAACCTTTGACATTTTCGCGCCCGGACACTATAATGTATTGACACACTGAAGGGGACGCTGCCGTCCCCCAGCCATCATTTCCGGATATCCGAAGCGAGGAGGTCATGGTATGCAGTTGGAACTGAGCAAGAAGGAATTCCGGCGTCTGCTGGATATGGCTTACATCGGGAATTGGATCCTCAACTCCACCCGGGGCGAGGACCGGTTCCGCGATTACGATAAGGTAGAGAGCCTGCTCTTCGAGAAGGCCCGACAGGAGGGCATGGAGGTCCTCGCCGAGACCTTCCGCGGGGAGACGGTCCCCTCGCGCGCCTTCGTCGAGGGCGGGATCCACGAGGCGATCATGGACTATGAGAACAACGTGTTCTTCGACATCCTGGCCGAGGACCTGGCCCGCCGCGACATGAACGACGCACCGATCGACGAGTCCAACTGCGACGAGCTCAACCGCCGCATCGAGGACTACATCAACGAGTTCGAGGCCAACGGGACGGACAACATCCTCGTCGATACCGACGGGGCGACCTGAGCCTGAGCACATCCAAGCATAGCACCAACGCCGCCCCGGACGAAGGTCCGGGGCGGCGATCTCGTCTTTTTGCCCTCGCTCTCGCCCGCCCCCGCCCCGCGACTTCGTGCAGTCTGCCGTTGACTTTCGTGGGGGATGTGGGTAGAATGTAAGGAAGCGAACGGTTCGGATACGAACTTTATCGTGCGGAGGTGATACGATGATCGAGATACCGAGCTGCGAGAAGCATCTGGGCGCACGGATCAAGGCGCTCAACCACGCCTTCATGCGCCGCTATTTCGAGACCGCCCGGGCCATGGGCCTGGACGATTTCTCCATCATGCACGGGCACATCCTGGGCCTGCTGCACTGGAACCGGGATCGGGACGTCTTCCAGAAGGACCTGGAGGAGATCTTCTTCCTCTCCCGGTCCTCCGTGGCCGCGCTCATGAAGACCATGGAGCGGAAGGGCTATCTCCGGCGCGTCCCCGTCCCGCAGGACGCGCGGCTGAAGAAGCTCGTCCTCACCGAGCGGGGGGAGGAGGTCTTCCAGCTGAGCTTCGCCGCCATCCGGGCGGCCGAGGCCCGCGCCGTCGCGGACATCTCGCAGGAGGACCTGGACGCCTTCTTCGCCGTCACCGACCGCATCCGTCAGAACCTCAGCGATCCCAAAGGAAAGGAGGGCCCACATGATCAAGACCCTGTTGGCCCAAGTCAAGGACTATAAGCGCGATTCCATCCTCACCCCTGTCTGCATGCTCTTCGAGGTCGCCATGGAGATGATCATCCCGCTCCTGATGGCGTCCATCATCGATAAGGGAGTCGAGGCGGGGGATCTCGCGCACATCGAGAGAGTGGGCCTGTGGATGGTCGTCATGGCCGTCTTCAGCCTCACCGCCGGCATCCTCGGCGCCAAGCTCGGCGCCCGCGCCTCCGCCGGCTTCGCCCGGAACCTGCGGCAGGCGATGTATGAGAACATCCAGACCTTCTCGTTCTCCAACATCGACCGCTACTCCACCGCCGGGCTGATCACCCGTCTGACCACGGATGTCACCAACGTCCAGAACGCCTACATGATGCTCCTGCGCATGTGCGTGCGCGCCCCCGCGACGATGATCGTCGCCATGGTGCTCGCCTTCGTCATCAGCCCGCGGCTGGCCTCCATCTACCTGGTGGCGGTCGTCGTGCTGGGCCTGGCGCTCTTCCTCGTCATGCGGCACGCCATGGGCTTCTTCCGCGTCGTCTTCCGCAAGTACGACGACCTCAACGCCAGCGTGCAGGAGAACGTCTCCGCCATCCGCGTCATCAAGGCGTACGTCCGCGAGGACTATGAGGACAGCAAGTTCTACAAGGCCTGCCGGAACATCTACGACATGTTCCTCTCGGCCGAGAAGATCCTCTCCTGGAACTTCCCGATGATGAACTTCACCGTCTATACGTGCATCCTCCTCATCAGCTGGTTCGGCGCGCACATGATCGTCGGCGGCAGCCTGACCACCGGCGAGCTGATGAGCCTGCTGACCTACTGCATGAACATCCTGATGAGCCTGATGATGCTCTCGATGGTCTTCGTCATGGTCTCCATGTCGGTCGCCAGCGCCCAGCGCATCTGCGAGGTGCTCACGGAGCGGCCCGACCTGGCCGAGCCGGACGACCCCGTCTACGACGTGCCCGACGGCTCCGTGACCTTCCGTCACGTCTCCTTCTCCTATCACAAGGACGCCGAAAAGCCCGTCCTGCGGGACATCGACCTGACCGTCCGCTCCGGCGAGACGATCGGCATCCTCGGCGGCACCGGCAGCGCCAAGACCAGCCTCGTGAACCTCATCAGCCGCCTGTACGACGTCACGGACGGTGCGGTCCTCGTCGGTGGGCGGGACGTGCGGACCTACGACCTGGAGACCCTGCGCAGCGAGGTCTCGGTCGTCCTCCAGAAGAGCGTCCTCTTCTCCGGGACCATCCTCGACGACCTCCGCTGGGGCGACGCCGAGGCGACCGAGGAGGACTGCGCCCGCGTCTGCCGTCTGGCCTGCGCGGACGAGTTCATCGCCCGGATGCCCGACGGGTACCACACCTGGATCGAGCAGGGCGGCGCGAACGTCTCCGGCGGCCAGCGGCAGCGGCTGTGCATCGCGCGGGCGCTGCTCAAGCGGCCGAAGGTGCTGATCCTGGACGACTCGACCTCCGCCGTGGACACCGCGACGGACGCGAAGATCCGCGCGGCCCTGGCGAGCGAGATCCCGGACACCACGAAGTTCATCATCGCGCAGCGCGTGGCCAGCGTCCAGCACGCGGACCGGATCCTGGTCCTGGACGACGGCGCGGTCTCCGGCTTCGGGACCCACGAGGAGCTGCTCGCGACGAACGAGATCTACCGCGACGTGTACGAGTCCCAGACCGGCGGCAGCGGCGACTTCGACGAGGGAGGTGAGGACTGATGGCGGCGAACACGAAGACGAACGGCGCGCCCCGCGGTCCGCACGGGCCCGGCGGGCGCGGCCCGCGGCCGAAGCTGAAGGACCCCGGCAAGATCTTCCGCCGCATCCTGAGTGGGCTGTGGCGGCACTACTGGCTCCAGCTGATCCTGGTGGTCGTGTGCACCTTCGTGAGCGTCCTGGCCTCGGTCCAGGGGACCCTGTTCACGAAGACGCTGATCGACGTCTATATCCTGCCCCTCGTCAAGGCCGTCCAGGCGGGCGGCACGCCGGACTTCTCCGGTCTGCTGCACGCGATCGCCCGGGTGGCGGGCTTCTACCTCTGCGGCGTGGTGGCGGGCTTCGGCAGCAACCGCATCATGATCTATGTGACCCAGGGGACCCTGCGCGATCTGCGCGTGCAGATGTTCGCGAGGATGGAGTCCCTGCCCATCAAGTATTTCGACACCCACCCGCACGGCGACATCATGTCGCTGTATACGAACGACATCGACACCCTGCGGCAGATGATCAGCCAGAGCATCCCGATGCTCCTCAACTGCTCCATCACGGTGGTGAGCGTCCTCATCTCGATGCTCACGCTCAGCCTGCCGCTGACCGGCCTGACCCTGGCGATGGTGGCGGTGACGCTGGTCGTGACGAAGAAGCTGGCCGGGCTGTCCGGTCGGTACTTCGTGGCCCAGCAGAAGGACATCGGCTCCCTCAACGGCTTCATCGAGGAGATGGTCGAGGGGCAGAAGGTCGTCAAGGTCTTCTGCCACGAGGAGGCCTGCATCGACGAGTTCACCCGCCGCAACGATGCGCTCTGCCGGTCGGCGGACAACGCGAACACCTATTCCAGCGTCGTCATGCCGATCACCGGCCAGCTCGGCAACCTGAGCTACGTCCTCTGCGCCGTCGTGGGCGGCGCGCTGGCGCTCGGCGGCATCGGCGGGCTGACGCTGGGCGCGCTGGCGTCGTTCCTGACCTTCAACCGCAGCTTCAACATGCCGATCGCCCAGATCAGCATGCAGCTCAATTACGTCGTCATGGCCCTGGCGGGCGCGCAGCGGATCTACGCCCTCCTCGATGAGGAGCCGGAGACCGACGGGGGCGACGTGACCCTCGTCAACGCCCGCGAGGCGGCGGACGGGACCCTCGCCGAGACCGACGAGCGGACCGGCGTGTGGGCCTGGAAGCGCCCGAACGCGGACGGCACGGCGACCTACGTCCGGCTCACGGGCGACGTGGTCTTCGACGACGTGGACTTCGGCTACACGGACGACAAGCTCGTCCTGCACGACATCGACCTCTACGCCACGCCGGGGCAGAAGATCGCCTTCGTCGGCTCGACCGGCGCGGGCAAGACGACGATCACCAACCTCATCAACCGATTCTACGACATCCAGGACGGCAAGATCCGGTACGACGGCATCAACATCAACAAGATCCGCAAGGCGGACCTGCGCCGGTCCCTCGGCATCGTCCTCCAGGACACCCACCTCTTCACCGGCACGGTGCGGGAGAACATCCGCTTCGGGCGGCTGGACGCGACGGACGCGGAGATCGAGGCGGCGGCGAAGCTCGCCAACGCCGACGGCTTCATCCGCCGTCTGCCGCAGGGGTACGACACGATGCTCACCGGCGACGGCGCGAGCCTGAGCCAGGGCCAGCGCCAGCTGCTGGCGATCGCCCGGGCGGCCGTGGCCGACCCGCCGGTGCTGATCCTCGACGAGGCGACCAGCTCGATCGACACGCGCACGGAGAAGCTCGTGCAGGAGGGCATGGACCGCCTGATGCACGGCCGGACGACGTTCGTGATCGCGCACCGGCTCTCGACGGTCCGCAACAGCGACTGCATCATGATCCTGGAGCAGGGCCGCATCATCGAGCGCGGCGACCACGAGTCCCTCATGGCCAAGCGCGGCCGGTATTACCAGCTCTACACTGGGCACAAGGCGGAGGATCAAACAGAGGGTTGAAAAGTAACGACATCTGCGTTACAATAGCGGGGATAGGAGGTGTGGCACCATGGAAAAGACAGCCACCTTGAATCTGCGGGTCGATCCCACCGTGAAGAAACGCGCCGAAGCGGTGCTCGAGCGGCTGGGCGTCCCGATGTCCACGGCGATCGACATGTATCTGAACCAGATCTCGCTCACGGGGGGGATCCCCTTTGCGGTGTCCCTGCCGAAGGCGCCTGTATCCCTCGACATGGATCGGATGACGGATGAGGAGCTTCGCGCGCGGCTCCAGCGTGGTCTGGATGACGCGGCGGCGGGTCGCGGCGAGGACGCGGATGTCGTGTTCGCCAGGCTCCGGGAGCGGTATGGCCTATGAAACGCTATCGGATCCGAATCGGTCCAGTGGCAGAGGAAGACATGGAACGGCTCTACCGTTACACTGCGGTCGACCTGCATGAGCCGGAGACCGCAGCCAGGCTCCTCCGCCGGATCGAGGATGCGATCCGGGGATTGGAACAGCTCCCTGAGCGGTATCGCGTTTCGGAGTTTGGCGTGGGACACGGCGAGAAGCTCCGGAGGATGCTCGTGGGGAACTGGTCGGTCTTCTATCTGGTCCGCGAGGACGAGGTATATGTGACCGATGTCCTGTATAGCGCGTCGGATCTCAGCGCTCATTTGCGCGATCGTTCAGAAGGGAAGTGGTGACCACCATGCCGACCAGCTGCGACGTCCTCATCATCGGCGCGGGGGCCGTGGGGTGCGCGGTCGCGCGGGCGCTCACGCGGTACACGCCCTCGGTCATGGTGCTCGAAAAGGAGTGGGACGTGGCCGCCGGGACCAGCGGGCGCAACTCCGCCGTGGTCCACGCGGGCTTCAACAACCGCCCCGGCAGCCTCATGGCCCGGCTCTGCGTCGCGGGCAGCCGCGGCTTCGCGGCGCTGGCCCGGACCCTCGACGTGCCATACCGCAGGACCGGCAAGCTCCTCGTCGCCTTCGACGAGCAGGATCTCGCCGCCCTCGCCCGGCTCAAAGACCAGGGCGAGCGCAACGGCTGCCGCGGGCTCGCCCTCCTCTCGCAGGAGGAGCTGCGCGCGCGCCTGCCGCAGGTCGGCGGGATCGGGGCGCTGCTCTCGCCGGAGACGGCCATCTGCGACCCCTTCCGCTACACCGTCGCCCTCGCGGAGAACGCCGCGCACAACGGCGCGTCCTTCCGCTTCGGCCACCCGGTGACCGCCATCCGGCGCACCGCCGGGGGCTTCACCGTCACCGCCGGGGGCGAGACCTTCACGACGAAGGTCCTCATCAACTCCGCCGGGCTGTACAGCGCCGAGATCGCGGCGCTGGCGGGCGTGGAGGGCTACCGCATCTACCCCTGCCGGGGGCAATACTACCTCCTCGACCAGATCGCCGATCCCATCCTGCCGATGCCGGTCTACCCGGCCCCCCGCGCGGGCGCGGGCGGCCTGGGCGTCCACCTGACCCCGACGGTCCACGGCAACATCATCATCGGCCCGAGCGCCGAGTACCTCGACGACCCCGCCGACACGGCCACGACGGCCCCCGTCCTGGAGGAGCTGCTGCGGGAGGCCCAACAGCTCCTGCCCGGTCTGCCGGTGCGGTCGATCGGGGCCTACAGCGGCCTGCGGCCCAAGCAGGCCCCGCCGGGAGAGGGTGGCTATCGGGACTTCACGATCCGGACGGAGGACAACGGCCTGATCGACCTGATCGGCATCGAGTCCCCCGGCCTGACGGCCTCCTGGCCGATCGCCGAGCGGGTGTGCGAACTGGTCGCGGAGCAGTTCCCCCTGCGGGAACGGCCGGAGTTCGACCCAGAGCACCGGTCGATCCGCCGCTTCCGCGACTGCGATCGCGCCGAGCGGGCCGCGCTCATCGCGGCGGACCCGGACTACGGCGAGGTCGTCTGCCGCTGTCAGACGGTCACGCGGGCGGAGATCCGCCAGGCGATCGAGAACCCGCTGGGCGTGCGGACGCTGGCGGGGATCAAATACCGCGCCTGGGCGACCACGGGGCGGTGCCACGGCGGCTACTGCCTGCCGCGGATCGCCGAGATCCTGACGCGGGACTATGGCATGGCCCCGGAGGAGATCACCTATCGCGGGCCCGGCTCGGCCTATTTCGTGGGGAGGGTGAAGTGATGGAACGGGCGGACATCGTCGTCATCGGCGGCGGACCGGGCGGTCTGGCCGCGGCCGCGGGCGCACGGGCGGCGGGCGCGGGCCGGGTGCTCGTGCTCGAGCGCGCGCCGCGCACCGGCGGCATCCTGAACCAGTGCATCCACGACGGCTTCGGCCTCGTGCGGTACAAGAAAATGCTCACCGGCCCGGAGTACGCCAAACGCGCCCGGGCCGAGGCCCGGGACGCCGGAGTGGAGGTCCGCACCGGCGCGATGGTCACGGACCTCTCGCCGGACCGCGTCGTGACGGCCGTCACCCGGTCGGGCCTGTTGGAGGTCCAAGCGGGCGCGGTGGTCCTGGCCACCGGCTGCCGCGAGCGGACCCGCGGGGCGCTCGGCATCCCCGGCGACCGCCCGGCGGGGGTCTACACCGCCGGTGCGGCGCAGGACCTCATCAACGTCCGGGACCTGATGATCGGGCGGCGGGTGGTCGTGCTCGGGTCGGGGGACATCGGGCTGATCATGGCGCGGCGGCTGACGCTGGAGGGCGCGCAGGTCCTGGGCGTGGCGGAGCTGCGCCAGGCGCCGGGCGCGCTGGAGCGGAACGTGCAGCAGTGCCTGTACGACTTCGGCATCCCGCTGTGGCTGGGCACGACGGTCACGGAGATCCGAGGCCGTGGTCGGGTCGAGGGCGTGGTCCTCGCCCAGGTCGGCCCGGACGGCCGCCCCCGGCCGGAGACGGCGCGGACGGTGCCGTGCGACACCCTCCTGCTGTCGGTGGGGCTGATCCCGGAGAACGAGGTGAGCGCCCGGGCCGGGGCGGCGGTGACGGCGGCGAACGGGCTGGAGACGGACGACCGGCTCCAGACGACCCTGCCGGGGGTCTTCGCCTGCGGGAACTGCCGCCGGGTGATGGATCTGGCGGACTTCGTGACGGTCCAGGGCCTGACCGCCGGGGCGAACGCCGCGCGCTGGCTGCGGGGCGAGGCGCTCGCGCCGCTGCCGCCGGAGACCTCGAACGCGATGGCGAAGGGCCTGCCGCAGCCGGGCGTGTGCACCTGCATCTGCTGCCCGAAGGGCTGCCGGATCGCGGTGGCCGCGGACGGCACGACGCAGGGCAACGAGTGCCCGAAGGGCGAGACCTACGCCCTCCAGGAGCAGCGCGCGCCGCAGCGGGTCCTGACGACGACGGTGAAGGACGGGGCGGGCCGCCTCGTCCCGGTGAAGACCGAGCGGCCGATCGCGCGGGCGGAGCTGCTGCGGTGCGCCCGGGCGGCGCGGGACCTGACCTGGCCGGACGGCGCGGCGCGGCTGGCGGACCCGTTCGGGCTGGGCGTGGACCTGATCGCGCCGTGAACCAAGATAAGAGACGACGAAGCGGCTGGGGCCAATGGCCCCGGCCGCTTAGACTGTCGAAAAACTCCTTCGGAGCTTTTCGACGGAGGGGATGCAGCCCGTTGCGCAAACGCACCGTCCACCTACGGCGGACGATTCGCACACTTACGGGCTGAGAAGTATTTTCTCCGACGCAC